>NZ_JBQENU010000015.1:0-84825 GCF_052044605.1 Bacillus sp. 22483 | reverse complement strand
TGAAAAAGCCCTTGATTACGGTGGGAATATCGTTAATGAGCTGACAGGCGTGAACGATGCAAAACGTGCCGCAACAGGTGTCGATCCGATCACAGGTGAAGAACTCACCGCAGGCCAGCGAGTCGCCGCAGGCGGCATGGCAGCAGCAGGATACATCCCGATTGTCGGCTGGGCAGGACGCATTTTCAAAGGCGGAAAAGCCGTCTATAAAACGACTCAAGCCGCGTCAGCCGCAGTAAGAGCAGTCGACATTTACAAGACATCACAGAAGTCTTTCGATGCGTTGAAAACATCACAAAAAGGCTTATATGGACTCACCGCGACCAACGGCTTCAGCGAAGCGATTACGGGTCGAGATATGTTTGGAAATAAAGTCTCGAAAGAACAGCAGGAAGCGAGTATGAATGCGGCTTTGGGGATGCTTTTGCCGTTTGGGGCGAAAGGATTTCATGGGAAGATGGGTGCTGTAGAGAGTGGAAAACGTATAGATTATTTAAGAAATAAATATGGAACAATCAGTTCTAAAGAGTTAAATGAAAGAATCAATTTGCGCGGTGAAACGATGAAAGAGCTAAATAAATTAAAAGATACTGGTATTAGTAAGAAGAAAATGGGACCTGCTTTTGCTGGAGTTTATGATAAACAAACTGGGAAATATTCTTATGCAATAAATGATTATGATGGAAAGTTACCAGATTTTCATCCCTTAATAAAAAACAAATATGATAAAATGCCAAAAGAGGTTATAGATTCATATGCATTTACAAAAGGTGCGGGATCACATGCTGAAGTGATTGCCTTGAATAAGGCCTTAAAGGAAAACCCAGGTGCTAGTTTAGATAATTTTATTTTGAATGTAGTTAGGACCGGTCAAAGTAGAGTGAAACCGGCTGGGATGATGTTTCCACGATGTCCACATTGTGCTTATCTTACGGATGGATCTAAAATTATCACGGAGGTTCCTAAAAATGTTAAATGATATATTACAAAAGGATTTTATTTTAGAAAATGGTACGGAGTTTGAAGAACATTTAGAGTATGGGGGTCCTTACGAACTAGCAATAGTGGAATATACCCCGGATGGTAACGAAAAACTATTTACGGGCTTAGCTTATGATAAATACGAAAATGGAAATATCGAAAGTTATTTCTATGTAGAGCAAGGTGTTAAGCAGGGAAAGTGTGTTGAATTTTACTCAAATGGAAATGTGAAAAAAATAGGTAATATGAATAAAAGTGCTGCAGATGGATATCAAGTCGAGTTTTTTGAGAATGGAAATAGAAAGTATGAATCTGAATATATTGCTGGTCGAGAAATGACTTATATAAAATACGATGAAAACGGAAATATTGTAGAGCAAAAAGCAGAACCTGATGAATCTGATTTAAAATACGTCGAAAAATTCAACGATTAATAAGGATAAAGTGATATATGGTTAATCTGGATAATGATAAAATAGATCATTTAATAGAAAAATTTAAAAATGAACAAAAAGCTCTCTTGCCTAAAGTTAAATTGGAAAATAATTTCCAGTTAGAAAACATACGGTTTATCGCAGGGGTAGATGTTTCTTATTTTGAAACAAATGGAAAATCGAAAGGTGTTTGTTGCATAGTTGTATATGATTTGACAGAAAAACAAGTAATTGAAAAAGTGAATAGTTATGGAGAAATAAAGGTTCCTTATATATCCGGATTTCTTGCTTTTCGTGAATTGCCTTTAATTAAAGATGCAGCAAAAAAGCTGACGAAACAAGTAGATATCTATATGTTTGATGGAAATGGTTACTTACATGATAGACATATGGGTATTGCTACACAGGCATCATTTTTCTTAAAGAAGCCTACCATTGGTGTAGCAAAAAGCTATTTGAAAATCAAAGGAATAGATTATACCCTACCCCAAAATAAAGAGAATGCATACACAGATATTATTATAGATGATGAAATTTATGGTCGAGTACTTCGAACCAGAATGAATGTTAAGCCCATTTTTATTTCATGTGGTAACTGGATTGATTTAGATACAACTACAAAAATTGTGATGAAACTTATTGATAAAAATAGTCGACTGCCGATACCTGTAAGATATGCAGATATCGAGACACGCATTATTCGAAATGAGTTATTAACAAAAAAGGGTGAAATGTGAAGTGCTCATTTTTTAAGATTTAGAAAATGACACTATCGAAACCCAATCACCACAAAAAAAGGGGAATAAACCATGCTATGGATTTTCACACAAAACGAACAAAGTTTCGTCAATGTTCACGAAGTCACAGTAACCGGTAAAAAGATTGAAGGGTTTATCGCAGGCAGTGATTCTTGGGTCAAGACGCTCGGCAAGTATGACTCAAGCGATCGAGCGTCAGAGATCCTTCAAGACATTGTGAAAGTAATTGAAAAAAACCCAAATGGTACGATGACCTATCGAATGCCTCAGCAGTAAAAAAAGAAACCACCTTTCCATCGCGAAAAGGTGGTTTTGTTTATGAAGGTGTTTTGGTAAAGGCTAAAAATAACGGGATGCCTGTGCCGACAAGTGTAGTGGCGAATAGGAACATACCGCAAATGAATAGAAAATGACTGGCTGAAAAGACGAGTGCCAGAATGAGAAACACGATGCTGAGTCCTGCCATGCTATATGATGGGACAAAGCGGCGTTTGTATGTGGCTTTCTTTGTTAGGAATGAGAAGAAAATGCCAAATAATAAAGGGACAATCCATAAGTAAAATAAAATAATAAGAGACATACATCATACCTCGATTTTTTCCTTCTATTTTATCAGATGCCAATCACAACGGATACTACAAAGCTTCACTTTGTAAAATAGTTCATGCAATCGACACAATTAAGTGGGCTGATTGATCGAACTCGTTTTTTGTTTCATATATTCAGGCTGTAAAAGTGCGTACACACAGTGATCGGCAAAGTGGTCGCCCAGCCATTCACATTGTCTTAATATGCCTTCAAGTGAAAAAGATAAACGCTCTGCGATGCGTCTGCTTTTTTGATTATCAACAGCGGCCCTGATTTCAATGCGGTGCAGACCGCACTCTTCAAATAAATAGTGAATGACCGCTTTGCATGCTTTTGTCATGATGCCTTTTCCTTGATAGCCTTCCCCGAGCCAATAGCCAATGGAAACCGTCCGATTAATCCAATGAATTTGGTGGGTGCCAATGATACCAACGAGTTCTCCATGTGACCAGATTCCAGCCTGAAAACCATTGTTTTGCAAAGTTTGTTGCATGGCACCTTGAATAAACGCCATGCTATCTTCTTCTGTCTGCGTCGAATCGACCCATAGCATCCATTCACGTAAGTGCTCTCTTGAGCGTTGGATGAGCAGATACAGACTTCTCGCGTCTCTTGGTTCAAGTAGCCGCATGGATAGATCTTGATCCTGATAAAAAAACATGTGATCACATCCTTTCAAGGGAAATTCTACCACAACCCGATATAAAAGACAGCATGATCACTGTCTTTTACATAAACGTATCCACAATTAAAAACAGATTAAGTGCGACAACAAGAGCTGCTATCACCCAAGATATTCCTGTCACCCAGCGAGCATTCGTCAAATCGCCCATAATTCGTTTTTTACTTGTAAACAAAATGAGCGGAATTAAAGCAAACGCAATGCCAAAGGATAAGACCACTTGACTCATCACAAGCGCAGATGTCGGATTGACCCCAGATGCAATGATCGCAATAGGGGGAATGATGGTAATAAGCCGGCGGACATACAGCGGAATTCGGTACTGAATAAAACCTTGCATGATAATATCGCCTGACAGTGTACCGACAGAAGAACTGGAAAGTCCGGCTACAAGCAGACCTACACCAAATAAGATCGCTGATACAGGACCTGCGAGAGTGCCAAAATGCTGAAATGCTACATCTAAATCCTCAACAAAAAGACCATTTTTAAAAAATAAAGCAGCTGCTACAATCAACATGCTGGCATTGATGGCGCCAGCAACGATCATCGCAATGAGGATGTCTAAAAACTCAAAACGAAAAATCAGCTTTTTCTCTTTTTCCGTTCTGCCGACGACTCTTCTTTGCGTTAAGGCTGAATGGAGATAGATCGCATGCGGCATCACCGTAGCGCCTAAAATACCAGCGGCAAGCAGTACGCTGTCTGTCCCTTCAAACCTTGGAATGAACAGTCCACCGGCGACACTTGCAAGATCAGGTTTGGCGACAAAGGTTTGTACAGCGAAAGCAATCACGACAACAAACAGCATGCCGGTAATTCCTGCTTCTAACGCTCGATAACCTCGTCTTTGGAGTTCTAAAATGGCAAAAGAACCGATCGCTGCAATAATCGATGCTTCAAGCAGCGGGATACGAAAGAGTAAGTATAAACCAAGGGCAGCCCCGATAAATTCGGCTAAATCTGTGGCGATAATGACGAGTTCGCCCTGAATCCATAAACCGATCGAGACTGGTTTTGGAAACTCTTCTCGAGCAATTTCAGGTAAATTTTTCCCTGTTGCGATTCCAAGCTTTGCAGACAAAGACTGGATGAGTAAGGCCATGAGATTGGATATGAGAATGACCCATAACAGAAGGTAGCCATATTTCGAGCCAGCCGCAATGTTGGTCGCAAAGTTTCCTGGATCAATATAGGCAATGGCTGCGATAAAAGCAGGCCCGAGAAAAGGAAGGAGCCTTCTAAAACCCTTCACCTTTCCTTCAAGTGCACGCTCCGCTGCCACTGACATGTGGGCTTGTGCCTCGATGTATTTGTTTGTCATATGTCATCACCTAGATTCTACAAAGTTTTGCTTTGGCACAAAAAGTTTCCTCGATGCAATTTTTAATCATCATATGCCCATCTTCATGAAAAGTCAACTATCTGAACTAATAGGTTTGTTTATCATATGTAAGTGAAAAAAATAGATACCTTGTCAATCAAAACATAAAAAGCACCGCCTCTTATCTTAGGCGGTGCATCCTCTGCTTCCTCTTCTTTTGTATCGTTTTTTAAGAAACCCTTGATCCAACGCTGCGGAAGATCAAGCTTAAAATAATGACAAAAATGGCTGCTCCTAAGATCGCTGGAATGATCGCAAATCCTGCCAGACTAGGACCCCACGTTCCAAGTAATCCATGACCAATCCAAGCACCTGCAAGCCCGGCAATCATTGAACCGATCCAGCCTCCTGGTACACTGCCTCCAGCGAGTGCACTCCCAATGAGACCAATGACAATCGCCACAACTAATGAAATCAAAAATCCTAACATGTTGATCACTCCTCTTTTGTTTGTTTACTAAGCAATAACCGTTTTAAAAGGAATTAAAACCTTTCGGAACCGCTTCAATGTTCGATACGTATGATGGACAAGGATTGTGTATAATAACAGACATATACTTGAACGGCATCTAAGGAGGCAAATGGCATGGAGGAAAGAGAGTGGCTAAAAGCACAATTAAAAGAGATTGAAAAGTGGGAGAAAGACCAGCAAAAGGTATGGTTTTGGGAGAAACTCAGCCGGCTTCCATTTCAAATGCTGGACAAGCTGACCCCTGCCTTTATTCAAAAGAAAATCGGTGTGTTATTAGATGAGATGGGGCACTACATTCAATCAGGCGGTGTCTATTTGACGTCAGAGAAAGGCATTATTCATCAATTTCAAAAGAAATGTGCCGATGAATCGATTCAGCGTATTGAAGATATTGAGGCGGCTCCGATCGAGGTCATGGATGCCATTAGTGATCAGATGGGGAAAAATCGAACAAACCTCGCCACTGTGCAAGGTGCGACAACAGGTGTCGGAGGTTTGTTTACATTAGCGGCAGATATTCCGGCTGTCCTCGGTCTCTCTTTAAAAACATTACAGGATATCGCCGTCACCTATGGCTATGATCCGAAAAATAAAGAAGAACGAGTCTTTATCATTAAATGTTTACAGCTGAATTCTGCTGACGTTGTTGGGAAAAAATCAATATTAAAAGAGCTGAAGAGCTATCATGCATCAGAAGGGAAGCACGAAAACATGATCTCTCAAATTCAAGGATGGCGTGAGGTCGTATATAACTACCGTGATTCGTTTGGTTGGAAGAAGCTGTTTCAACTTGTTCCAATTGCGGGGATTTTGTTTGGTGCAGCGTCCAACCGCTCACAGTTAAAAGGAATAGCTGAAACAGGCATCATGCAATATCGAAAGCGCAGAATATTATCAAGATTAGAGGAGCTCGCTCAGCAAGAACAGCGTGACTCCGGCGCATAAAAAAATCCCTCTCTAAAGGGATTTTTTATTTGGCCTCAGCATCTTCTTCAAACGCTTGAATCGGAGAATATTCATAGCGTGCCCGGAGCTCGCGGATTTGTTTGATCAAGGTGGAACCGATGATCCTTTCTGCTTCATCATACAAAGGATCGAGTGCCTTCATCCATTTTTGCCGCTCTGCTGGTGTTAATTCGTGTATGGCAATTGGAGATTCGCGTTTAATATCCTCCAGCTGATCCTTGTTCATTTGTTCGGCATGTTTTTCGTTCCATGCCGTTGTTTCTTCCATCGCTTCGAGTAAAATTCGCTTCGTCTCAGGTGTTTGACGATCAAAAAAGGATTGATCTGTTAAGACGACATACCCTAAATACCCGTGATTACTGATCGTCATATAGTCTTGTATATGATAGAATTTTTTTGAATAAATATTTGAAATTGTATTTTCTTCACCGTCTACTTTTTTTGTTTCTAGCAGCTGAAACGTTGAATTAAACGATTCCTGATAGGGTTTTGCACCAAGAAGCTTGAATTGCTTTTCAATCATGTCACTTTGCATAATACGGAGAGATTGCTTTTTTAAATCACTAGGCTGCTTGATTGGGCCTTTATTCGATGTGATTTGCTTAAAGCCATTTGTCCAGTAGGCCATTCCCTTTAGTCCGTCTTTTTGCAGTGTGCCGAACAGTCTCTGTCCAATCGCACCATGTAACCCTTCTTGGACAGCATCGTAGTTAGAAAAGGCAAAGGGCAGATCAAGTGCCAGCCATTCAGGGGACAGCATGCCGAGCTTTGACGTAGACGGAGCAATAAATTGAACTTGATTCTCTTTTAGTGCATTAATTTCTTCGATATCAGAATAAAGACTCCCGTTTGAAAAGATTTGTATGCTGATCCTGCCGTCGGATTTTTCATGAACAAGCTCAGCAAATTTCTTTGCAGCCAGCCCTTTTGGGGTATTATCTGCGACAACATGGCTGAATTTGAACACAAGCTGATCCTTCAGCCCTGTCTGTTCATCGTCGAAGGTCGTCGCTGATTTAGGCATCATATGATAAAAGCCAAAGTATAAAGCGGTTACAAAACCGATGATGAGCAATAGCGTATAGGCGAGTAAATTCTTCATGCGTCAGATCCCCCTTATGTCAAGGATACTTGACAGAGGAAGAATTCGTAAAGATACAGGTGAAAAAATGATGAGAAATCGACTGAAATTACAACAATTATCTATTAGATGGAAGCTCACCATCCTCACATATTTCGTTGTCATTTTTGCCCTTTTAATCGGAGGAATTGTTCTGGTCGGGGGAATTCAGCAAACAGAGGAACGAGAACTTCGAAAAAGGCTCATGAACACGGCAAGAACAGTAGCTGAGATGAATGAGGTAAAGCAGGCATTGGATGATCAGACAAAGGAGCGTGCGCGGTTGCAGCATGCCATTGAAGAGATTCGGATTATCCAAGATGCTGACTACATTGTTGTCATGGATATGGATCACGTGCGATTGACACATCCAGTGAAAACAAGGATTGGCCAGCGCTCTGAGGGGACAGATGAAGAACCTGCCTTTGCAGAGCATATCTATTTCTCAGAAGCACAGGGAGAGCTTGGCACAGCCATTAGAGCTTTTTATCCAGTAAAGGATGAAAAATTTAACCAAACAGGGGTTGTACTAGTCGGAAGAACATTGCCGAGTATGGCAGATATATTAGGAGAAATGAAGCAGGATATCCTCATGATCCTTCTGCTCACGCTCAGCTTCGGGCTTGTCGGTTCATTTTTGCTCGCCCGTCATATTAAACAGCAAATGTTTAAGCTGGAGCCGCATGAGATTGTCAGAATGCTAGAGGAACGCACCGCTACTTTTCATTCAATTAATGAAGGGGTCATTGCCATTGATAACCAGCACATGATCACCATTTTTAATGAAAAAGCAAAGCAAATTTTCAGCGTGACAGGTGATGTAGTGGGCCGAAATATTTGGGATGTGCTGTCAGATACAAGGCTTCCAGAAATCATTGACCGCGCAGAACCCGTCTACAATGAAGAAATTCATATGAGCGGAAAGCGGATCATGAGCAGCCGAATTCCGATTGTGATGAAAAAGAAAATCATCGGAGCGGTTGCGATTTTTCAGGACCGGACAGAGGCGGCCAAATTGGCGGAAGAATTAACCGGGGTGAAGAACTTTGTTGATGGCCTGCGGGTGCAAAATCATGAACATATGAATAAGCTTCATACAATTGCGGGTTTAATTCAGCTGGGGAAAGCCGATCAAGCGCTCGATTTAGCGTTCCAAACGACCGAAGAACAGGAGCATGTGACGGACTTTCTCCACCGTGTAATACAGCATGATGCAGTTGCTGGTTTATTGATGAGCAAGATAAGAAGGGGCAAGGAGCTAGGCATAAAGGTTGAAGTAGATGAAAATAGCAGTCTGCGCGATTTTCCAGAGCGGCTGGATCAGCATGATATGACGAAGCTGCTTGGCAACCTGATCGAGAACGCCTTTGCCGCGTATGATACTGTAGAAAGAGACACAAAACTCATTTCTATTAGTATTGATCAAACAGAGGATGTCCTCGCGATCTTAATTGAAGATTATGGTTCTGGAATAGAAGAGGACATGATTCCTCATATTTTCGACAAAGGCTTTACTCACGGTAAAGAAGGCGGAACAGGCTACGGGCTGTATATTGTAAAAACGATTATCGACAAAGGAATGGGAAATGTAGAAGTCACATCAAGCATCGGCATTGGTACCACCTTCTCAATCGAATTCCCAATGACAATAGAGGAGAGAGACAGATGACTCAGATTAAGGTGCTATTAATTGAAGATGACCCGATGGTGCAAGAAGTCAATAAAGAGTTCATTAAGAGTGTCCCTGGCTTTCAAGTTGCGGCTGTAGCAGGAAATGGTGAGCAGGGCATCCAGCTCATCAAAGACATTCGCCCAGATCTTGTGGTGCTCGATGTGTATATGCCTAAAAAAGATGGCGTCAAAACACTGCAAGACATCAGAAAGCAAAAGATGCAGGTGGATGTGATTGTGATTTCGGCAGCAAAGGACAAAGAGACGATCGGCACCATGCTTCAAAATGGTGCCCGAGATTATATCATTAAGCCATTTAAGTTCGAACGGATGAAAGAATCTCTTGAAAGCTATAAAGCGTTCAAATCAAAAATTCGTACCGCAGCAGAATTTTCTCAAGAGATGCTCGATGATATCATACGAAAGCCTGCAGTTAAGCAGGAAGAGACATGGCTTCCTAAGGGGCTGAATGTGCATACGATGAATGAAATTAAAGCCTATATGCGTCTGCAAGACGGAGCGCAGTCTGCAGAGGAAGTTGCCAATGCACTTGGGATTGCACGTGTCACGGCACGCCGTTATTTAGACTTCCTCGTGAAAGAAGGCGAGCTGAAATTAGATATGCAATATGGCGGGGTCGGACGCCCTGTGAACAAATATATCGTACATTCTGACTAAGAGACCAAAAAGACCAAAATGTACGATATGTCCATAAGCTTCACAGCCTTTGATGAAATCGCTATCATTTATCTACAGATAAAAGTTAAGCGTTTACATCAAAGGGTGAGGGAGTTGATTTTTTATGAAGAGGCTATTGAAGAACCTGACATTTCAGGTCGTTGCAGCTGTCATTATCGGGATCATTGTTGGGATGGTTTGGCCAAACGTCGGGAAAGAAATGAAGCCGCTTGGTGACACATTTATTAATGCAGTGAAAATGGTCATTGCACCCATTATTTTCTTAACCATTGTTCTTGGAATTGCCAAGATGGGGGATATGAAAAAGGTTGGAAAAGTTGGGGGAAAAGCTTTTATCTATTTTGAAGTTGTGACGACGCTTGCGCTTGTCATCGGACTGTTTGTGGTCAATATCATGAAGCCAGGAGCGGGTCTTGACTATAGTAAGCTTGAAAAAGGGGATGTCTCGCAATATACCCAAAATGGGGGACAGGGTATCGACTGGATGGAGTTTGTCACACACATTGTGCCATCTAACATGGTAGATGCCTTTGCAAAGGGAGATATTTTACAGGTCTTATTCTTCTCTATTTTATTCGGTGTTGCGCTCGCTGCACTTGGCGAGAAGGGGAAAGGCATCATCGAATGGCTTGATAAGCTGTCGCTTGTCTTCTTTAAAATCATTGGTTACATCATGCGTGCCGCGCCATTAGGGGCATTTGGAGCAATGGCTTATACAATCGGACACTTCGGTTTAGCTTCAATTAAACCACTGGCTAGTCTAATGCTTTCCGTTTATATGACGATGTTCTTGTTTATTTTCGTCGTGCTGAACATCATTTGTAAAATGTATGGCTTCAGCCTGTTCGGTTATCTCCGTTTTATCAAGGATGAAATTTTAATTGTTCTTGGCACAAGTTCTTCAGAATCTGTCCTGCCAAGAATGATGGATAAAATGGAACGCTACGGGTGCTCTAAGTCGGTTGTTGGACTTGTCATCCCGACAGGCTATTCCTTTAACTTAGATGGAACCTCAATCTACTTGTCCATGGCCGTGGTCTTCTTAGCGCAAGTGTTTGGGGTGGACCTATCCATCGGACAGCAAATCACGATCATCCTTGTTCTGATGCTCACATCAAAGGGAGCAGCTGGAGTCACAGGAAGCGGATTTATCGTGCTGGCTTCTACACTTGCTGCACTTCAGGTTATCCCGCTAGAAGGTCTTGCACTGCTATTAGGGGTCGACCGTTTCATGAGTGAAGGAAGAGCGATTACGAACCTGATTGGAAATGGAATTGCTACAATTGTTGTAGCGAAAAGTGAAGGGGAATTTGACGAAGCGAAGAGTAAAACAGCGCTACAGGAAATGCGAAATATCAAGCAGGCTGTTTAGTATAAAAACATCCAAAAACCGAAACCTTATGTTCTACATGGGGTTCGGTTTTTTCTTGTGTAAAAAAGAAAAAACATAAAAGCTTGATAAATTTAGGACGAATCGTAAGACCTCATTGACCTTTTGTTATATAATTTACAGAAAGATCCGATATAATGAATATGAGATCCAACGAAAAATAGACTTTAGTCCTGGCAGGTGTGTAACGTATGGCGGCATTTTTTAAATTGTTCGAAAAACCTGGTGTCAAGAGGTTTTCAGTATTTGTAGTATTAGCCACAGCATTATATCTATTAAGAGGAATGATGAATTTAATCCTTTTGACCTTCATTTTCACCTTTTTAATGAATCGGTTAGAAGAGGTCATAAGAGGCTTTTTAAATCGCTTCCTGAAAATAGGACAGAAATCAGTCATCACCATTTTGTACATCCTTCTGGCTGGTGGATTGACGTTTGGCGGCTTTGTGTTTGTGCCCATCATTGCTAAACAGGTGGAACAGTTATTTCATTTAGGGAAAAAGATTGCAGATCATCCACAAGATTTACCCTTCTTTGACGTCGTCACCAATGTGTTCGGAGATTTCAAAATATCTTCTTTCTTCGAGAAAGGGTTTAATTTCCTCTATACATACTTAACAGATTTCAGCACGTTCAGTATCCAGGTCATTATGTCCTTAATATTAAGCATGTTCTTCCTGTTCGAAAAGGAACGCCTCATTCAATTCATGAATAAGTTCAAAACGAGTAAAATCTCCGTGTTCTATCATGAAATTGCCTTCTTTGGACGTAAGTTTTCCAGAACATTTGGTAAGGTACTTGAAGCACAGTTCATCATTGCAACAGTTAACTGTGTCTTAACGACAATTGCGCTTGGCATTATGGGCTTCCCGCAATTATTTGGATTAGCGGTCATGGTCTTCTTGTTAGGTTTAATTCCGGTAGCGGGTGTGGTCATCTCCCTCGTTCCACTCAGCATCATTGCGTATACACTTGGAGGCGGAATGTACGTCCTATATATTGTGCTGGTGATCGTGATCATCCATGCCATTGAAGCCTACTTCTTAAATCCGAAGCTCATGTCAGCTAAAACAGAGCTCCCTATTTTCTTCACGTTTATTGTCCTGATCTTTTCTGAACACTATATTGGCATTTGGGGACTAATTATCGGCATCCCAATCTTTGTGTTTATCTTAGATATCTTGGAGGTCACAAATAAGGAAGAAAGTAATTAAAAAGTTCATATGAACCTGTTTACAATTTTCTAAAAATAAGGTATAAATAGTATGAAAATATCATATTACCACACGCTTAATCCTTCTAAAGGAATGGGGGACCCAAGTTTTTGGGGTGAATTTTTCTTATTTAAGAAAAAAGGACATCTCTTCGTCCTAACCCGTCAGCTAACCTCATCAGCGTGAAGAGAGTAGACAGTGGTACACGTATGGACACGCAGGCCCACGAGAAGACTCTCTCGTGGGCCTTTTTGACGAGGAAGGGGAGATTTTATTGAAGCTTGCGACGAAAATTATTATTGCTTTAATTGTAGGTGCAATCACAGGACTACTGCTCAACATTTTTGCTCCAAATGTATTCAAAGTGTTAGACCCTTATCTATTTACACCTCTAGGTCAAATCTTCTTAAACCTGATTAAAATGTTAGTTGTACCGATTGTCTTCTTTTCGATCACACTTGGTGTAGCAGGCCTTGGCGATCCGAAAAAACTTGGCAGAATCGGCGTAAAAACCATTACTTACTTTCTACTCACTACGACTTTTGCCATCATTATTGGCATTTCATTGGCCTTACTTATTAAGCCAGGCGCATTTGGCAATTTTGATACGAAAGCGGCAGAATATTCCGCTAAGGAAGCCCCATCAATGGCAGACACACTACTCAATATTATTCCAACCAATCCAGTCCAATCTCTAGTTGAAGGAAATATGCTTCAAATTATCGTCTTCTGTGTATTTTTGGGTCTTGGCATTGCCTTGCTCGGTAAAAAAACAGAAGGTTTGCTGAAGCTGTTTGAACAAGGAAATGAATTAATGATGTATCTTGTCGGTGTTGTGATGAAATTCGCACCGTACGGGACATTCGGTTTGATCGCAACGGCGATTGGCAGTCAGGGGCTCGATGCTATGAAAGCGATGGGACTTTACTTCTCAGTCGTCTTAATTGCGCTGATCTTGCATTTCTTCCTGACCTATGGGTCAACCGTTGCCCTATTAGCTAAACGAAATCCAATGGCATTCTTCAAAGGATTTTCTCCAGCGATGGTTGTGGCATTTAGTACATCAAGCAGTAACGCAGTGCTGCCAGTATCGATGGAAACAGCTCAAAAGCGCTTAAAGGTGCCAGAACCTATTTCAAGCTTTGTGCAGCCGCTAGGTGCGACCATTAATATGGATGGTACAGCGATCATGCAAGGGGTTGCGACTATTTTTATCGCACAAGTGTATGGAGTTGAATTAACCCTTGTTCAAATGCTGACAGTTGTCTTAACGGCAGTACTAGCAAGTATTGGCACAGCAGGTGTCCCAGGGGTAGGGCTCATCATGCTAGCCATGGTTTTAAATTCCGTGAATCTTCCAGTTGAGGGCATTGCGCTGATCCTTGGCATAGACCGCTTATTAGACATGGCTAGAACCGTGGTCAATATTACAGGTGACGCAGCATGTGCGGTGATTGTTTCTGAAACCGAGAAGAAACATGAGAAGGAAGCACCAACACCTAATTTATCACTGTAACAACAAGAAGGGCTGACTGGATCAGCCCTTTTTTTCGTGGAACGGCTTGTCTAGCGTGATATACTTTTTACAGGATGAGCGGCCGTAACTGCCGCCATAGGTTTTACATCAGAAGGAGGAACCACTTTGCAGTCTGCTGTTCTACACATAGAGAACGTCGATAAACAAATTGGCCGGCATCAAATTTTGCAACATATTTCGATGGACATTAGGCAAGGGGAAATTGTCGGTTTACTTGGACCAAATGGGTCTGGAAAAACGACCTTGATTCGATTGATTGTTGGCTTGATGAAAAAAAACAACGGCCGGATCATCATTAATGGATATTCTCAAGATGATGATCATCTAAAGGCGATGTCATCTGTTGGGGCGATCATAGAAAATCCGGAATTTTATTCATATTTAACAGGTTTTGAAAACCTTGAGCTGTATGCGTCTATGCATGATGGAGTTTCAGAAGAGCGCATTTTTGAAGTGGTAAAAAGAGTTCGTCTGGAGCACGCCATTCACCAGAAGGTCAAAACGTATTCACTAGGGATGAAACAAAGGCTCGGAATTGCACAAGCCATTTTGCATAAGCCCAATCTGCTCATTTTAGATGAACCAACAAATGGGCTTGATCCCGCAGGAATGAAGGAGTTTCGAGAGCACTTGCAAATGCTTGTACAAGAAGAAGGTGTCTCTGTGTTATTTGCTACACATCTTTTGCATGAAGTAGAAGAGCTTTGTGACCGCATGATCATCATCCAAAAAGGACAGATCAAAGCCAATACAAACCTTCGCGACATGGAAGGAAAAGAGCAGGTGCTGATGAATATTCAGCCAGTAGAAAAGGCAGTTTCATGGCTAGAGACGCAAGGATATACATATGAACAAAGGGAGCAGCATGTGCTGGTTCAACTGAAAAAAGACCGTGTGCCGGAGCTGAATAAACAGCTTGTCTTAGCAGAATTTGATGTACTTGAAATGACGCCTCAAAAACAATCAATTGAAGAGGCCTTTATGAAATGGACGGAAGGCGGGACGGCAGATGCTTCAACTCATCAAGAATGAACATAAAAAAATCACGAGACAAAAGATCACATTCATTGCACTTGGACTGATTGTTGTCTTTCAATTGACGATGGCACTAGCATTAAAACGAGTCATTTCCGGGCTTGGCGGGCAAGATACAGTCGCGAACTATTTTGCTTATTCCACGAATGTTGTGTTTATTTTACAAGTGTTCGCTGTCGTGATTGGCGCCACATTGATCTCAACAGAGTTTCAAAAAAGAACCATCAAGTTCTTGTTGATTCGGCCGAAGACAAGGCTTCATATTTTCTTGTCAAAATACATCACTCTTGTGCTGATGGTCCTTTACCTGTTTGTTTTTTATTATGTGTTCGCTTTTCTTTTTGGCCTTATTTTCTTTGGTACTGATTTTGATGAAAGCACTGGGCGGTTATTTCTGCACACATTTGCTGTGATTGGATCACAGTGGGTGGAAGTGGTCATGATGGCAAGCTTTGCTTTTCTGTGCTCAAGTTTGTTTAGAAACAGTCTGATTGCACTTGTGACTTCATTTTTCGTCTTATACGCGGCGAAATCATTAGTGTCGATCATGTCTCTGTTAGAAAATCAGTGGGGGAAAATTCTACTTTTCGCTAATACGGACTTCACACAATACAGTTTTCAAGGTCCGCCGCTCTTTCAGGGCATGAGCCCTCTGTTTTCGCTATTCATTGTAGGGGCGCATTTCGTTTTCTTTGTTGGTGCTGCTTGGCTCCTTTTTTGGAAGCGTGATGTAAATGTGTAAAAATTGTGTCAAATAACAAGAAAAATTCGTGACATCTTTGTGAAAACGAGTCTGTATTTCACGATAACCGGCTGATTTTGTCTTATAATAAGACAGAGTCATGGAGGTGGCACTATCGTGAAAAATTTTATTACGGCTTTACCTATTTTGCTGCTGTTGTCGTTTTCGTTTGTGTCTTTTGCCTTCCAGTTTGATCATCTTGTTTATTTCAGACTAGCGCTAGGGATCTTTTCATTAGCGGGTCTTTTCTTTCTGTATACACTTAAAAGAAACATGAAATGGTTCATGGTCTATTTATATGCGAGCTGGATCGTTCTTGCTGCCGTTACGACATTTGAAGAACCCGTGTTTTCACAATTCTTCTTCGGTGGTTTAACGATGACAATGGGTTATCTAACATATATGCTCATCTATTTAGGAATGAAACAAGACCGTGTAGCGAAATCACATTAAAACAAAAGCCGATAAAATCGAAGAATAGATTTTATCGGCTTTTTCTTTTCTTCAGGCAAATAAAAAAGCAGCCATCTGTTTGACTGCTCTTCTTGTGTTTATGATTCACGTCCAGCAGCGGCAAGCTGCTTCTGGTGCTTTTTGTCGATGGTTGCGTATATACTTTCCATCATCTTAGGGTCTCGCATGATCGCTTCCTTGTTTTCTTCAATCAATTGCTGATACGTTTTGATTTTCTTCTTAGACATGTAACTCAACGCTCCTTTGGTAGAATGGACTCTATAAGATTTCACACAGATGAAATTGATAATCATTTTCAATTAGCAACTCCATTATACAAAGCAGAATGTCATAAGTAAAGATTCAATTCAGAAAATTCACGTAACCGACATATTCCCATCCATATCGACGATGAATTCTTTCCCAGGAAATAATCCGCTGTCAAACCTTGTCATGAAATCAGATCAAACATTCCTGTCGATGTTGAAACATTTTAGCCGCACATCTCGTCTTATGAAGAGATTTGATTTAAAAGGATATAAAAAAAGACACCAGCATGAGTTGGCTGATGTCTCCATTCAAATGAGTTATGAAACGTGTTCTTGAAGAAACTCTGTTACTTCTTCAGGTGATTTAGCGTTGGCACTGTGTAAATGACCTGTTTTTTCGCCATTTTTGAAAATTAACAGGCTAGGAATTCCCATGACCTGATACGTTTCCGCTAACTCAGGAAAGTCGTCTTTGTTTATTTCAAACCATTCATTCTGAGCATAAGCCTCTAAGATGTCTGGAATGAACATGTCCATTCTAGTGCAATCAGGGCACCATGTCGCAAAGAATTTAACGATGACCTCTTTGTCTGATTGAATGATTTCGTTGAATTGTTCAGTGCTTGTAATTTTTTTCAATTTGTCACAACTCCTTTTCAATGTCATTTTAATATAAAATAAAGGCGAATGACATACAAATGCTCGGGGGGCGCTTACAACCTTTACAAATCATTTCAATTCCGTAACAACAAAAATTAATTAGAGCATTTTTGCTTGAAAGTGATAAGATAGTAAAGATGAATTTTAGTGGGGGGAGTATCCATTGAAAATAAGTTTAGGATTGGTTTACGGCGGAAAGTCAGCCGAACATAATGTATCACTGCAAACAGCCCTTGCAGTTACAAAAGCACTTAACACTGAGAAGTTCGATATACATCCAATTTATATTACAGAAGAGGGCGAATGGCTAAGAGGAGAAAAACTCACTGAACCAGTATCAAACGTCAAAATGCTTCAATTTGAACAAAATGCAAAGACGTTTTTACCAACTTCTTTAAATGAAAGCATGTTTCCACAGCCTGCATCAGCTGATGAAAAGATTGATGTCGTCTTTCCATTGCTACATGGGCCAAATGGTGAAGATGGGACCATGCAAGGGTTACTTGAACTATTGAATATCCCGTATGTCGGTAACGGCGTTCTCGCGTCTGCTGCGGGTATGGATAAAGTCATGATGAAAGATGTGTTTGCTCAAGCTGGGCTTGCGCAGGCAAAGCATCTTTCCTTCAATAAAAAGGATTATGAGAAAGCCATATCAGACAGTCTAGAACAGGTAGAAGCAGTTCTCGGGTATCCTTGTTTTGTGAAACCTGCCAACATGGGATCAAGTGTCGGAATTAGTAAATGCCGCAGTAAAGAAGAGCTGCAAACAGCATTTGATTTGGCTTTCCAATATGATCGTCGTGTTGTTGTGGAAGAAGGCGTTGTAGGACGAGAAATTGAAATTGGTGTATTAGGAAATGACGAGCCGAAATGCTCAGTCGTTGGTGAAATTGCACCTAAAACAGATTTTTATGACTACAAAGCAAAATATGAAGATGGCGATACAGATTTGATCATTCCTGCGAGTGTGTCAGAGGAAGAGTACAAGACGATTCACGATATGGCGATTAAGGCATTTAAAGCCATTGATGGATCTGGCCTCGTACGTGCAGATTTCTTCCTAACAGAAGAAGGCGAAGTGCTGATCAATGAAGTGAATACAATGCCAGGGTTCACACCTTTTAGTATGTTCCCGCTGCTTTGGAAACATACTGGTGTAGAGTATCCTGAGCTGATTGAGAAGCTGGTGTCACTTGCAATTGAACGCCATCAAGAAAAACAAACCATTAAAACCACTTTTTAATGTAAGAAGCAAGCAGACACTATCCTACAGGTAGTGTCTCTTTTCCTTCAAACGTGAAATGAGAAAGAGAGGCGAAAAAACATGATCAAACGTACAGTGAAACAAGTCGCCCAAATGGCTGGTGGCACATTATCGAATGAAGCTTTTGGCGAAGAACAGATACACGGAGTGACAACAGATACACGAAAAGTATCAAAAGGCGCACTATTTATCCCGCTTATTGGGGAACATTTTAACGGTCACACTTTTGCTTCAAAAGCAGTGGAGCTTGGAGCGGCAGCGGTTCTTTGGAATCAAACAGAAGCGAATCCACCGTTCGATGTACCTGTCATACTTGTAGAGGATACTTTGACAGCACTCCAACAGCTTGCAAAATCATACTTAAAAGAGGAAAATCCTCGAGTTGTCGGTATTACTGGAAGTAATGGCAAAACAACGACGAAAGATATGATCCATTCAGTCTTACAAACGACATACAGAGTCCACAAAACGGATGGCAACTTTAATAATCACATTGGACTTCCACTGACCATCCTTGCGATGCCAGAAGGAACCGAGATTGCTGTACTAGAGATGGGCATGAGTGCAAAAGGGGAAATCGAATTTTTATCTAAACTCGCTGAACCTGATGCAGCTGTCATCACCAATATTGGAGAATCTCATATGCAGGATTTAGGATCAAGAGAAGCCATTGCAGATGCAAAATGTGAGATCACAAAAGGGTTAAAAGAGGATGGGACTTTTTATTATTTAGGAGACGAGCCTTTACTCCGCCAAAGAGCAAATGCCCTGGCACGCAGCGTAAAAATGTTTGGAGAATCAGAGGACTGTGATATCAAGGTGATTCACATCCACCAACTCGCTGAAGGCACTGAATTTCAAGTGGAGGGATATGCTCAAGGGTTTCTCATTCCTGTATTAGGGAAACACAATGTAAAGAATGCTCTT
Source organism: Bacillus sp. 22483 (assembly GCF_052044605.1). Taxonomy (NCBI): domain Bacteria; kingdom Bacillati; phylum Bacillota; class Bacilli; order Caryophanales; family Bacillaceae; genus Bacillus; species Bacillus sp. 22483. Next base: position 65,576 of record NZ_JBQENU010000015.1, on the reverse strand, counting down.
GCAGCTATTGCAATCAGCCAGCATTTCGGTCTGAATGAAAGACAAATTGCCCAAGGGCTAATGCAAACGAAATTGACAGGCATGCGTTTCGAACTGTTTAAAACAGATAAGGGCATCACGGTTATCAACGATGCGTATAATGCGAGTCCTACGTCGATGAAAGCAGCGATTGATCTTGTAGGAGATATGGATGGCTTTGCTAACCGCATTCTCGTACTCGGAGATATGCTGGAGATGGGCAGTGAAGAAGAGACCTATCATTTTGAAGTAGGGGAGTACATCAAGCCTGAGTTTATTGATCATGTTTTAACGTTTGGCCGTCTTGGCGCATTCATTGCTGAAGGAGCGAAGAAAGCATTTGGAGACGACCGCGTGTCTTCTTATATGGACAAAGAAGAATTGAAGAAAAAACTAGCGGATGTGGCAGGACCTGACGATGTCGTTCTGGTCAAAGCTTCCCGTGGCATGAGATTGGAAGACGTTATTACTGCACTATAAATCAGATCGGCAAAGAAGGTGACAGGGTGATTGGCTGTCTATGTATACACGGTTTTACTGGTGCCCCGTATGAAGTAGAGCCGCTTGCGGAATATTTAAAGCAGACGACAGATTGGACGGTACAATCTGTCACGCTTCCGGGGCATGGGGAGGAACTTCAGCTCAAAGGCATTCTCTATCAGGAGTGGATTGCCACCGCTGAATTAGAACTCTTATCCCTTTACCGAACATGTGACACCATTTATTTGGTCGGCTTTTCTATGGGCGGGATGATTGCCTCATATTTAGCAGCGAAGTATCCAGTGGCCCGTCTTGTTCTGTTAAGTGCTGCTGCTAAATATGTAAACCCAAAACAAATGATTCAAGACACAAGGCAGATGGTGAAGGAATCCTTGTCTGGTTTGATTGAGACGAACCCATTGTATGATCGATATCGTCATAAGCTGACGAGTACACCGCTATCAGCTGCTGTAGAATTTATGAAATTGGTGAAGCAAACGAAAGGTTCTCTTGAAAAGCTTCATCTACCTGTCTTGATCGTTCAAGGTGAAAGTGATGGGATCGTCCCCGCTTCTAGTGCAGAATTCATTTATCATAAAATCCCGTCCCGTCAGAAAGAAATGTTCTATTTACCTGATTGTAAACATCACGTTTGTCATGAGCCTTGTGCACAGCAATTGTTTGAGAAAGTCGAACAATTTCTAAAAAAAACAATTTAATCTATAGAAAAGCTAAAATGTGGCTAAACTAATATAAATTGAATCCCACTTGTTAAAATTTGCATCATTTTTGTCGAATGAGTGACAGGCCTATGTTACAATAGGTAAGAAAAGGTGGTCGATTCGGTTGTTTCAATATGACGGAAAAACCTTTATCCCGCAGTCTAATTCGAGCAATGGGGAAGTATCGGAAGGAACCATATTTCAATATCGTCAGGACGGGAATATTTTAACGGGCACATATCAAGGCGGCAGTATTCAATCTGGCGTGCTTGTAGGAACTGTGAATAAAGACGGAGCACTTCATTTTAGATATCACCATGTAAGTAAGGATGGCAGCATGAGAAGCGGTTCATGTCATTCCACTCCTAAGCAGCTGGATAACGGAAAAATTCAACTGTTTGAAAAGTGGAAATGGATGGACGGAGATCAAAGTGAAGGTGAATCGGTCATTGTCGAGCAGTAGATATATCCATTTCTGTCTTGTTGAAAAACAAATAGTGTAATGGTAAGATATAATGTAGGGTAATTCGGGCTTTGTATATAATGGACCTGTCCTTTCATACAAAGGGCAGTTTTTAATGATCATTCACGAGATTACTGAAACAGCAATTAGAAGGAGTTTGAATAATTTGACTATAACGTTTCAAGATTTTCAATTAAGCGAAAGTCTCATGAAAGCTATTAACCGCATGGGATTTGAAGAAGCAACACCGATTCAAGCGGAAACAATTCCTCTCGGTCTTCAGAATAAAGATGTCATTGGACAAGCACAAACAGGAACAGGAAAAACTGCAGCGTTTGGTATTCCTCTTGTAGAAAAAATCGACCCAGCGTCTCCAAATATCCAAGCGATTATCATTGCGCCAACAAGAGAATTAGCGATTCAAGTATCTGAAGAGCTATACAAAATTGGCCAAGACAAGCGTGCGCGCGTACTTCCGATTTACGGTGGACAAGATATCGGTCGCCAAATCCGTTCGCTCAAGAAAAATCCTCATATCATCGTAGGGACTCCAGGACGTTTACTCGATCACATTAACCGTCGTACAATGCGTCTTCAAAATGTTGAAACAGTCGTGCTTGATGAAGCAGACGAAATGCTAAACATGGGTTTCATCGAAGACATTGAATCGATCCTTTCAAATGTACCAAGTGAACACCAAACACTTTTATTCTCTGCGACAATGCCTGCACCAATTAAGCGTATTGCAGAACGTTTCATGACAAACCCAGAACACGTAAAAGTAAAAGCGAAAGAAATGACTGTATCTAACATCCAGCAGTTCTACTTGGATATCCATGAACGTAAAAAGTTTGATACATTGACTCGTCTTCTTGACATTCAATCACCTGAACTTTCAATTGTCTTCGGCCGTACAAAGCGCCGCGTTGACGAATTGACTGAAGCACTGAACCTTAGAGGTTATACAGCTGAAGGAATTCATGGTGACTTGACTCAAGCGAAACGTATGGTTGCGCTTCGTAAATTCAAAGAAGGTTCAATCGATGTGCTTGTAGCAACAGACGTTGCAGCACGTGGACTTGATATTTCAGGCGTAACACACGTGTATAACTTTGACGTGCCACAAGATCCAGAAAGCTATGTACACCGTATTGGACGTACTGGACGTGCTGGACGTACAGGTATGGCGATGACATTCATCACACCACGTGAAAAAGATATGCTTCGTGCGATCGAGCAAACGACTAAACGTAAAATGGATCGTATGAAAGAACCAACACTAGATGAGGCAATCGAAGGACAACAACAAGTAACCATTGATCGTCTGCGCACAATCATCAGTGAAAACAACTTAAACTTCTACATGACAGCAGCTGCTGAATTATTAGAAGATCATGATTCTGTTACAGTGGTTGCGGCTGCCATCAAAATGATGACAAAAGAGCCAGATGCAACGCCTGTTCGTTTGACAGATGAAGCACCAATGGTTTCAAAACGCAATCGTAACAACCGCAGCTCTTCAAAACGTAGAGACGGTGGCGGCGGAGGCGGCTATCGCGGAAAAAGCCGTTCATCTTACGGTGATAAAAAGCGTTCTTCAAATGACCGCAATCGTTCTTCTAACGATCGTCGTCAAAAGAAATCTTATAACAACTAATTCAAAAGCGAATCCTTTGCAGGGTTCGCTTTTTTTAACAGGCCTAATGAAACTTTTTAGGCTTTCTTTCGTAATATATTGATAGAAAAGTAAGAGAATGGGGGAAGAATGTGAGAAAACAGCCGCAACGTCAAATCAGCTTAAATGGATTAAAAGTATGGCGTCTTCAAAATGGAATTATCTCATTGATTTTCTTATTCATCATCATTGGGGTATTTGTAGCTAGTTATTATTTTCAATGGCCATATTGGATTGGAGCCATCCTCATCGGTTTGTGGATTTTACAGGTCATCTTCGGAATCTGGCTCATACCGAAAATCCGTCATCACATCTGGCGCTACGAAGTATTTGAGAACGAAATTGAAATACAGCACGGACTGATACGTGTCACACGTGTCATTGTGCCAATGGTACGTGTTCAGCATGTGGATACATCCCAAGGGCCGCTTTTAAGGCGCTACCGGTTGGCATCTGTTCAAATTTCTACTGCTGCGACAGTGCATGATATTCCGGCACTGGAATTAGAAGAGGCAGATGAGCTTCGCGATTACATATCTCGATTAGCAAGGGTGACGGAAGATGATGTCTGAACCAAAACGTGTACATCCAATCTCGATGTTCATTGATTTTATATCAGATGCCGTATCCATGATCAAAAACTTCATTATCCCTTTTTTCGTGCTTATTTTTGTGAACTCGAATTCAAGTATTCGTTTTTATGCGTTTATCATTCTTGGTGTGCTTCTTTTATGGAAAGCTGTTTCAACCGTTTTAGCATGGAGACGATTCACCTACCGAATGGAAGACGATGAATTTCGAGTAGAATCAGGTGTCATCACCAAAAAGAAAAAGTATATCTCATTAGAACGAATTCAAACGGTGAATACAAGTGAAGGCATCTTCCAGCGGATTTTCGGTTTGGTTCGGGTGCAAATCGAAACGGCAGGCGGGACGGATGGACCTGAAGTGAGCCTGACGGCCATTACAAAAGCAGAAGCTGAGCAATTAAAGCAATCGATTTTCAACCGGAAGAAAAGCTTGCAACAAGAAGAAATGAATGATGAAAATTTAGATCTCCCTGATCCTCTGACAGCGCAACAGCCTGTAGAAAAAGAAATCAGTGTTTCCTACCGAATGGGTATACCAGAGCTGCTTTTGGCTGCGACCACTTCAAGCGGAATCGGCGTCATTATTTCTGGGTGTCTCGCCATTTACACACAAATAGATGAAATTCTGCCTTTGGACGGATTCTTCAAACGGTTTTCTTTTTTAAGTCATGCGAGTGTTGAGATTTATGCGATTCTCATATTTATTGCCGTATTGATTGCGTGGATTCTTAGTGTTGGGGTAACAGCCCTTCAATATGCGAATTTTAACGCAAAACGAAAAGGGAAAGACATCATCATCACAAGAGGACTCATCGAAAGGCATCAAATGACCATTCCGCTTGCGAGAATTCAAGCAGTGAAAATCAAAGAAAATATTCTGCGTGAACCATTTGGTTTTGCGACGGTCATGCTTGTCAGCGCAGGAGGTTCCATTACAGAAAAAGAGACTTCTTCTGTCTTATTTCCACTCATACGGAAGAAAAAAATCAATGAATTGTTAACGCAATTTACAGATCAATATCAGCTGGCACCAGAAAGTGAATTGAAAAAAGTGCCGAAGCGTTCACTGAAACGTTATCTGATATCTTACGGATTTGTTCCATTACTTGTAGGTATAATCCTTTCTGTACGTTTTCCACCATGGGGATATTTGGCGCTGATTCCATTACCATTTGCCTTGTTTTTTGGGTATTTAGCCTATAAACAATCAGGATATGTGATCAAAGATCAACTGATTCAATTAACGACAAGAGGTATCGGCAAGACCACCGGAATTGTTTTAAGAAAACGAATGCAAAACTATACGATGACCCAATCTTATTTTCAAAAGAAAGGGAGGGTGGCAAGTATTCACACCTTTGTGAAGTCCTCTGCCTTGCTTGATTCCTTTGGTGTGCATCACCTTGAAGAGGAAGACGCTGCACGTGTATGCGATTGGTATTCCTATGAAACGAATCAATCAACTTAAACCAAAAAATGTCGATCAGCTCCCGTTAAACAGAGTGATCGACATTTTTTATGAGCTTAATAGCGTCGTTTTTTTGAATGGAAGAATAGGGTGATCGGTGCTAGGATCATGCCGCCTATCAATCCAAATAAGTGGGCCATGATGTTGATGTTCGAGTTGACGAACGTCATAATGACAGAAACGCCGAGAATCGTTAAGATGACCTGAGAATTACCACGGTCCATCATATGTGGTTTAAATAGGACAAGATAAAGATAGACGCCAAATAAACCAAATATCGCACCAGAAGCCCCGACATGTACGTACTCTAAAGGCTCCACCCAATAGGTTCCGAGATTGCCAATGAATCCAGCACCCAGATAAATCACAAGAAATCGAACCTTTCCAAGCAAATACTCAAGTGCTGGAGCGAATAGGAAGAGCGACATGGAATTGAACAGAATATGTGTCAGACTTCCGTGAAGAAAAATAGGCGTTAAAAGCCGCCACCATTCTCCTGCTGCAACACCATAATTAAAACCAACGAGATGGTCCTGCCCAAGCTGGATCATTGGAATAGGGATTGCAAATAAAAGCCATAGGCCGATTTGCAAAGCAAGGATCGCTGTTACGATTGGATACGATCTAATAAATTGTTGAAAGCTCTCCGTTCGAATAAACATAACAAACCCCTTTTGACTAGATAATGGTAAGTTTATAGTAACACGTTTATGAAGCGAACAACCAAATTAGTACGAGTATCATAGGAGGTACCTCATGATTAAAGGAATCGGTATGGATATTGTAGAGATCGGCCGGCTGTCACGAGTGCTTAGCAGGCAGCCCCGTTTACCAGAAAGAATTTTGACTTTACGTGAACAGGAAGTCTTTCGCACACTAAGTGAAAAGAGACAGCTGGAGTTTCTAGCAGGCCGTTTTGCGGCGAAGGAAGCATTCGCAAAAGCATACGGTACGGGAATTGGTCAGTATGTCAGCTTTCACGACATCGAGATACAAAAAGATGCGAACGGAAAACCTCTCATCAAAAGTGAGAAAACAAAAGAAGACTACGTTCATGTATCCATTACACACACAAAAGAATATGCTGCAGCACAAGTTTTAATTGAAAGGTTGTCAAGCTAGTCTGCATATTGTTTGTCCCCCCTTCATATATTGGGTAGTGCGATAAGGAAGGGCGAGTTGCTAACAGGCTTTGATGGTTCGCGGTACGCAGTTAACTCTTGAGGCGTACTGTTAAAGTCAAACAAGCGGTTTCTTCCTTTTAACACAATTAACGAAGGGGTTGAAAAGGGTGAGAAAAAGCTTTGTTTTGCTTGTAACGGGGATCCTTTTTGTACTGATTCTCTCCGCATGCGGTCAAAAATCTCAACAGGATATCGTTGGAGATTTAAACAAAAAGGCAGAGGAAATGACATCATACAAAGCCAAAGCAAAAATGACCATTGAGACAGGAAATGATCCGCAGGAATACCATGTGGAAATTTGGTACAAGAAGCCGGAGCTTTACCGTGTCTACTTAGAAAATCCGAAGAAGGATCAGAGTCAAGTCATTTTAAGAAATGGCAATGGTGTATTTGTGCTGACACCTTCATTAAACAAAAGCTTCCGCTTCCATAGCGATTGGCCGAACAACAGCAGTCAGGTGTATTTATTTGAATCACTTGTGAAAGACATTAAAAATGACAGTGCAGCTCAGTTCAAAGCAAAAGAGTCGAAGTACGTTTTTGAAACAAAAACCAACTATCAGCACAACCAAATGCTGCCGACCCAAGAGATTACCTTTCATAAAAAAACAATGGCGCCTGCCAGTGTGAAAGTACTGGATAGCGATAAAAAGCCAATGGTGAAAGTAGAATTCTCTCACTTTGAATTCAACAAATCCTTTGACAAAGACGCCTTTGATGAGAAGAAAAATATGACACTTTCTCAAATGGATGTTGCCACAAGTGCAGATCCATCTGACAGCTTTGCGGTGAAAACACCTGTGGATATGCCAGAGGGCGTGAAGAAAATGGAAGAGAAAGAAATGACAACAGATGCCGGGAAGCGTTATGTGATGACGTATGGCGGAAAGAAATCCTTCACACTCATTCAGGAAAAAGCGCGGGTAGCAGAAGCGTCTACGCCTGTGACAATGAACGGCGAGCCAGTCGATCTTGGCATGACAGTGGGTGTTCTGACAGACAAATCTCTTTCTTGGACATCTGATGGAGTTGACTACTTGATTTCTTCAAGTGATCTATCGAAGGAAGAGCTCTTGATGGTTGCCAAAAGTGTAGAAGGACAGTCAGCGAAATAGGCGAGATTCTTAACATAACAACAAATCAGCCCTGTGCAGGGGCTGATTTTCTTTGAGTTGTTTCACATTATTCTGGATTTTTAGTATCATATGAGGGGATTGAATCATTCAATAGGGAAGTGTGACGGATGGACACAAACGCCTTTTATAGAGACACATGGGCAGAAATTAATTTATCAGCAATCAAGCATAATGTTTCACATATGAAAGATCATATTGGTCAAAATGTTCAACTAATGGCTGTGGTGAAAGCCAATGCATATGGACATGGAGATATAGAAGTGACAAGAGCTGCTCTCAAAGCAGGAGCAGACGTATTAGCCGTCGCCTTTTTAGATGAAGCCATTTCTTTAAGAAATAAAGGCATCAAAGCACCAATACTGGTACTCGGCGCTGTACCTGCTGAATATGTCAAAGTCGCCGTTCGATACAATGTCATCATGACTGCATACTCCATCGATTGGCTGAGAGACGTCACCAACATGATGAAAGGGCAGATGGGACAGCCTATACGATTTCATTTGAAAATAGACAGCGGAATGAACCGATTAGGTGTGAAAACGATTGAGCAAGTGAACGAAGTGAAAAAACTTGTCAGCGAGCACTCTTATTTACAGCTGGAAGGCGTATTTACTCACTTTGCGACAGCAGATGAAAAGGATGAGTCCTACTTTGATCGGCAGGTCGACACCTTTCAAACACTGCTTGAGCCGCTTCATACGGACAAGCTGCTCGTTCATTGCGCCAACAGTGCAGCGGGTCTAAGGTTTAAAGACGTCTTGTTTAACATGGTTCGCTTCGGTATCAGTATGTACGGGCTGTCACCGTCAGAAGAAATCAAGGATGAACTGCCTTTCAAGCTCGAAGAAGCTATGTCTCTTCATACAAAACTTGCCCATGTGAAGCACATTCAAAAGGGTGAGAGTGTCAGCTACGGAGCAACGTATACAGCCAATCAAGATACGTGGATCGGCACGGTTCCAGTTGGCTATGCAGATGGATGGATCCGGAAGCTGGCAGGAACGGAAGTACTTGTTGGTGGAAAGCGCCGGAAGATCGCCGGAAGGGTTTGTATGGATCAATTCATGGTTGAACTGAAAGACAAGCTTCCAGTAGGGGAACCGGTCGTTTTAATTGGTAAGCAAGGAGAAGACATGGTACCAGTCGATGAAATCGCTAAAAGACTTGAAACCATTAACTATGAAGTCACGTGCTCGATTGGCCACCGTGTTCCAAGAGTATATATAGAAGACGGCAAAAGAGTGCAAGTGCGGAATCCACTCCTTCAAGGCGGGTCAAGTTTTTTATAAACAACATTCAAAAAGAACGATAGTCAAACTGACTTCGTTCTTTTTTATTCGACAAAAATAGGGTAAACATTCTCCCTTTTTTAGAGATTTTGGAAATACCGTATGATTTTCGGAAAAAAGCGTATAATGGGAAAGAGGAACTCCATTATCATCTTGATTTACGGGTGGCGAGCCGCTTCATGTTCTAATAAGAAATCATGAAAAAACAGCTTTGCTTGTGCATTGAATAATGGTATGATTAGTCTTGGAATGGATCGATACGGAATCCGTAAGTTTTGTGGAGGTGTATGTTTTTTGTCTGAATCCAGCGCAACAAACGAAATGAAGATTCGACTGCCGGAGACTTTAATGTCTGAGATCGAACGAGTAGCAGAGCAGGATAAGGTAACAAGAAATGAATTGATCTACCGAGCGACAAAAACGTATATTCGTGAACGTAATATTCGACAAAATCGTGAATCGATGAGACGCGGCTACATGGAGATGGCGAAAATTAATCTGAATATCTCTTCAGAAGCACAATACGCAGAGTTTGAGGCTGAGAATACAGTTGAGCGATTAGTCAGCGGGGGTTAAACATTTGATTGTTAAACGCGGTGATGTTTACTTTGCTGATTTATCTCCTGTTGTTGGCTCCGAGCAGGGCGGGGTTCGCCCAGTATTGGTGATTCAAAATGACATTGGAAATCGCTTCAGCCCGACTGCTATCGTTGCAGCCATAACAGCCCAAATACAAAAAGCGAAATTACCGACTCACGTCGAAATTAATGCAAAGCGCTACGGCTTTGAACGAGATTCTGTCATTCTTTTGGAACAGATTCGTACAATCGATAAACAAAGATTGACAGATAAAATCACACATCTTGATGATGAGATGATGGAGAAGGTTGATGAAGCCTTACAAGTTAGTTTGGCTCTTATTGATTTTTAATATGGTGATACTTGGTTGCTCTATTGGGAGCAACTTTTTTTGTGTTCAATTTTTTTTAACGTTATAATGAAGAAAGACTAAAGAAGAGCTTTAAATGTAAGTAGGGGGTAAAACATGTCGAATCATATCGTGTTAGCTTTTGCAAGAAAGCACCAAAAGGAATTAGAAACAGAGTGGACGGACATTTTAAAACGACTCGGAGAAAAAGAAACGGACATGATGCTGAACGACAAAATGTATGAAACCATCTGTTCGGAATATGTTCAACTCATCATTACATCTCTTTCAGAGGGGGATAATGAAGATTTTGAAGAAAAAGTGCAAAATTTTGCTTTGAAAATCGTTCAAATGGGTATATCACTTAAGTTACTGGCAAACGGTCTAACGGAAATCCGTACACATTTATATGAAAAAATGAACGATGACAAAGATACAACACAAGAAAGTCATGACCTCATCTGGCAAATCGATCGATTCATCACACCCATCCATAATGAGATCTTAAACCAGTATTCCATCTCATGGGAAAAAACCGTCAGCCTTCAAAAAATTGCGCTGCAGGAACTTTCTGCCCCGCTAATCCCTGTATTTGAGCACATCACCGTCATGCCACTTGTTGGCACAATTGATACAGATCGTGCGAAAAAAATTATGGAGAACCTGCTTAATGGTGTCGTCAAACATCGCTCACAGGTCGTCCTGATTGATATCACGGGTGTACCTGTCGTAGACACAATGGTGGCACACCATATTATTCAAGCGTCAGAGGCTGTGAGATTAGTAGGAGCGAAGTGTTTACTTGTCGGTATTCGCCCAGAAATAGCCCAAACAATCGTTAACCTTGGAATTGATTTATCTCAGGTTACAACAAAGAATACCCTTCAAAAAGGAATTCAAACTGCTTTGGAAATGACAAATCGAAAAATTGTTTCATTGGAGGGATAACCAATTGAGAAATCACCCGAAGATTCCAATCTTAAAATTATATAATTGTCTTCTGATTTCAATACAGTGGGAGCTTGATGATCAAACAGCTCTTCACTTTCAAGAAGACTTACTGAATAAAATTCATGAAACAGGAGCAAACGGTGTGGTCATTGACTTAACATCCGTCGATATGATTGATTCATTTATCGCAAAGGTATTAGGCGATGTGATCACCATGTCCAAGCTCATGGGGGCAAAAGTTGTATTAACAGGAATACAGCCGGCAGTCGCTGTGACGCTTATTGAACTTGGCATTTCACTGGAAGAAATTCAGACAGCACTAGATCTTGAACAAGGGCTTGAGACACTGAAGCGGGAATTGGGGGAATAGATATGAAAGACCAATCCTGTGTAAAAATATTGACGGAATGGGACATAGTCGCAGCAAGACAATTGGGGCGCAATGTTGCAAAAGAACTTGGTTTTGGAACAGTTGACCAAGCAAGAATTACGACGGCCATTTCAGAATTAGCTCGTAACATCTATTTATACGCTGGTAAAGGTCAGATTTGTATAGAAGAAGTGATGGAGCGCGGAAAGCGTGGACTCAAAGTCATCGCAGCCGATGAGGGGCCTGGCATCATGGATATACGTAAAGTAATGGAAGACGGATTTTCTACATCAGGCGGACTCGGAGCAGGCTTGCCGGGCGTCAGAAGACTGATGGATGAATTTAAATTAGATTCCGCACCAGAACAAGGAACTGAGATACAAGCTGTCAAGTGGCTTCGCTAGGAGGGAAACCATGGATTTTAAGGAGGTAATGGAGCAGCGGTACCATCAGCTGCTCAGTCGTTATATCAGTGATTTAACTGAAACATCGCTTTATCAAGCTCAAAAATTTAGCCGTAAAACCATTGAGCATCAAATACCTCCTGAAGAAATAGTGAGTGTTCACCGAAAAGTGATTCAGGAGCTTTACCCTGATTTGCCGGAAGATGTCTTTCATTCACTAGACTTCTTAATTGAAGTCATGATTGGATACGGACTTGCCTACCAGGAGCATTTAACACTAAGAGGCATCCAGCAAGAAATTAAGTCGGAAATTGAAATTGCTGCAAATGTTCAGCAAACCCTTCTGGAAACGAAAATTCCAGAAGGAGATACATTTGATATCGGAGCCATCAGTGTGCCGGCAAAACAGATGAGTGGGGATTATTACCATTTCGTAACAGATCACGATACAATCAATATCGCGATTGCAGACGTCATTGGGAAAGGCATTCCAGCTGCGCTCTGTATGTCGATGATTAAGTATGCGATGGATTCCTTGCCAGAGTCAGGCAGCGGCCCAACGAAAGTGCTCAAAACCCTTAATCGTGTGGTCGAGCAAAACGTAGACCCAAGCATGTTTATCACCATGTTTTATGGCAGCTATAATAAAGAAACACATGAATTTAAGTACGCATCGGCTGGACATGAGCCGGGCTTTTTCTATTGCAAAAAAGAGAATCAATTTTACGATTTAGATGCAAAAGGTCTGGTCCTTGGAATTGCACCAGATTTTGATTATAAGCAGTATGAGAAGCATTTGGACGTAGGGGATATGGTGATCTTATTCTCTGATGGTGTCACAGAATCCAAATCGGAGGATGGCTTCCTAGAGCGTGAGGATATCAAAGCCCTGATATCTGAGAACCTATCCTATTCAGCTCAGGAAATGGTGGATTCCATCTATGACAGCTTACTCAAGCTGCAAGAATTTCAGCTGCATGATGATTTTACGTTACTTGTCCTCAAAAGGAAGGTTTAGAAAGTGCATAGACGGGTATATAAAATTCAAGGAAACAAGAATTTCGAGGTGAATGCATAATGAATATGTCTGTAAAAGAGCATCAAATAGATCAAAAAACAAAAATTAGTGTTAGTGGAGAAATCGATGTGTACTCTGCTCCTCAGCTAAGAGAAACACTCATGCCTAAAGCCGAGGCGGGAGAGCATCTAGAGATCTGTTTGAAGGATGTTACGTATATGGATAGTACAGGATTAGGTGTATTTGTTGGGTTGTTTAAAGCAGCTCAAAAAGCAGGTGGAACACTAAAGCTTGAGAACTTATCAGAGCGGCTTGTAAGGTTGTTTGAAATCACTGGACTAAAGGACATCATTGACATTTCTGCAAAGTCAGAGGGTGGGGTACAATGAACGAAACAGTAGATCTAATCGAGATGAAAATACCGGCAAAACCAGAATATGTAGGCATCATTCGTCTGACTCTTTCAGGCGTAGCGAGCCGAATGGGCTATGTCTACGAAGAGATTGAAGACTTAAAAATTGCCGTCAGTGAGGCTTGTACAAATGCAGTTCAGCATGCCTATAAAGGCGCAGATGGCGAAGATGGAGAGGTAGCGGTTCGCTTTCTTGTCTATGAAGATCGTCTAGAAATCATTGTCGCTGATAAAGGCGGTAGCTTTGACTTTAAGCAAAAGCAGGAAGACCTAGGGCCGTACACATCTGCTCATACGGTGGATCAATTGGCAGAAGGAGGTCTTGGTTTATACTTAATGCAAACATTGATGGATGAAGTCGAGGTGCAAGCAAACTCCGGAGTTACCGTGGCGATGACAAAGTTTTTAAACAGGGAGCGAGTTGACCATGACACAACCATCCAAAACTATGAAACTAACTAAAGATGAAGTGGATCGCCTCATTCAAAGCTATCAATCCAACCAAGACGAGCAGGCGCAGCTGACACTAGTTGAGTGTTATACAAACCTTGTGGATATGCTCGCGAAGAAATACTCCAAAGGAAAAAGCTTTCATGAGGATTTAAGACAAGTTGGAATGATTGGTCTACTCGGCGCAATTAAGCGTTATGATCCACTTGTCGGTAAGTCATTTGAGGCATTTGCCATTCCAACCATTATCGGGGAAATCAAACGCTTTTTACGTGATAAAACATGGAGTGTCCATGTACCAAGACGAATTAAAGAGCTTGGACCAAGAATCAAGATGGCAGTTGATCACCTGACAACGGAAACGCAAAAATCACCTAAAGTACAAGAAATTGCAGAATATCTAGATGTAACAGAAGAAGAAGTTCTTGAAACAATGGAGATGGGCAAAAGCTATCAAGCGCTGTCTGTTGACCAAGGCGTAGAGGCAGATTCTGAAGGAAGCACTGTGACGATTTTAGACGTCGTCGGCTCACAAGAAGAAGGGTACGAACGTGTAAACCAAAAAATGATGCTTGAAAGTGTGCTTCACGTTCTGACAGATAGAGAAAAAGAAATTATCAATCTCACGTATTTGCAAAATAAAAGCCAGAAAGAAACAGGCGATTTACTCGGCATATCTCAAATGCATGTATCAAGGCTGCAGCGGAAGGCAGTTAAAAAGCTACGAGATGCACTGTCAGAAGATGCGTCTATGGAGCTAGGGTAATGAAGCAGATCGAACAGCATGAGCATGTAAACGCCATTATCTATCAATCGAACAAAGAAGGAAAATCATGCTGCGGGGACAGTTTTTTTATTAAAGCAGATGATGAAGAACTAATTTGTGCTGTAGCAGACGGATTAGGCAGCGGCCAGTTCGCCAATGAATCATCTTCTTTAGTCAGCGAAATTGTCGAAGAATATGGACATGAGGATGTAATAACCCTCATTGATAGATGCAATCAAGCCATGAAAAATAAACGCGGGGCCACTGTAGCCATATTAAAGGTGAATTTTTCCCAACAGCAGTTTACCTATTGTTCGGTTGGTAACATTCGTTTTATCTTGAATGCACCTTCTGGCGACTATATTTATCCACTTCCGACATCAGGATATCTATCAGGTAAACCTAGAAAATACAAAACATACACCTATTCCTACGAAAAAGGTTCGACATTCATTATGTATTCAGACGGGCTGAATGTGCCAAACATGCGAATGTGTTTAAAGCATAGCCATTCAGTTGCAGACATCGCAAAAGAACTTGAAACATACACACAAGACAAGAAAGACGATCTCACCTATGTACTTGGTCAGCTTACATGAAATAGCTGACCTTTTTTCTGTTTTGCGGGTTTTTTTGATACACTAAAAGAGAAGACACAGTGAGAGGATGCAAAGTATGAAGACATCTGACTTTTTATTGAAACAAATTGCGACAGAATTAAAGCTTTCAACAAAACAAATTGGAAGTGTGATCCAGCTATTAGAGGATGGCAACACCGTCCCGTTTATTGCACGTTACCGGAAAGAGCAGACAGGCTCACTAGACGAGGTGCAAATTCAAACCATTTCTGAACGCTATACATATATCCAAAATGTGACGAATCGAAAAGAAGAAGTGATTCGCTTAATCGCTGAACAAGACAAATTAACAGATGAATTAAAACAGAAGATCGAACAGGCGCATAAGCTGCAAGAGGTCGAAGATTTATATCGTCCATTTAAACAAAAACGTAAAACAAAGGCAAATGTAGCCAAAGCAAAAGGACTTGAGCCGCTGGCGGAGTACTTACTGCAGCTGCCAAACGATGAGATCAAAAAGAAAGCATCGGCTTTTATCAATGAAGAAAAAGAAGTCACAACCGCAGAAGAAGCACTAGAGGGCGCCCAGCACATCATTGCTGAACAGCTTGCGGATGATCCTGATATGCGGAAATGGATTCGCAGTGAGACGTACCAAAAGGGAAGTCTTGTCACATCAGGAAAAGACGTTGAAAACGACGAGAAAAACGTCTATGAAATGTATTACGACTATCAAGAGCCGATTAAAAAAATTGTGCCTCATCGTGTACTTGCGGTCAACCGAGGCGAGAAAGAAGGGATTTTGAAAGCAACCATCGAACCACCTGCTGAAAATATTCGTTTCTACCTCGATAAACAAGTCTTAAAAGGCAAGCAAACGACGGCGAGGCCTTACATTGAAGTGGCCATTGATGATGCATACAAGCGCTTGATTCAGCCTTCAATTGAACGGGAAATACGAAAAGAGCTGACAGAAAAAGCTGAGGAACAAGCCATTCATATTTTTGCTGAAAATTTAAGAAAGCTCCTACTTCAACCGCCGATGAAAGGGAAACGTGTACTTGGGGTGGACCCTGCGTTTCGTACAGGCTGTAAATTAGCCGTCGTGGATGATACAGGAAAAGTCCATCATATTGGCGTCATTTATCCGCACCCGCCTGTGCAGAAAAAAGCGGAAGCCAAACAAAAAGTGAAAGAAATCATTCAATCATCCAACATTGAAGTCATTGCGATCGGAAACGGAACAGCCTCAAGAGAGACCGAACAATTCATCGCAGACTTGATCCAAGAGCTGGACCAGCCAGTTTCATATTTGATCGTGAATGAAGCAGGGGCAAGTGTATACTCTGCATCTGCACTGGCAAGAGAAGAGTTTCCAGACTTGCAAGTGGAAGAAAGAAGTGCCATTTCCATCGCCAGAAGGTTGCAGGACCCATTAGCAGAGCTCGTGAAAATAGATCCGAAGTCTGTCGGAGTAGGCCAATACCAACATGACGTGAGCCAAAAGCAATTAAACAGCTCGTTAACCTTCGTGGTGGAGACGGTCGTCAACCAAGTCGGTGTGAACGTTAATACAGCTTCACAGGCACTGCTGCAATATGTGTCAGGTCTTTCAAAAGCCGTCGCAGGGAACATCGTCAAGCGCCGTGAAGAGATTGGGAGATTCACAAGCAGAAAAGAGCTGAAGGATATCCCAAGGCTTGGTGCAAAGACATATGAGCAGTGTATCGGCTTCCTGCGCATCACAGATGGACAAGATCCACTTGACCGCACAGGTATTCACCCTGAAAGCTATAAAGAAACAAAACAGTTTTTACGCATGATTAAGATGACGCCAGACGATCTTGGTACAGAGCAGTTAAAAGAGAAAATCGCAGAGGTCAAGCTAGACGAAGCCGCACAGCAGCTTGACATTGGTCTAATTACACTCCAGGATATCATCGATCAACTGACAAGACCTGAGCGTGATCCGCGCGATGAAGTACCAAAACCTCTTTTGAAAACAGATGTGTTGAAATTGGAGGACTTGAAGCAAGGAATGGAGCTGCAAGGAACGGTAAGGAACGTCGTAGACTTCGGCGCATTCGTTGATATTGGTGTAAAGCAGGATGGACTTGTCCACATTTCCAAGCTAAGCAATCGCTTTGTGAAACATCCGCTTGACGTGGTATCAGTTGGTGACATTGTGACCGTATGGGTAGACTCCGTTGACCAGGCAAAAGGTCGGGTGGCTCTTTCGATGCTAAAACCAGATTAAATAAAAAACGAGGCGCACCTTAGGATGGGGTGTGCCTTGATGTGACTGAATGTTTTTTTCTATAGAAGTACCAGCATTGATTAAGCAATTTGATTTGATAATGATTTTTCTCATAAAATGCTTTCTGCATCTGATTTTTCAGCCAGTTGGGCATCGCCCATTCCTCCTTTGATCAAAACAGTGGGTGTACCTTCAATGTATGCAAAGAGGAAATTGTCCCGTTCGAGGTTTTTATAGAAAGGAACGATCTTGATTGAACGAGAGAGAGTTACAGCAGTTAACAGAAGACATTTCAGAGCAGTTCTTTGGTAAGGCGTTTCGCCATCAGGCTGTTTTCAATCCCCGTTTAAAAACGACAGGCGGGAGATATTTACTTGGAACACACAATATCGAATTGAACCGGCGATACCTAGAAGAACATGGACGAGAAGAATTAATCGGGATCATCAAGCATGAGCTGTGTCATTATCATCTGCATCTTGAGGGAAAAGGCTATCAGCATCGTGACCGTTCCTTTAAAGAGTTATTAAAACAAGTAGGAGCCCCGCGTTTTTGTACAGCGCTAAAGACCGTACAAAATAAACGACGTGGACAGAAGCGACAAGAATATGTTTGCACAGGATGCGGTCAGTATTTTATCAGGAAAAGGCGAGTTGATACCTCTCGTTATGTGTGCGGCGTCTGCAAAGGAAAATTAAAATGGCAGCGTACAATCGGTTCAGAGTGATATGCATTCCTTTATGGGATGCTTTTTTTGTGAGATGAAGTAGACATATTGAGACAAATAGAGACGCGAGTCTCATTTTGTCTCTTTTTTGATCGATGGGAATCGCTCAAATCCTAAGCTTTCAAGCGCCATGATGTTGGCACGCTTTTTGCTTGTATAGAAGTGCAAGCAAAAAAGATAGGAGGTTTTAACATGGAAATGGCACTTACAAAAGAAAAAGCCGTTTGGATGTATCAAAAAATGCAGGAGATTCGCCAATTTGAAGATCAAGTACACATGCTTTTTACAAAAGGGATCTTGCCAGGTTTTGTCCATCTTTATGCTGGTGAAGAAGCTGTTGCTGTAGGAGTCTGCGCTCATCTGAATGAACAAGACAGTATTACAAGTACACACCGTGGCCACGGTCATTGTATCGCCAAGGGCTGTGATCTAAAAGGAATGATGGCAGAAATCTATGGAAAAGTCACAGGTCTTTGTAAAGGTAAAGGTGGATCTATGCACATTGCAGATTTTGATAAAGGAATGCTCGGTGCTAACGGGATTGTTGGAGGCGGCTTTCCACTTGCGTGCGGGGCAGCCCTCACGGCTAAATATAAAAAGAAAGATAATGTAAGCGTTTGCTTTTTTGGGGATGGTGCTAATAATCAAGGGACTTTTCACGAAGGAATCAATCTCGCTGCCATCTGGAAACTGCCAGTCATTTTCATCGCAGAAAATAATGGTTACGGGGAAGCGACGCCATTTTCGTATGCTTCAAGCTGCAAATCGATTGTGGATCGAGCCGCCAGTTATGGTATTCCGGGTATTCAAGTGGATGGAAAAGATGTGACAGCCGTTTATCAAGCAGCAGAACAAGCGATAGAACGAGCAAAAAATGGAGAAGGTCCGACATTGATTGAATGCATGACATATCGGAATTATGGTCATTTTGAAGGAGACGCTCAGCGCTACAAAACCAATCAAGAAAAAACCGAACATCAAGAAGAGAAAGACGCCATCACTCTTTTTAAAAATGAATTATTAAAGCAGCAGCTGCTAACGGATCAAGAAATATCAAGTATTGAAGCGTCTGTAGCAGAAGCGATAGATGAAGCCGTTAGATTTAGTGAAGAAAGTGAATATCCAAATCAATCCGAATTATTGACCGACGTATATGTTTCGTATCAATAAATCAGAAAGGGGAGAGGGAAATGACAAGAGAAATCAGCATGTCTAGTGCTTTGAATGAAGCGATTAAACTGGCAATGAGAAGAGACGAAGATGTCATTTTAATGGGAGAAGATGTTGCAGGAGGCGCTCATGTAGATCACTTACAGGATGATGAAGCATGGGGCGGTGTTCTTGGTGTAACGAAAGGAATCGTTCAGGAATTTGGACGTGAGCGTGTCCTTGACACACCGATTAGTGAAGCCGGTTATGTAGGTGCGGCCATGGCAGCTGCTTCAACAGGATTAAGACCAATTGCGGAGCTTATGTTTAATGATTTCATCGGTACTTGTTTGGACCAAGTGCTGAACCAAGGCGCAAAATTTCGATACATGTTTGGCGGAAAAGCAGAGGTGCCTATCACGATTAGAACGACACATGGGGCGGGTTTTAGAGCAGCTGCCCAGCATTCACAAAGTTTGTATGCGCTATTTACAAGCATCCCTGGTTTGAAAGTAGTTGTGCCTTCTTCACCATATGATGCCAAAGGGCTGCTGCTGGCAGCCATCGAGGATCAGGACCCTGTCATCTTTTTTGAAGACAAGACGCTTTACAATATCACAGGAGATGTGCCGGAGAGGTATTACACATTGCCGCTTGGTCAAGCAGATGTGAAGAGGGAAGGTTCTGATGTAACCATCTTTGCCGTGGGCAAACAAGTGTATACAGCACTCGAAGCGGCAGAGCAATTGTCTGCTCAAGGTATTGAAGCGGAAGTAATTGATCCAAGAAGCTTGTCGCCGCTCGATGAGGAGGCCATTCTGACTTCAGTAGAAAAAACAAATCGACTTGTCATTGTCGATGAAGCAAATCCAAGATGCGGAATTGCCGCAGATATCTCTTCTTTGATTGCAGATAAAGGATTTGATTTACTGGACGCACCAATCAAAAAAGTGACGGCTCCTCATACACCGGTACCATTTTCTCCACCTCTTGAAGATATATATCTGCCAACACCTGATAAAGTTGTGAACACCGTATTAGAGATGATTGGCAAGAGTCATGACAAGATCTTGAACTAGAGAAAGGAGAGAGGGAGATGGCTGTCGAAGTTGTGATGCCTAAATTGGGCATGTCGATGAAAGAAGGAACGGTATCTGTTTGGAATAAAGAGGTCGGTGAGACCGTAAATAAAGGAGAAAGCATTGCAAGTATCAACTCAGAAAAAATTGAAATGGAGATCGAATCACCTGCAGAAGGAACCATATTGGATATAAAAGTACCTGAGGGAGAAGGTGTACCGCCTGGCACGGTCATCTGCTATATCGGTGAAAGAAATGAACAGGTGGGGGAAAAGAAAGATAGAGACATCCAGTCAAAACCAAAGAAAGAGAGAAAGAAAATCTCCCCTGTTGCCCGTAAAATGGCGAATAGCGCAAATCTAGACATTGATACGCTAGTGGGGACAGGACCAGGTGGAAGAATTACGAAAGAGGATGTGCTTCGTGCACTTCCTGAACGGAAAGAGAAGAAACAAAACGAGACAGTGCAACAGCCTATTAACATGATGCGGAAAACAATTGCCTCAAGAATGATGGAAAGCCTGCAAACAAGTGCACAATTAACCATTACGATGAAAGCGGACGTGACAAAACTAACAAACCTACAACAACAGCTGAATGAAACAGCCATCGCACGTTACGAGACAAAGTTGACCATCACCGATTTTGTAGCCAAAGCAGCGATCCTATCGTTGTTAGAACATCCTGCGATGAACAGTCAATATCATAACGGAGTTGTCGAAACCTTTGAGAATGTTCATCTTGGGATTGCTGCTGCGTTAGATAACGGATTGGCTGTACCGGTCATTCAGCATGCGGAGCGGTTAACGCTGATAGAGCTGGCGAAGGGCATTAAATTGTATGGTAAAAAAGCACGTGAAGGAAAGCTTCTACATGACGAAATCAAAGGTTCTACCTTTACCATCACCAATCTTGGAGCGTATGGTGTAGAGCATTTCACACCAATTTTGAATCCGCCGGAAGCGGGGATCCTTGGTGTCGGAACAATGTATGACACCCCTGTTTATCGAGAGGATGAATTGTGCAAAGGGACCATCCTACCACTCAGTCTTACGTTTGATCACCGCGTGTTGGACGGGGCGCCTGCCTCTGCATTTTTATCAACGGTCAAAGCACACTTAGAAGAACCAATATCCATTCTTTTATAGGAAGAAGGTGAATGTACCATGACACTGGTCATTATAGGAGGCGGACCAGCAGGTTATGTGGCGGCCATAACAGCCGCCCGTTTTGGCAGGGAGGTTGTGTTAATTAATCAAGGTCAGCTGGGAGGTACCTGCCTCAATGAAGGCTGTATCCCGACCAAAGCACTTTTGCAAAGCGCCGATATGTATGAGTATGTGAAATCGGCTGGACATTTTGGCATTGAGCTTCCAGAACATGAGCCTATCATTCAATGGAATGCTGTCCAAAAGCGGAAACAGTCTGTCGTCAAGCAGCTCACTGATGGTGTTCGTTACTTGATGAATAAAAACAAAATTACCGTGGTAAATGGGAAGGCTTCATTTCTATCAGCACATGAGCTATTCATAGAAAGTGAAGGGAAGTCTGAAATCATTCAAGCAAAACAAATCATTATTGCAACAGGGGCTGTGCCTGCGGCTTTACCGTTTGCACCTTTTGATGGCGAATGGATCATTCACAGCAAGGACGCCATGTCACTTTCTTCGATCCCAGATTCACTTTGTATCATTGGGGGCGGGGTGATTGGCTGTGAGTTTGCGAGCATCTTTAGCAGAATGGGATCAAAGGTTGTTATGGTTGAACGGGCAGTGCACATTTTACCAGAAGAAGATCGTGATACAGCACAATGTCTTCACGAGCAGCTCGAAGAAACGGGTGTAAACATTTTGACGTCCGCCACAGTCAAACAGCTTGATTCCACTTCAAGAAAAGTAGTGGTGGAGAATAATCAAGGAGAACGTTGTGACATCCAGTCGGATCTTTGCTTAGTGGCCATTGGCAGAATTCCGCAACTTGGAGAGTTGAATCTTGATCAGATTGGAATTGAATTTGATAGAAACGGAATCTACGTCAATGAACATATGCAAACCAATCTCCCGCATATTTATGCGTGCGGTGATGTGACAGGTGGTGTCCAGCTTGCTCATACTGCCTTTCATGAAGGGACGGTTGCGGCTTCCCATGCATCAGGTGAACATATAAAGGTCAATGAACAAGTGATTCCGAGGTGCATCTACACCTCTCCAGAAATCGCGAGTGTTGGTTTAAATGAAGAGAGTGCTAGAAAACAATATGAGGAGATTCGGATAGGGACATGTGCATTTTCTGCAAATGGAAAAGCATTAATCTTAAATCAACCAGCCGGTCACGTAAAGGTCATTGTAGAGCCGCAATATCAAGAAATATTAGGCGTTTCAATCATTGGACCGAATGCAACAGAAATGATTGGACAAGCGGCGGTGATGATGCATGCAGAGTTGACCGCTGATACATTAGAGCAGTTTATTGCGGCACATCCGACACTTTCAGAGGCAATACACGAAGCCGTTCTGCAAACCATTGGAAGAGCGGTGCACTGCTGAAAGAGACTCCTTTTCTATCCAATTGACTTCTTGGGTTAGCCAATGATAATTGAGAGCGCTTTTATGTTTATCTATAATGAATAAAAAGCCCCCAGAGGAGAGGATGGAATGAATCCGACGCCTTGTTATTTAAATACGTGGAAACGTTTTGTTCGTGAAGGTTTGCTTGATCAGTCTCGTCTGAATAAGAGAGTGGCAGAATCATGGCACAGGTGTAAACAGGCAAATGTGAATCCGTATTTAGATAAAGGACAGTCGTTGTTAGAAAAGGAACGATTCAGTGCCCAAAAAAAGAAATATTCATTATTCCTAAATGCGGCTCTTCCTTACTTAAATAAAATCAATCAGCAATTAAAAGATTCTGATATGCTGGCCTTACTCATCGATGCAGATGGTTATGTGCTAAGTCTGACAGGAAGCGAAAGAACGATGGTGGAAGCCAGAAGAATTAATTTTATGGAGGGTTCACGCTGGACTGAAACAGATGTAGGGACAAATGCGATCGGAACGGCACTCGTCATCGGAGAAGCGGTGACGATCAACGGAACGGAGCATTTTTCTATCGCCTCTCATCATTGGAGTTGTTCAGCTGCTCCAATTCGCGATGCGGACGGTACGATCATAGGGGTGATTGATATCTCCTGTATGACGGATAACAAGCACCCTTTTATGCTTGGAATGGCTTCAACAGTTGCTTATGCCATAGAGAGAGAAATTCAAGTCGAGCAAAAAAGGAGAGAGATGGAACTGATCACTCATTGTCTCCAGCAGGTGGAAGCAGATGAACCGTATGTGGTCTGTAATGAAAAAAAGCAAATTGTGTCTGCCAGCAGGTCGATTAGAGATCGATTTTCAGACTGGCATGGAATGGATGTTGATCGGCTTAAGGATCATTCATTTGTTATCCGGGGAAAGCAGATCATTCAATCAGAGCAAGATGGGAAGGTGCTAGGCATATCCCTTTCTCTTGAAGAAGCAGCGAAAAGCAGCATGACCGTTTCTTTTGCTCAATTTCCTGGGGAATCAGGAACAAGTAAGGTATTTCAACAGACGCTTAGTGAGATGAAGAGAGCGGCACAAACAGATGCTCATGTGTATATTTGGGGAGAAACAGGGACAGGGAAGGAACTCGCCGCTAGAGCCATTCACTCCGCCAGTGAAAGGCATAAAGGGCCGTTTATTGCTGTTAATTGCGGAGCCATTCCTGAAAGCCTGTTAGAAAGTGAGCTGTTTGGCTATGCTGAAGGTGCTTTTACAGGAGCAAAACGTCACGGAGCTAAAGGGAAATTTGAACAAGCCCATAAAGGAACACTCTTTCTAGATGAAATAGGAGAAATCCCATATGCGATGCAAGTAGCGCTTCTTAGGGTGATAGAAGAAAGGGCAGTCGTACCGCTCGGCGGGACACACGAAATCCCTTTGGATATTCGAATCATTACAGCGACTCACCGTAATATGAACGAACTGCTGAAGGAAGGAAAAATACGAGAAGACTTGTATTACCGTCTTCATGTCTATCCGATCAATATCCCGCCGCTTAGAGAAAGAAAAGAAGACATTCATGATTTATATCGTTATTACCAAAAGAAGCATCACTGGAATGCAGCGTTTCCTGAATTATTTTTTCAGAAATTACAGGCGTATCATTGGCCAGGAAACATAAGAGAGCTTTTTAACCTGTTTGAACATCTAAGGGTCCTCTTTCCGAAAGGCGGATGGATTGGTGAATCGCAATATGCTTCAGTATTAGAGACGATTGATCAGAAAAAACAGAAGCTGCATCCAGCGGAGCAACCCGAGACTTCAAAAGAACTCACATTCAGGGAACGCATTCAAAAGCAAACAGTGATAGACGCACTGCATAAAACAAAAGGTCATGTGTCAGAAGCAGCGAGGTTAGCAGGAGTGCCAAGAAGTACTTTTTATAAGTGGATGCGAAAGTTTCATCTGTCTTAATCTTATGAGGAAGGCTGCATCAAGGCCCTTGGTCTACGTGGAGGTCGGGGGCTTTCTGTCAAGTTAAACAAATGGCATGGAAAAAGGCTTGACTGTTATATTAGTATATGTTAAATTATAAAAGCCGTCGCAAATGAAGCAGGAATGAAACGTTTAAAAATTCTTGACACATTTTTCTGGCATAGATATAATGAAACATGTCTTATTATTCCGCAGTAGCTCAGTGGTAGAGCTATCGGCTGTTAACCGATCGGTCGTAGGTTCGAGTCCTACCTGCGGAGCCATAATGGAGAAGTACTCAAGTGGCTGAAGAGGCGCCCCTGCTAAGGGTGTAGGTCGCGTAAGCGGCGCGAGGGTTCAAATCCCTCCTTCTCCGCCATTATCATATGGCCCGTTGGTCAAGCGGTTAAGACACCGCCCTTTCACGGCGGTAACACGGGTTCGAATCCCGTACGGGTCATGTTTTCTTTTTATGTTGATTCGTTGGGCTATAGCCAAGCGGTAAGGCAACGGACTTTGACTCCGTCATGCGTTGGTTCGAATCCAGCTAGCCCAGCCATTTTTTATATATGTTTTTCTGCATAGCAGATGAGCCATTAGCTCAGTTGGTAGAGCATCTGACTTTTAATCAGAGGGTCGAAGGTTCGAGTCCTTCATGGCTCACCATTKTCAYGCGGGTGTGGCGGAATTGGCAGACGCGCTAGACTTAGGATCTAGTGTCTTTATGACGTGGGGGTTCAAGTCCCTTCACCCGCATTGTTTTTTCAAACAGTGCACTTATGAATATATGAGCACATCATACACGCGGTCGTGGCGGAATGGCAGACGCGCTAGGTTGAGGGCCTAGTGGGTGAATAACCCGTGGAGGTTCAAGTCCTCTCGGCCGCATCTAAGAAACCAAAGGTTGTAGACCTTTGGTTTTTTGTTTTATAAAACTTTAAAATAAATCAGTCCACTCACCTTGAGTAAGTGGACTTTTTTGTTTGAGATCGATATTTTTATATAATGTCGTCCAATTTTTCAGCCATAGCCTTTTGTTTGTTAGGAAATAAGTGACCATATACATCTATTGTTGTCCGAATAGATGCGTGTCCTAGTCTTCTTTGATTGTATGATATTCTTTTCCTTGATCAATTAATATTTCAAAACTTCGCTTTTAATGTTCCGTTAATCAGTACAAGTTTTTTAGTGTGGTAGTTTATTTTTCATCATGCTTACCGAAAGATTTTTCATAGGAAAAATACGCACGCATGATATTTTCTAACAAGTTTATAAGTTGAAAAGCCTTGATATTTTTTAGTAAAAATAACCTATTATACAAAATATATTCATGTTATAATATATTTTGATCAAAAACCAAATTTTAGGGGGAATTATTATGAATAAACTTAACAAGGGTTTAATTGTTTCAGTATTATCTATCTCTTCATTAGCTTTTCCAACTTTAACAAACCAAGCATCTGCCCAAGAACCTACAAATGTACAGTATAATGTACAACCTGCTAATAAACTCGCTATGGATTACCACATGCGAACGAATCGAAATATTACATTGCTAAACGGCTTCTCAAGATGGGAAATCATCCATGGCAACGATATTATTAGCATTAATTCTAGTGGAGTTGTATCTTCTCATTTTAAAACTGGCGTAGCATTGGTTTATGCCTATGATAAAAACGATAAGCGTCTCATTTATAAGATTACGGTACACAGTTCATAATTTTGTTTAGAAGGAGTGTTTATTCAACTCCTTTTAACCTTCTTTAATTACATAGATTTTTAGAAGTTGATCTCAATGCTTCCGACTCCTCCACTTGCACCACGTACAAGTAACTTTTCTCCTTTTCTAAGGTTCGCTTTATATTTTAAGGCAATAATTGCAGTAGCACCTACGCCAGGCAATGCCGCGGCTTGTATGAGATCAATCTTTATAGGAGTTTTAGATATTTTCTCAGGTGATATAGCTACATATTCAGCAGCACTACCAATTTGGTTCCTTAAATTAATAGGGAGACCCCCCACACATTATCACCTAATTGATAACTTTTTACGTTCGACCCTACTTCAACAACCTCTCCAGAAAAATCTGCTCCAGTCCCTTTAGGGAATTGATTACCCGTTAATAGTTTTAACTTACCTGATCGAAACAGTGTATCCATAGAGTTTACACTCGACCCATGTACACGAATGAGTACTTCTCCAGGTTCTATAACTGGTCTTGATATAAAATCTTCAAAAAGAACATTCGGTGATCCATAATTAGTGTATTGTGCAGCGCGCATCTTCTCATTTTTCATTTACTCACTCCATCTCCTTGAAAAAGTATTAACTTGAAGGATTTTTATAATCAATTTAGCTCTCTATTACATGGATGACACGGTTTACATATTTGATTATAATAAATGGAATTGATTTAACAAGTACGCAATATAAACTGCTTAAGGAAGGAAAAACTGACTAAGGGGTGGATAAAATATGACTGAAAGTGAGCTGAATAAAGCGATAGCTCCAGCGAGTTATGCATTAAATATATTAGCAGGAAAATGGAATTTAAAAATCTTAGCTGTACTATGTAGTTACAAGGAGATTCGATATAATGAGTTAAAGCGTAAAGTGTATGGAATTACAGGAACAATGCTCAATCAATCATTAAAGGACCTGATTGAAAACGGAATTGTTCAACGAGTTCAGTATAATGAAGTTCCATCAAGAGTAGAATATTCATTGACTGGGGCAGGACTAGAGCTGATCCCTATATTCGAACAACTTCTTTTATGGGGTGAAAACCAATTAGAAAAATCAAAGTCATAATAAAATCCATCTGCGTGAGAAGTTCGTTGGGGAATCATAGCATAGCTTCCTAACAAAGATTTTATTCACTTTAAGCTATGATGAAGAAAAACAACAAAAAATCTTGAGATTACTAGGGAAGCGCTAGAAAAGGGGATGCAAATACATGTCAATTTATCATAAAGTCATTGGAGAGGGATTTCCGATCGTGATATTGCATGGTTGGACACTTGACCATCAAGTGATGTTACATGCATTGGAACCGGTATTTGAAAAACAAAGCGGTTGGAAAAGAATATACATAGACTTACCGGGGATGGGACGTTCCAAGCCGCATCCATCTATTCAGAACTCAGATGATATGTTAGAAGCGGTATTGCGTCTTTTGGACGAGATGATCCCTGATGAACAGTTCATTGTTTGTGGTTATTCGTATGGAGGGTACATAGCTAGGGGTATTGTTCATTCACGCCGGGAAACCGTTCGTGGATTACTACTTGTGGCACCAATGACGATACCTACATTCGATGAAAGAGTCGTACCAGAGAAGACAGTTCTAAAAAGTGACAGCCACTTGATATCGCATTTGTCTTCAGAGGAGGCGGATGCATTTTGCTCCATGGCGGTTGTGCAAGGAAAAACGGAATGGGAGAGGTTTCGCGATGAAATTTACCTTCCTTCTAAACAAACAAATCATGAATTCATCAATAACATCCTTCAAAATGGGTATGGCTATACCTTCGACATTTCAGCTGAATTTCAATATCCCACGCTCATGATCACAGGGCGTCAAGACGATGTAGTCGGATATCAAGATGCGTGGCGGCTGATCGAAGACTATCCAAGGGCCACTTTTGCAGTGCTTGATATGGCTGGTCACAACCTGCAGATTGAACAACCCGATGTGTTTCATTCATTAGTCCATAACTGGTTAAACAGACTTGAGTCGGAAAATGTGAAGAAATAGATTAGATCTTGTGCAAAATTTGTGCAAATCGGAGTCAGGGGTGAATAACCCATGGAGGTTTAAGTCCTCTCGATCACCTCTAAAAAATACCGAGGGTAGTGTACCTTTGGTATTTTTTTATGTGCTCTTTTATTAGAAAGAGATCACAAGATACATCGATTGTATGCAGGGTGGAAACGTGCCCAGTCGATTTTAATATCAGTTTCTCTTTGAACAAACGACTCCACTTCAAATTAACTTAGCTGTGAAATCTTAATGACTATCCTCTAGAGAATAGTTGTTAGTCATGATGGGATGGTTTTCTAATCACCTTTTATATTGTTAAATAAAGGTGATAATGAGATAATTTGATAAAAATAAATTAAGTCGCATAAGATCAACCAAAGGAGTTATAACATGATAAAAAGGTTTTCTCTAGTTTTACTTACTCTCATGATGTCTATAGTTGTTTTGCTAGTGGCAGCCAAAAATTCCCCTGGGGATCATGTCATTTCATTTGATCAGCCTCACATCTTAATAATATCAATTGGAATAATGTTATGTTTATTCATTCCTCCGTTAGTGATGTCCTTTTTCAGTCACTTGATTGTGAGAACTATATCTAGTGTATATCAATGTTTTATTGTTCTATCTTTTCTTGGGCTCATTCCGATAGGATTTCTTATTCCAGATTTTTTAACAATTGTTGTTTCTGTTGCAGGAACTTTAGCCAGCGTAGCTAGTCTTATAGTTACTTTAAGAATTGATAGGAATAGAGATGCTAACCTTAACTAAAATAAAAATGACATCAATTTTCTAAGAGTAAAGTAATGTTTCTTATTCTTTACTTTTAAATAAAACTGACAGATGTCTGAAAAAAAGGTTTGCGTTATGAACTTATTTATTCCTTTCATGATTGAACGCCCAAAAATATCTTAAAGTCAGAGAAGAACAAAATTGAATATGATCGTTGATTTTACTCTTTTAAATCCTAAATTGCAATTATTTCCGATTCATGTTACAATAAGAATAATTATTTTTGTTCGGCGTAAAGGATAGCATGAAGAAAGACTTTTCGTCTTGAGGATACTTTGGGCAAGGATAGTATAATACATTGTGTGGTAACGCACTAGGAGGCAACAAACATGGAACAAGGTACAGTAAAATGGTTTAACGCAGAAAAAGGTTTTGGATTTATCGAACGTGAAGAAGGAGACGATGTATTCGTACATTTCTCAGCTATCCAAGGTGACGGATTCAAATCTTTAGACGAAGGTCAAAAAGTAACTTTTGACGTAGAGCAAGGTTCTCGTGGAGCTCAAGCTGCTAACGTTCAAAAAACTGCTTAATCTTCATTTTTTAAAACAGGTTCTCTGTAGAGAGCCTGTTTTTTTGTGTTTTCATTTATTTCTGCAATAAAAAACCCTACTCAGCGTACAAGTAGGGAGATGTTACAAGGTAATCGTAAAAAAATTCATGCTTCAAAGGTTTATCAACAGTATAGCATATTGGATTTACAATATGCGGAATTTGCCTAAATAAATTCTTTTTTCTTTACTGGTCGAAGATAGAGGGATTTGTTCGTAGAGAAAATGTATTCAAAAAATGGGGAAGCAGGTAGACAATATTAGCAGAAACTCTTGATTTGTTTTTCAGTGATTCCTTTGATGACTTCTAGCTCACTAATCAAATAACCATAAGCATCGTCGAGCATTTTCTTTTCGCTTGCATTCAGTTTTTTTTCTTTCTTCATTCGCATGAGATCACGTACCACTTCAGCGCCTTCTAGTATGTCGCCCGTTTTGATTTTGTCGGTGTTGATTTTATATCTCTCTTTCCATGGTAGTAACTTATCTGATGTTCCATTTTGAAAAGTGTGCATAATGTTCTTTAAGGCAAGTATATCTGTAACAGGTCTTATTCTTGACCTTGACATCTTCCTTGTAGGAATCATCACTTTCATATGGCTAACGGCCATCTTAATGACATAATACTGCTGTTTTTCATCAGAGAATTCTTTTTCTTCTATGGCTTCAATTATACCTGCTCCGTGCATTGGATAAACAATGTTATCACCAATTTGAAACATATCATCCGCCTCCATATCATGTATCTACTTTAAGGGTACCACACTTAGAGGTAAAATAATCAAATTTTTAATAATAACATGTTTATTTATTTTTTGTCAATAAATTTTGTTCTGAAAAAGAGAGATTTTTTCATGTGAATTTCGGATGGTTTTTGATCATATCCTCAAGAATCCTTGCTACAAGAAAAACAGAATATCCACCATTAAAAAAAGACCAGCCATTGAGCTGGTCTTTCCAAATAGAATTCGATCATAATGTCGAAATATCAATCACAAACCGATAACGCACATCACTATTGAGCACACGTTCATATGCTTCATCGACTTGTTTTGCGTTGATCACTTCAATCTGTGGTGCGATATTGTGAGCAGCTGCGAAATCGAGCATTTCTTGTGTTTCTTGGATGCCGCCAACGAGTGAGCCGGCGATGCTGCGACGTCCCGTAATTAATGAAAACACATGGAAGTTGTCTGGCTTTGGTGGTGCACCGACGTTCACTAATGTTCCGTCAACACGAAGTAAGGACAAATAGGCATCCACGTTGATATTGGCAGAGACGGTATTGAGAATGAGATCATATTGACCGGCTAGTGTCTGAAACGTATCAGGGTCACTTGTAGCAAAATAGTCTTTTGCACCAAATGACAGCGCCTCTTCTTTTTTATTCAAAGAGCGGCTTAATACAGTCACTTCTGCGCCAAGTGCGCGTGCAAATTGAATGGCGACATGACCTAGACCGCCCATTCCGACAATCGCCACTTTTTTGCCAGGTCCAGCCTTCCAGTGTTTTAACGGGGAATACGTTGTGATGCCGGCACAGAGAAGAGGGCTGGCGACATCGAGGGAAAGCTGGTCAGGAATATTGACAACAAATCGTTCTGTCACAACAATTTTCTGACTGTAGCCGCCGTAAGTTGGTTCTCCATCATAATCCAGGTTATTATAAGTTTGAACGACTCCTTTCTTGCAATATTGTTCATCTCCATTTTGGCAATATTCACATGTACCGCAAGAATCGACAAAACAACCGACGCCTACACGATCACCAATGTTGAATTTCGTGACAGCATCCCCAACAGCTGAAACAACTCCAGTAATCTCATGACCCGGAACCATTGGGAAAATACCGCCGCCCCATTCATCAAAGGCACTGTGGATATCTGAATGACAGATCCCGCTAAACTGAATATCAATTAAAATATCATGTGGACGAAGTGCTCTTCGTTCAATGGTTGTCCGTTCAAAGTTTGCTTTTGCATGGGAAACACTTAAAACGTTTGATTGGTGCGTCTGACACATTCTTGATCATCCTTTCAAAAGTAAGATTCGGTCCTTCCTCTATACTGTACGTCTTAAAGTGAACTTTAAGTCAACATAGAATCCTCTGATCGCCTCAATTCAGGCTTTAGCATCAGCCTTGAATCAAGATTTGAGCCAAAAGTATCTTGTCTTCTCGATAAAAATGGAGATGATGGGAAAAGGGAGATCGTCAAGTAAGAGAAAGAAGAGAAGGGTGAAAACAATGAAAATAGCACAAGCCGCCAAGCAACTCGATTTATCTACTGCTACGCTCAGGTATTATGAGAATATAGGTTTAATTAGACCGATCAGGCGTGATGAAAATGGTGTTCGTGATTATACAGCAGAAGATATTCAGTGGATAGAATTTATTAAATGTATGAGAAATGCGGGTCTGTCAATTGATGCTCTTAGAGAATATACGGCTTTATTTATCGAGGGAGAGGATCGTACATTGTCCTCAAGGAAGAGTATTTTGGTCAATGAGAGAGAAAGACTTGTAGACAAACAAAAGGAAATCGAAGAAACGATTAAACGGTTAGATTACAAGATCGAAAGTTATGAAGATATTATCCACAGTTATGAACAAAAACTAGTTCATCAATTAAAAACGAGCTCTATTTAAATGAAGAAAAACCTGTGACTTGTCACAGGTTTTGTGATGTGGTTATCTTTTTGTGTAACGCACCCAATTGTAATGAGCGTAAAGTGGAGTAACACCGTTGTAGGAGCCGAGCCATTCATCGACACCTGCACCATTCCATAAGTTCATCATAATCTTTCCCGGTGTTTGAGGGATTTGAGTAGTAGCCGTATGTTTTAATTGACCGTCCACATACCATTTAATCGAGTTAGGCTGCCAGTC
This sequence comes from Bacillus sp. 22483, assembly GCF_052044605.1. Lineage (NCBI taxonomy): Bacteria > Bacillati > Bacillota > Bacilli > Caryophanales > Bacillaceae > Bacillus > Bacillus sp. 22483. The sequence goes on along the minus strand of NZ_JBQENU010000015.1, from coordinate 32,970 downwards.
GAACGCATATGTGTGATAAGAGTTTGCTGCATCAAAACCAAGGTTGACGATTTTTTCATGATTTCCGACACCATTGGTATAATAGTTAAACTGAACCTTTGTCGTATCTTTTCCTAGAAATTCGATGTCGATTTCATCCCAAGGCGTACCATCAGTCGGTCCCGTATAAGTAAAGAACGAAGACACGATCCCAACATTTTTGGCTGGTTTCATGTTTACTTCATATAGCCCATAGCCGTACGTTTGAACGGAGCGGTTTTCTCCGCAGTCAAACTTATTATAGGAGGGACTTGTGAGCGATAATCGCATTTCCCCTAACGACGTCATGGAGACATTGTTTGCGCGCCACGTACAGTTAAACATATTTCCGTTCGAGTACCCATCGGCTTTTTGCCATAACCCGGTATTATAGTTGTTGAACGGTTCATAAAACGACCCGCCCGTTTGTGCCGAGGCACTTGCAGCAAATGTGGACAAACTTAAGAATAATCCAGTGACAAGCAGCATCAACATTCGTTTTACACGGTAAGACATGTAGGCATTCCCCTCTCTTTTTGAAAGCGTTTTCTTTTTGATCATACATGATTCTCTCAAAATGGAAAATCGGTCTAAATAATGATAAACAGTGTGTTTTTTTAATAGAATGAAAAGAAAATTGATAGGTAAAAAATAATGATTGACAAAGCGGACAGTTGTCCGTAAGATAATACCGGTACAATTGTCCTAATGAAAATGAAAGAAATTTGATTTACACATAGAGATATATGCAAGGTGGATGAAGGTAAAGAAGGTGAAGCATCATGGAAAAGGATATTGGAAAGGAAATTGAAGAGGTCGCTTTTTCTTTGTTTCAAGAGTTTGGTGTAGAGAATGTCAGTATGCATAAAATTGCTAAAACAGCTGGTGTTGGACAGGGTACTCTTTACCGCCGATATGCCAATAAAAGTGATTTATGCCTTTCGATCCTTGGAGAAAAATTTGAACAACTGATCCCTGCGTTGCATCTTTACTTAAGTAAAATCAGTGATCAGCCGGTTCGTGAGCGTTTACGATATGTTCTTGAAGAAATTCATCTCATCGTCGGTCATCATTTAGATTGGATTCGCATGCTCACAATCTCTGGGAACTTAGAGCAGACAAGTAAAGTATATGATTGTCATTACAGTCAATCACTTAAACAAATCATTCGTGATTTGCTCGAGGAAGCGAAAGTAAAAGGAGAAGCGAACATACAAGACATTGAGTTGACGACATTATGTATCTCCTCTCCAATGACGCCTGAACTCATGTTTTATATTCATGAATCCGGCTACTCAATCGAAAAAATTGCACAATTCGCTGCGGAAAAACAAATTTTATCTGTTTTTCAACGACAATGAAGTGGCTCATTTCTGACTAGCCTGACTTCCTAAGATTGCTCAATATTGAAAAAGAAAAGGAGCCAACTTAATATGAACAAACAGCAAACAGAAGCTTCCGACATTCGAACGCTGCCCATTATTATTTCATTTATCACAGCTGGATTTATTGGACTGTTTAGTGAAACGGCACTCAACATGGCGCTGAGAAGTTTAACATTAGACTTTGGTATTGAAGCAACGACTGCTCAGTGGCTTACAACCGGCTATTTATTAACACTAGGGATTCTTGTTCCAATTTCTGGCCTCATTCTTCAATGGTTTACAACAAGACAGCTTTTCATAACCTCACTGGTCTTTTCGATCATCGGTACATTTATTGCGGCCGTTGCACCAGTCTTCAGTATTTTAATGGTGGCACGTGTGGTGCAGGCAGTAGGAACAGCCTTGCTCCTTCCATTGATGTTTAACACGATTTTGGTCATCATTCCGCCTCATAAAAGAGGTAGATCAATGGGGATTATCGGTCTTGTCATTATGTTTGCCCCAGCAGTTGGTCCAACGGTCTCTGGTCTTATTCTTAAATCGTTAACATGGCATTGGATTTTTTGGATTTCGCTTCCGTTATTAGTTGCTGCACTCGTATTTGGGTATATTTTTATGCAAAATATTACGGAACCCACAAGACCGAAAATCGACATTTTATCGATTGTGCTATCAACCATCGGTTTCGGTGGAATTGTGTATGGTTTTAGCAGTGCCGGTGAAGGCGGTGGCTGGAGCAGTATGCATGTGATTGTGGCGATTGTTGTAGGTGTCATTGGCATTCTTGTGTTCGCCCTAAGACAGTTAAACATGAAAGAACCGATGTTGAATTTAAGCCCATTTAAATATCCAATGTTTGTGATCGGGTTACTTCTGATTTTAGTGTGTATGATGGTGATGCTGTCTGCTATGATGATTTTGCCATTATATCTGCAAACGTCCTTGGCACTTTCTACATTTACAGCAGGTTTAATGCTATTACCAGGTGGAATTATCAATGGACTGCTATCGCCAATCATGGGTGGGCTTTTTGATAAATTTGGGCCGAAGTGGCTTGTCATCCCAGGCCTTGTCATCGTTGCAGCGACCATGTTTGGCTTCACGAACTTAAGTGTGAATACGTCCATCGGTTATATCGTGACGCTTCATATTACGTTAATGATAGGAATTGCGATGATCATGATGCCTGCCCAAACAAATGGATTGAATCAGCTGCCGCCAGAGCTATATCCGCACGGTACAGCGATTATGAATACATTGCAGCAAGTGTCAGGAGCGATTGGGACTGCGGTTGGTATCTCGATCCTTTCATCAGGAGCGCGCAGTTTTATGGAAAATGTGGCTGATCCCGCAAATCCAGTCAATCAGCTGCTCGCCTTTACAAATGGCGTCCAGCATGCCTTTATCTTTGCTGTCATTATGACAGTGATTGGTTTGGTGATTGCTTTCTTTATTAAACGAGTGAAAGTAGAACAACAAGTATCATAATATATGAAAAGCACTGAGGACTTAGCGCCGCAGTGCTTTTTTTATTTACTCATAGGGGTGAATGTTTGTTTCAAAGGAGCTGAAAATGGGGAGATAGATAAAAAGTAACGACTCTCTGACGACATTGAAGGAAAAGGCGAAATTCGTAACGAATGGATAGAGATAAAAGAATAAGATAGGAGATGAGATCATGAACTTAGACGAACAAATCAAAATGGCTGAGTCATTACGTCAACCAGCTGAAGATTCATTAGCTGGTCAATCAGAACTTAAGCCAGTCCACCCTCCTGAAGTGAACAAAATGGAATATGATATCCCAACGGGTGCTGGTGAAACAAAGGTGTGGGTATTTAAACCTGTGAAAACATTGAAACAACCCCTACCTGTTTTCGTCAATTTGCATGGGGGCGGTTTTATACTTGGAAGTGCTGAAATGGATAATCATTGGTGTCCGGTCATAGCAGATCGTGCGGAGTGTATCGTCGTCAATGTGGAATATCAGCTGGCACCGGAACACCCTTTTCCGGCCGCTCTTCATGAATGCTACGATGTGATGAAATGGTTATATGAACATCCTGATGAACTACAAATAGACCCAAATCGATTAGCCATTGGCGGTCATAGTGCAGGTGGGAACTTGGCAACAGCGGTTTGTTTGCTTGATATCCAAAAAGGGAACAAACTTCCGATTGTCTATCAAGTGCTTGACTATCCACCGCTTGATTTGGCTACTGATCCAGCACAAAAGCCAGCGTTTGAAGAAGCAATTCCAGTTGAAATGGCGAGACTGTTTAATGCCTTCTACCTGCAAGGTCAAGATCCGCACAATCCGCTCGTTTCTCCAGTCTTTGCAGAGAGAGAAGTCTTAGCACAAATGCCCCCAGCTCTTGTTATCACAGCTGAGAAGGATTCACTAGCTGAAGAAGCTGAGCATTATGCGGACAAGTTAAAAGAAGCAGGGGTAGATGTCACATACAAACAATTTAAAGGAGTCCCTCATGCGTTCACTCATGCCGGAGATTTAGAGATAGCTGAAGAGGCTTGGCATCTGATGAGCGATCAGCTTAAGAAGGCGTTTGAATAAGAAATATTCGGATATAAGTAAAAAGCACAGACCTTTTTTTCTGTGCTTTTTTTGTGTTCTTGCTGACGTCCTGAAAAGAAGTGTAGATACAACAATCACAACTGTCGATATAATAGAAAGATAGAAGACAACTAAAAAAGGAGCTAATAGAATGAAAAAAGAGACACTACAGGCATTTTGTCTTTCTTTACAAGGAGCAACCCACGACTATCAACCTGAGTGGCAGGCAGATCGTTATCATATAGGTGGAAAGATGTTCGCCATGATGGGGGGAGACGTCGATCGCAAGCCAGTCATCACTTTAAAATGTGATCCGCAACGCGCTGAAGAATTAAGAGAAATGCATGAAGGAATTATTCCCGGCTATTACATGAATAAGACGCATTGGAATTCTATTTATCTTGATGCAGATATTCCATCTTCATTTGTCGAAGAGCTAATTGAACATTCCTATCAACTGGTTTTTCACAAATTAACAAAAAAAGCTCAGCAGGCTATCCTCCAACATAATTCAAAAGAAACCGATTAAATGCTAAACGTTCAGTTGTTCATGTCTCTTTGAATCTCTTCAAAATTGACTAGAGTCACATGCTCTCGCTATACTTTAAACAGCTAGAAGATACGAATAGGGGGATATACAATGGGCTATACAGTCATTACAGGGGCAAGTTCAGGTATTGGATATGAAACGGCTTTGGCCTTTGCAGCAAGAGGAAAAAATCTGATCTTAGCTGCACGTAGGCTTGATAAACTCCAAGAACTGAAAGAAAAGATTCTAGAAACATATCCCGATATTCAAGTGAAAGTCCAGTCTGTTGATTTAACAGACAGAGAGCAAGTGTATTCTTTCTATGAGTCATTAGCTGGTGATGAGCTGGATACGTTCATTAATAATGCTGGGTTTGGCCATTTTGGTTCAATAGGAGAGCAGGATGTGAAAAAAATTGGGGACATGCTTCATCTCAATATTGAAGCGTTAACAATTTTATCCACTCTGTTTGTCCGTGATTATGAGCAAAAAGAGGGGACGCAGCTAATCAATATCTCTTCAAGAGCGGGTTATACCGTCGTCGGCAATGCTGTCACTTATTCAGCCACGAAATTTTATGTGAGCGCCTTTACAGAAGGGCTGGCCCTAGAATTGAAAGAAAAAGGAGCCAAATTACAGGCAAAAGTATTAGCGCCTGCTGCGACAGAATCGGAATTTGCAAAGCGTTCATTAGATGTCGATCAATTCGAATATGAAGGCACTATCAAGAAATATCACACATCAAAAGAAATGGCAGCGTGCTTGCTTGAGCTTTACGACAGTTCAAAAACAGTTGGTATCGTTGATGGGAAGACATTTGATTTTGAATTGAAGGACCCCATTTTTTCACACGCTGGCACAAGCATGAAATAAAAAGTTCCAATCACTGAGGATAGATTCTCTTAGTGACTCTTATTCATCATTCAAAACCCATGATCACATCAGCAGGTCACCGAGCCGAAAGATGTCTTGGATAATGTGGAGCACTGTCAACACATACTAGAATAGATAAAAACACCTACACATTAGGTGTTTTTTTTATACTTCTTTGATGAATGAAAGAATCGCAGGTCCAGTAGATGAGACTGCTGACAATTATGATCGGAAGGGATGTGGAGCTCTCAATTCCATCCATAACAAAAAGCATGACAATCATTGCTATCAGTAAGTAAGCCGCTAAATAAAGAGGATGAAAAGCCTTGGGCTGTAAAGAGAACAACAACTGTAAAGGTACCGCAAAGATGAAATAATAAACAAAAAAGATGGGAGTGTAAAACATCATAAATGCAGGATCGCCCTGAATCGGTGGATACAAACATACGAACAAGCTGAGTAAAATGGAACTGAAGAATAGTGTGAGTAGGATTTTGTAAAATGGTTGAACGGAACGCACTGTATGTACTCCTTTTTTGTAAGATTTCCTATATTTTATCATAAATGGGTTGAGAACAATTTCTGAAGTCAATTTAGGTATTATGGTATAAATAAATTTTGATAATAGTGTCCTTTTTCCTTTATTTGGTTCTGTGACTTTCACCTCATGCTGATGAATGAAGGAATGGTATAAAGTAAACCCTATAGACAGATAATTATTCATCACATTTAAGAAAAGAGATGATCTTATGAACGTAACAAAATGGTTTGGTGCTACCCTTCTTTCTGTTTCACTATTGGTGACCGCAGCTTGTGCGAACGATAGCACTCAAGAGAATAATCAAAGTAATCAAGAAAGCACTACCAGTGAAACAAAAGAAAAAAACACGGCTGTTGAGACAGGGAACAAATCTTTATCCAATATTAAGGTGTTGGCAACAGGCGGAACGATTGCCGGTAGTTCAGATAGTAATACAGATACGACTGGATATAAATCTGGTGCACTTGGAATCGATAAAGTCATTGCTTCCGTACCACAGCTGAAAGATATTGCAAATGTCACGGGTGAGCAAGTAGCGAACGTCGGCAGTGAAAATGTGGATAACGCTCTTCTTTTAAAATTAGCGAAACGAGTCAATCAGCTTTTAAATGATGATCAAGTGGATGGCATTGTGGTGACACATGGTACAGATACTTTAGAAGAAACGGCCTATTTTTTACATTTGGTTGTAAAAAGTGATAAGCCAGTGGTGGTCGTGGGTTCCATGAGGCCAGCATCTGCCATTAGTGCGGATGGCCCGCTTAACCTGTATCATGCAGTGAAAATTGCTTCGACAAAAGAAGCCAAAGGCAAAGGTGTAATGGTGACATTAAATGACCGAATTGCCTCTGCTCGTTTTATTACGAAGACAAATACCACCACAACCGATTCGTTCAAGTCTCTTGAGCAAGGGTACATTGGAGAAGTGGCGGGTGAAGTTGTCTCTTTCTATAACGAACCGACAAGAAAACATACAGCTGACAGTGAATTCGATATTTCAAAGCTAAAAGAGCTGCCGCAAGTGGATATCTTATACGGCTATCAAAATGATCAAAAGTATGTGTATGATGCTGCGGTTAAAGCAGGAGCGAAAGGCATTGTCGTTGCCGCCGCAGGAAATGGAACGATGTCAACAGAAGCGATCAATGGGGCAACAGATGCAGTGAAGAAAGACGTGGTGATCGTGAGGTCAAGCCGTGCAGGAAATGGCATTGTCACACATGAAAAAATGGATGATGAACATCATTTTGTCTCATCGGATTCATTAAATCCACAAAAAGCCCGCATTCTACTCATGCTGGCTCTGACGAAAACAAAAGATCCAGATAAAATTCAATCCTATTACGAGCAGTATTAAAAAGAAAAAGACCCGACGTATCATTGGGTCTTTTTTTATATGTGTACCTGATGTTCAGCCCGTTTTTTTAAAGAGAGTAAAATGTCTCTCCAAACATCATCTATATCAGTAAGAAAATGTCCTGCTTGCTCGATATAGTGCGTTTTGGCGTTTGGAATGTTCGGAGCAATGCTTTCTATCTCTGCAAAAGGGGCCATCTGATCCTCTTTTCCATGCCAGACATCCACAGGGATTTGTATATCTTTCATATCGAATGCCCATGACCGTGAGAGTAAATCTGGTTCATGAATACATTCATCAACCGATTGACGAGTAGCTTCGTATAAATGCATCATCATCAGCTCCAGTTGCTCATCGGTTTGAAGAAATTGCCGATCCGATGGATGTAAATGTTTGTTCCCTTTTTTCGTTAGTTTCTTGAATTTCTCTGGTTTCTTTTCAATTAGTTTTTTCTGAGCGCGATAACTTGCCTTTAAGAGCCAAGGCATTCTTTTACTGAGGAAAAAGGCAATCTTGTTCTCTTTTAGCATACTTTTAGGCGGTTTACCATCCTGAAATGGAGTGGTACTTGAGACGAGAGCAGCCGAAAGAATGCGATCTGGCAATTGATAGGCACAACCAGCAGCGAATGCCCCGCCTCCAGAGACACCAATCACTGAAAACTGGGAGATGTCAAGATGATCAGCCACTTCCTGTACGTCTTTTGCCCAGTCTAAAATGGTACGGTCAGGTTGCGGATCAGATAAACCAAAACCAGGTCTGTCTAAAGAAATGAGACGAATGCCAAGCTCTTTTGAGATTGGATCATCATCTAAAAACATCACTCTCGATCCAGGTGTCCCATGAAAAAAGAATACTGGGAATCCTTCAAGATCACCGTATTGAGACAAACCAATATGACGTCCATCTTGCAAATGAATCCTGTCCATATGATCATCCCCTTCATCGTTTATCTAGCTTACATATTCATGCATGAAAGGCCGGGTTAAGGCGTTTCTTTCGCAATTTGATAGATTTTTTCGTAAAGCGATAATAATGTTTTTAGATCTTCTTTTGAAAGCTTGGCATAGTATTTTTGAATAAGATGTAGCTGAATTTTTTCAATATCTTTATGATAGTCATGGCCCTTTTGAGCAAAATCAACAATGATTTCTCTACGGTTATGTGGATTAATCTCTCTTTTCACATATCCAAGCTGTTCAAGCTTTGATATGAGCTGGCTAGCGGCACTAGATGAAATGGAGAAATAATCAGCTAGTTCATTGATTGTTCTCGTCTTCGACCGCAGCAATTCAAGTGTCAGTTCTTGTTTGCTTGTTAAATCTGCATACTCATTTTTTAAGAATCGTTGATACTCTTCTACATAGATAGAGCCTAGTGCGTTTGAGTACTCAATGATTTTTTTACTGTAATGAATGATATCCTCATCCAATGACATCACCTCTTTTCTCCTATATTATATGCGATCTTAATATTTAAGTGAAGTTAAATGTTAAGAAAAATTAAATAAAAGAGGGATAGATGTGATGAGAAAATGACCTCTACCTCCACTTTCTCATCAACAATGGACAAAGAATACTTCCTGTTATCCCTAAGCATTCATAAAACATAGTTGGTTTGATTTTGAACATGTAGTAGGCTAAGGTGGCAATGAATAGATCATAAAAGAAAAACAAGTATACGTCCTTTTTGGTGATGGCATAAATGATCGTTTTGTTTTCACTTAGATTCACTCCTTTGGAAGTCAATGACTTTTTCATTGTATTATGGGCGATCTCCATTTATAATAAAAAAATAAACCAACTGGTCGGTTTTATTTGTCCATGTGAAGAAAAGCAAGGTAGAAGGGATTGTTCATAGATGACAAGTACACAAAGCGGGGCTGGAAAAAGTGAAAAGACGAAGCAGAAGATTGTCACCGCTTCACGTGATTTATTTGCGAAAAAAGGATATTCTGAAACATCCGTGCGAGATATTCTAGAGGCGGCTGAGATTAGTAAAGGCAACCTTTATCATCATTTTAAAGGAAAAGAGTTTTTGTTCCTTCATATTATGGAAGAGGATCATCGATTCATGATGGAGACGTGGCATGAAGAGAAACAAACGCTGCACCGGGCCATTGATAAGCTCGCAGGGTTTGCAGAGCTGCTTAGTCAAATGGGGATTAACTATCCTTTAATGAGAGCAAGTGAAGAATTCTGTGCCAGTGCATTTACATCAGATGAAGTCATGGAGCGTCTGAACAAAATTGATGTGGACTTTGATGATGTGATGAGAGACATCCTGCTTGAAGGAAACGAAGATGGCAGCTGGTCGATTCAGCATGTTGAATCAAAAGTGAAAATATTACTTTCCGTATTCTATGGATTAGACGTGTTATATAAAAATGACACGATGCAGCAGAAAAAGGAATTACAAAAAGAGGCGATCTCATTGTTTATTCACGGAATCAACCATTATGAGTAACAAGTGAGTCAGTAAAGGGGAAACAAACATCATGCAAAAACCGATTCGTGAGCAAAAAGCGGTACTTGTTATTTTATTAAGTAATATATTTATTGCGTTTTTAGGCATTGGTCTGATTATACCTGTCATGCCGCTCTTTATGAATGTCATGCATTTAACGGGCAGTACGATGGGATATCTTGTGGCGGCGTTTGCTGTTGCACAGCTTATCGCATCACCTATTGCGGGAAGATGGGTAGACCGATACGGAAGAAAGATCATGATTGTGTCTGGGCTGTTTCTATTCGCGTTATCAGAACTCGTTTTTGGCCTTGGGACACATGTGTATGTTCTGTATTTTGCAAGGCTTCTAGGCGGTATTAGTGCGGCATTTATCATGCCGGCTGTCACTGCCTATGTCGCTGATATCACAACCGTTCAAGAAAGATCAAAGGCAATGGGGTATGTATCCGCTGCTATTAGTACCGGATTTATCATCGGCCCGGGAATTGGCGGATTTATTGCAGAATATGGTGTTCGCCTGCCGTTTTTCTTTGCAGCAGGGATTGCATTTATTGCTGTGATTTCGTCTATGTTTATGCTGAAGGAACCATTAACAAAAGAAGAGCGAGAGAAACAAATGGATCAAGTGAAAGAATCGACCTTCTTTAAAGACTTGAAAAAATCGATTCATCCAAGTTATCTCATCGCCTTCATCATTGTCTTTGTGCTGGCGTTTGGACTATCTGCATATGAAACGGTCTTTAGCTTGTTTACAAATCACAAGTTTGGATTTGGCCCGAAGGATATTGCGATTATCATTACCGTCAGTTCAATTGTAGCCGTCATCATCCAAGTCCTCGTGTTTGGTAAAATGGTGAATGCGCTTGGGGAGAAACGAGTTATTCAACTATGCTTGATTGTTGGAGCAGTTCTCGCTTTTGTTTCCACAGTCGTGTCAGGCTTTATGGTTGTGCTGATCGTGACGTGTGTGATTTTCCTTGCGTTCGATTTATTGCGCCCTGCACTCACGACCTTCTTATCAAAAATCGCTGGCAATCAGCAAGGATTTGTCGCAGGGATGAACTCTACCTACACAAGTCTTGGTACGATCTTTGGCCCGGCACTTGGTGGCATTTTATTCGATCAAAATATTCATTTCCCATTCCTGTTTGCAGGTGTTGTCTTATTTCTTGGATTGGGCTTAACCCTTATTTGGAAGGGGAAGGTGACGGTTGAATCTGATTAGATAAAGGGCTCTAACTAGGGCTCTTTTTTTTGTTCCTTTTGGATAGATGATTGAAAAATAATCACAAGGTCCCTGTTGAAAAGGTATTATACATGTTAATCTAATACATGTTTTACCAAAATGCAGGAGGAGGATTTTCAATGCAAATTAAAGAGATTTTTTATATTCGGTGTATCTCGTGTTTGAGTGTTGTGCTCATTCATGCAATAGCCATTTTATCTAGCTCTCATTCATCATCTATTCTTGTAGCACTACTCATGTTCAGTACCCCGAGTTTTATTTTCATTTCTGAGTTTTTATTGGCTCATGCTTATCCGAATGGTACCCCTAAAGGATTTATGTGGAAGAGGGTGAAAGCCATCTTTTTCCCATTTGCTTTTATTGGGATTGTCGATGGTTTTTTGCATTCGGCATCGTTAAATGGAGGGGCAGCTGACTTTTTTAAAAGAGCTTCAGCAAATGTCTTATTGGGGAATTATATTGGTTATTTTGTTCTGATTATTTTTCAATTTTACTTTTTGCACATGTTTTTTCACAAAATGGCTAAGCGTACCTCAGCCAAATGGGTATTGCCGATCTCCTTTATCATCACAGTTGGTTATTTAAGTGTCATGAACCTCGTCAAAATCCCACAACCTCAATTACCTAATCCAATGTTCGGCTTAGAATGGATTCCATTTCCAGGGTGGTTGTTCTATTTTTGTTTAGCCTATTATTGTGGAGCGAATTATCAGCAGTTTATCACAAGACTTCATCGTTTTAAGTATGCCGTGTATGGACTTGTTTTGATTTCAGCAGCGACCCTTTTAAGCAATTCATATGTAGGCTTTTTCGAGTCTTCTTCTAAGAGGCCAGACGTTGTTCTTTATACAGTCAGTATTGTCTTCTTATGTTTTCTCTTGTTTTCTAAAGTGAAAAGCGTTCCACCTTTCGTAGCTGTCATTAGTCAATATTCATTCACCATCTATTTGCTTCACGGGTATTTTCTAGGTATCTCTGTGTTACTATGGGGACAATTAAAAGATTATCCATTCTTTGTAGGGACAATCATAACATCAGCACTTGCAATTGCTGGACCTATCCTATTGTCACGGATAGCAAATCATTATAAATATGGCTATATGTTTGTCGGTAAAATCAACAGAACGAGGCGAAAAACAGTCGCTTCATAAACGTTTTAAAGGGGATCTTAAGAAGATGCCCTTTTTTTGTTGCCTAAAAGTACAATGCTTCTTGCCCGAAAGTACAATTTCAATCGACCATCTCATTGCTTAGAATAAAGAGATCAAGTTCACGAAGTTGAAGAAAAAGGAGTAAGTGAATGGCAAAATTTTTATATCATTTAGGAAAAAGTGCATTTTCTAAGCCGAAACGGATGATTATCGGTTGGTTACTTGTTTTAGTAGCTGTTGTGGCGGCAACAATAGGGACAGGAGTTTCATTTAATGGCGATATGTCGATTCCAGGAACAAAGTCAGAAAAGGCAATGGATCTCTTGGAGAAAAAGTTCCCAGCAGGTGATGATGGCGGGACGATTCGTCTGATCTTTAAAGCACCTAAGGGTGAAACATTAGAAACAAAAAAAGTAAGAAACAAATTGAACGAAACGATCAAAGAAGTCAAAAAGGATAAAGCAGTCAAGCAAGTGACGGATTTATATCAGACATTTGCTATTAGTAAGGATAAGAAAATAGGGTATGCGGATATTACATACCGGGTAAAGGCGGATGAGGTAAAAACATCCTCAAAAGAGAAAGTATTAGATAGTATTAAGATTTCAAGAAAGGCTGGCATCCAAACAGAATTAGGCGGCTCCGTCACATTCTCAGAAATTGAGGTAGGCGGGATTTCGGAAGTCATAGGTATTGTCATGGCATTCTTTATTTTAGCCTTTACCTTCGCTTCACTATTGATTGCAGGACTACCGATCTTGACGGCTGTCATTGGGTTAATAATCGGTGTGATGGTCATATTAATTACCTCAAATTTTGTTGAGATGTCTGCATTTAGTCTTACATTAGCTGTGATGATTGGACTTGCAGTAGGAATTGATTATGCATTATTTATCATTTCTCGTTATCGACAGTTATTAGCAGAGGGTTACGAATTGAAAGAAGCAGCTGCTAGAGCTGTTGCTACAGCAGGCAGCGCTGTATTGTTTGCAGGTGTTACCGTCGTAATTGCACTATGCGGACTTGTATTAGTCGGTATACCATTTTTAGGCGTTATGGGTCTTGTAGCTGCATTCATGGTACTATCAGTTATGCTTGTGTCTCTCACAATTGTTCCTGCCATACTAGGGATTCTTGGTGATAAAGTAAGCCCTTCAAGAAAGAATAAATGGTTCTCTAAATTACAATCTCAACAAAAAGAAGAAGCCACAGCTTGGGGAAGGTTTATCAAGAAGTATCCAGGTAAGATCATCCTAGGTGTCATTGTATTGACTGGTCTACTCAGTTGGCCAGCACTTCATATGGAGTTGGGTCTTCCTGATAACGGCATGAAGGGGAAGGAAACAACTGAACGTAAGGGCTATGACCTGTTAGCAGAAGGGTTTGGTAAAGGGTTTAATGGGCCACTGGTTGTTATCATTGATGCCTCCCATGCAAATAACGCAATGAAATCTATTGAGAAAACAACAAAAGTATTAGAGAAGATGGATGGCATCAAACAAATGGCACCGCCTGTTCCTAATCCATCGGGTAAGTACGCCATGCTGACCATCTTACCGAAAAGCGGTCCAGAAGATAAGGCGACAAAGCAATTAGTCAAAGATATACGAAATGAATCTAGTCAGACTGCTGCAAAGTATGATACGAAATTACTTGTTACTGGTTCTACGGCAGTTAATATAGATATTTCAGATAGACTCAGTGAAGCGTTACCGAAATTTGCAGGAGTCATTATTGGATTTGCTTTGATTTTGATGATTCTTGTGTTTAGATCCTTCCTTGTTCCATTAAAAGCGGTTTTAGGATTCCTTATGACATTGACCGCTACACTAGGTTTTTCTGTCTTTGTTTTACAGGATGGACACCTTGCGCCATTGTTTGGAATACCAGCAAATGGCCCATTGTTAAACTTTATGCCTGTACTAGTAACAGGAATATTATTTGGTCTTGCAATGGATTATGAGGTCTTTTTAGTCAGTCGAATGAGAGAAGATTTCCTTCTATCAGGTGATGCGAAAAAGTCCGTTGTATCAGGTTTGAAGCACAGTGGAAGAGTAGTGACTGCCGCAGGCTTAATCATGATCTTCGTCTTTGCTAGTTTTATCTTTGCAGATGACTTGATTATCAAAACAATGGGGTTAACGTTGGCATTCGGTGTTCTGTTTGATGCATTTGTCATAAGAATGACTTTTATCCCAGCTTGTATGATGCTGATCGGACGAGCTGCTTGGTACTTACCCAAATGGTTTGAAAGATGGCTTCCACGTATAGACATTGAAGGTGAGTCTATTTCTCAGAAGGATGAGAAAGAAGAGAAGGTGATTTAGTCACTGATAGTCTTACATGGTATGATTGATGATACCGCCATTACCTCGATAAAGGGTGGGCGGTATTTTTTGAGTGAATATGAGGCTCGGATGGTGATATTTATGGCGAAACGACGGGTAGACCCTTTTAATGAAATGATCTATTCGCGAATTCCAACATTATTATGGGTGATTCTTGTTTATATTGCAGCAATGATATTTCAGTTTATAACCACCCCATTAGCACTTTCTGGCCTGTTTTTTTCTGCACTTATTGCCATACATCTGATTCTGCATTGGTGGTCATTTTACTGGTTTCGGCAGAATCCATGGGTATATTTTCTGATTCAAGGAATAGTGATTCTACTTTGTGTTTCAGTCATGCAGGCGGCTTCCCCTGTGATCTTAATTGGTCTGTTACCGGTACTAATAGCGCAAAGTATTGGGGTATATTATCATACATTGAAGGTGATTTTGACAGGGCTTAGTTTTTATGTTCTTTTTTTTCTTGCCCTTATTTTGGTCAATGATACAGATGATTTGACCGTATACATTCCTATTTTGTTTTTGATTCTGATTGTAGTCATCGCATACTCCATTTTATTTTTTAGACAAGTCAAAGCTAGAATTCGTACACAAACATTTTTAAAGGAACTTGAATTGGCACATCAACAAGTGGAAGAGCTGACACTTGCTAATGAGCGTCAAAGAATGGCGAGAGATTTACATGATACCCTTGCACAAGGGCTGGCAGGTATTATTATGCAGCTAGAAGCGGTCCATGCCCATTTAGAGAATCAGAATGTTGAGCGTGCTCAAAGCATTATTAAAGGTTCAATGAGCCATGCGCGGACGACATTAGGTGAGGCGAGATTGGTCATTGACGACCTTCGAACATACAGCCAGGATCAATATGACTTAGCTGATTCTGTGAAAGATGAAGTGAATCGGTTTATGACGGCGACGAATATTCCAGTTCATACAAAAGTGGCTGTCTCTTATCAAGTGTCCCCTTTCCTCATCGAACATACTGTATACATTGTCAGTGAATGTTTGACGAATATTGCCAAGCATGCCAAAGCAAGTAAGGTCGAATTGATGATGAAGCAACAAGATGATCACATCTCCTTGCAAATCACAGACAATGGAGTGGGTTTTGATGAGAAAAAACAAGAATCCACTTCCGGGCATTACGGTCTAATTGGTATGTCAGAACGTGCCCGACTGCTTGATGCACAGCTACACTTGAAAAGCGAAAAAAATGAAGGTACACAAGTGACGGTAACCATACCTTTGAAAAAGGAGTAAAAACAATGTCTTATCAAATTGTGATTGTCGATGATCATTTTGTTGTTAGAGAAGGATTAAAATTAATTCTTGAGACAGATCAACGATTTGATGTTGTTGGTGAAGCAGAAGATGGAGCAAAGGGTTTAGATATCTTGAAAGAGAAGGCTCCAGACCTTGTATTACTTGACCTCAACATGCCTAACATGAGTGGGCTTGAGATGTTAAAAGAGATGCAGTCTCTTCAATTAAAAGTACCGGTCCTGATTCTCACTACCTATAACGAAGAGAAATTAATGATTGAAGGGCTGCAACTTGGAGCAAAGGGCTATCTTTTAAAGGATGCCAGCAGAGAAAATTTATTTTATACAATTGAAGCAGCTATCAGAGGGGATATTCTTCTTCAAGCAAACGTCGCTGCTAAAGTATTTGAATCAACAGAGCATCAAGTGACTCCGACCCATTTGAAAAAAGAAATAAACATGCTGACTGAAAAAGAGATGCTTGTCTTGCAAGCAGTGGCTAGAGGATATCGAAGTAAGGAAATTGCATTTGATATGGGGATTTCCGAGAGAACTGTCAAAGCTCATTTAACAAATATTTATCAAAAGCTGGAGGTCACTTCAAGAGCGGAAGCAATTAAAGCAGCAGTGGAATTAGGGGTGATTCATTTTTAGAGAGAATGAGTTAGCAGCAGAATAATAGACAAGAGACCTTTCAAATAAGGTCTCTTTTTTTTAAGGCTGCGGCTTCAGGTGATTCAGTGCCTGCGCCAGTTTTTGATTTTGTTGCTTTTTGTAAAATAGAAAGGCGATGATATGGCCTACTAATGTGAGAAAGGCTATACCGATAAAATAAGGCATGATCCATTCGAGCAGTGTAGTCGAATATAAAGCGACGGCTCCTACTTGAAACCCTAAATTGACGACAGTGGAGATGAGAATGTTGGTGGGTGCTGGAAAGGTAAAGTAGTTCCATAGTAAAGGATACATGACCCCAAAGACGATGCCTGCCAGAGTACCGATGCCAATGATGTGCCACACGTAATGAAAAGGGATAGAGGATGACCATTGAGTGATTGACAGGATGAGTGTCAGCCATACGATAGAGACAAAAGCTGTTTGCATAAATTGATGTTTTAGTTCCTTGATCATTTGAATCGCTCCTTTATATATTTGGCGTAATGACGACTGACGGTGTAGCTGTTTTTCGAGATGGTTTCGACCTCTAAGCGAGCGTACGTACCAGCGACAAAGCTGTCGACTTGCGCTAAATTGAGAATGACTGCATTGTTGATACGATAGAAATGTTCACGCTCTAACGACTTCAGATCCTTCAGCCGTTTACTGAGAAAATACGTCGTACCCTGAGTCGTGATCACCTTTGACAGATGTCCAAGCGCAGAGATCGCTTCAATTTGTTCTAATGGTAAAAGAGACTGCCGATCATTTTTTGGATCTTTGACCGTTAGAGGTGTACTAGTCTCCATCATTGATGCCATCTTTTGTAAACGTTCTTGATTATGTGGATGGCTGATGACGTCTACTTCCGTCACATCCTTTTCTTGATTCCAGATCAAACGAAATTTCATTCATAAACCTCCTCTCACAATGAGCATAGCAATAGATGAAAGCGAATGCGATTGAATGTTGCTTTGATGCAGAAGAATTCTTTTTGTTGCAAAGATTCACCGCGTGTCTGCGGCTTTCCTTTATAATGAAAATATACTCGTTCGTGAATGGAGGAATGATGTTGTATCTTGTAGATCAACAAAGGACAGGAGCGGTAAAAGAGGAAATTCGGCGGATTGATCCTGCCTATCCAGTGTTCGTAGATGCGATACTCGATGGCGTGATACAAGGAGATTTATATGTGGATCACCGAGATCACCCGTGTGTCTATTTTGCAGGGACAACAACCGGCATTTATTATGTCGCAGGCAAGACAGAAGCAGCACTCTCATTATGTTCAACGTTCATTGTGGATGTTTATAAAAAGCAAAAAAGAGAGAACGGACGTTTCACTTTGTTTTCAGCAAATCCAGCATCAGATGAGATGATGAAAAAATGCTTCGGTTCCCAACTGAATGAAATGCAAAGACATACGTATTCTTATGACTTGACCTCTCCTGATCTGATTTTGCCTAATCAAGACGAAATGATCAAACGCACGAATGAACAAGTCATTGCCGCAAGCAAAGTATTCCCATCCAGCTATTATGAAGCACATTGGGGAGGAGTAGATCACTTTTTATCTAATGGCATCGGAGTTGCCATCTTAAATGGTGAAGATGTGGTCAGTGAATGTGTCTCTATTTTTTTAAGTGAAAAACGTGTGGAAATCGATATTTGGACAGATGAAGCCTGCCGTGGAAAAGGGTTGGCTTTGTTAGCAGCTCAGCAAATGATCAGCATCTGTGTTGAAAAAGGGAAGACACCGCATTGGGATTGCGATGTCCATCATGCAGCCTCGGCCAAATTGGCAGAGAAGCTAGGTTTTCATTGGACAAAGACGTATCGTTTATTTTATGCCTCACGCTGAAAAGGTTTTGAGATACCAAGCATCCATGGCAGAATGCTCTGAGCCTTCAATCGGTGCAGGAAGAAGAGAGAAGTCATACCGTTGATAAAGACCAGTAGCAGCTGTTAATTCACTGCGGGTTTCTAAATAACAAGCATCGTAGTATGTAGCAGCATATTGCAGGGCCATATCCATCAGTTTCTTGCCCGCACCTTTGCCTTGTGCTTTTGGGCTTAAATAAAGCTTTTGCAGCTCACAAATGCCATCTGTGAAAGGGGCAATGCCAACGCCACCAACAATTTCACCATGTTTTTCGGCAATCCAATAGGCTGCATGAGTCAATGATTGATAGTAATCGAAAAGCTGATCAAGGTGTGGGTCTGTGTAGGCTGTACCTTCAATCGCAAGATTCGCTGATTCTAATGACTGGCGGATAATGGCCGCGATAAAAGGATTGTCCTGCTTTTGAATCGGTCTAATATTCATTGGAAAAACCTCCGTTGTCATAGGATAAAAAAGAAAAGGAGTTGATGCGATATGTTCTGGCTACAAACCGCTATTTTTACTGTCATTGTACTCTGTCTCTCGTGGTGGGCAGGAAAAAGACGCAGGCATCGCCATGCCGGGCTGATTGTTCCGATATGTATCACCTTGTTTGGATTGCTGTTATTGATCGGCAGTTTCTTCATTGGCAGATGGGAAGGGATGGCGCTCAGCATATCAAGCGTCTCTATCGTTCTCTCTTCTATCATTTGTTTGACCATCGTTACAGGGGTTCATTTGTTTAAAAAAGATGACCCATCGTAGGCTGGGACATCTTTATGATTTGATTCTATCGTATTCCTCACGAAGGATGCCCATCATGATGACATCCGAATAAGCACCGTTGAAATAGAGCGCTTGACGTCTTTTTCCTTCATATTGAAATCCGGCTTTCTCATAGCTTCGAAAGGCTCGTGGGTTATGGGAAAAAACTTCAAGCTCAAGCCGATTGAGTTCTAACGTCTCAAAGGCAAATGTTTGAACCATCCGAACAGCCTCAGTACCATACCCTTTGTGAAAATGCTCTGGACCATGCAGCGCAATGCGGAAACTTGCCGTATGGTTTATCGGATCAATATCCACAATCGCCGCATCCCCGATCATTTCTTTCGTGTCTAGCAAACAAATAGCAAAGTCTCGTCTACTGTCATCCAGCAGAAAACGGGTATAGGCTGAACGAATTTCTTCTAGTGTGAACGTTTTGCGTGTGCCAGTCATATAAAGTGTTTCTGCATGCTGGCATCCCCTATGAATACCAGGATAATCTTTTTCTTCAATCGGTCTCAAAAATAATCGAGTCATGATGGATCAGCCTCCTCTATATATCGGGAGATTTCAATTAAGTTCATATCAGGATCACGGATATAAATGGATTCAATCGGACCTAATGCACCAGAACGTCTGACCGGGCCTTCTTCAATTGGAACAACCTGCTTTCGAAGATGAAGCAATAAACTGTCTATATCTAAATCGGTGATAAAACACAAGTCAGCAGATCCAGGCTGGGGATGAGCAGCTTTTGGTTCAAATTCATGACCCGCTTCATGAAGGTTAATCTTTTGTAAGCCAAAACGAAGGGCTTTACGGCCTTTTCCAAAAGTTTCTTCCTTCATTCCTAATACGTTTGTATAAAAGCGAATGGTTTCCTCCATATGTTGAACAGTCAACACGATATGATCAAGTCGTCGTATCATCAGTCTCTCCTCCAAGTATGATCATTGTTTGAACTGCTTCTATTATATCATCACTTGAAGAAGATACTTTATTTGATCACGGTTTTATAACTCCAGCTTTCTAGGGACATGTCTTCTCCGTGCAGTACTCTCTCATCAAACTCCGTCCACCCATTTTTTCGATAGAAATGACGATTGGCCTCGTTGTGTGTAATCAGTGTGAACAGTCCGCCGCCTTGCCGGGCGATAAAGGGGAAAAGACATTGCTTTAACATACGGCTTCCAAGTTTTTTTCCTTGTTGGTCTTTTGCAACGACAAGAGCTTCTAAATACCAGTAAGGTTTCTTTAAGGAAGAACACGCTTTTTTTGCCTCCTTTAACATACGGAACACATGCTGAATCGCCGATATGCCGCCAGTAAAGAGCAGCTTTAACCCACCAGATAACACATAATCCATGAGTCCTGGCTCAGGAAGACGGGGATGTTTTAACAGGGCGGCAGACACAATTTTCTCGTTCTCAACCCCGACCAAACAGATTTGATGCTGAAAATATACCTTTGTATTGACCAAATGCAACTGCCGGGCGAAAGCAGAACGCTTGGTAACCTTTTCGCATAATAAATCAAAAAATGAATAGTTCTGAAATGAATCATCTAACAATGCTGCCACTTGAGGCAGTTCATCCTCTCTAGCAAGTCTGAATTGAAGCATATGATGGCCCTCCTTTTTTTGAACAGATATAGATTATTGAACATATGTCTATTATAATAATAGGAAAATAAACCGAACATCGGCAATGAATGATCTCTTGTTCATAAATAGACAGGTATAGCCAGATTGTTCAAAAATGGAGGGTGTTTGATGAAGGACAGACGAACAATCAAAACCAAAAAGGCGATACGGGAAAGCTTTCTTGAGCTTTTAAAGGAAAAAGATGTTCAACAAATTACAGTATCAGAGCTATCTAGAAGAGCGGATTTAGGAAGAGGGACCTTTTATTTGCACTACCAAGATGTATTTGATTTGCATGAACAGCTTGAGAAGGAACTATTCGATCAGCTTGGCGGACTATACGATGAATCGTTTCCAAGCCAGGACCCGCTTGATATGCTGTCCTTTTTAAATAAAACAACTGAGTATTTAAAAGAAAAACAATTCATGATGACGTTGTTTGTCAAACCGAATAGCCCAACGACGAATCAATTCAAATCGTTTTTTAAAGAAAAAATCATGAAAGAGTGGCAGCTTGATCAGCGGCAAATTACGGAGCATGAACAGATTGTGGCCTCATTTGTTGTGTCTGGTGTTGTTGGTGTACTGGAGGAATGGATTCATGAAGGGATGACAGTCGAAGCGGGGCAGCTTGCACACATCTTGTACAAGCTTCTTATGAAGGTAGAACAGGAATCGTAAGAAACAAATGGATCATATATCATTTATCTATTCTTTCTGTTAAAATGGGAATATACGTTCTTATTTCAGGCGGGGAGTGGTGAGATTGAAAAGGAAATTACTATTTTATGGGGCAGTGAGCATTGATGGATATTTAGCAAGGGATGATCACCGTTTAGATTGGCTCATAGGAACAGAGGGCGAAGAGGATACGAGATATGAGGAATTTTATGCTTCAGTCGATACGCTGATCATGGGACGGAACACATATGAACAGGTTCTAAAGCTCTCACCTGATGGGTTTCCTTATGAAGACAAGACATGTTATATCGTTTCTCGCACTTTACAAGACAGCCATACAGGAACCCGTATCATTCGTGAAGATGTTCTCTCATTTATCCACAACTTAAAAAATGAAAAAGGGCAGCATATCTGGATAGTAGGAGGCGGGGAACTGCTTCAAGCATTATTAAAAGAAAAATTAGTCGATGAGCTGTATCTCCAAATCGCACCTGTCATGATTGGAAAAGGAATCCCTCTTTTCCCTCCAACTGATCAGGAATCTAGATTTTCATTACAACAAGTGAATCAATACAAACAAATTGCTGAAATGCATTTTGTGTCAAAAGAAGACCACTGAATCACAGGGGTCTTTTTTTTAATCAAACAAACACGTTGACAAGAAAATATCCTAGTGTTAGGATAAATTTATCCTAGTTTTAGGATTTATTGAAAAAGGAGTAGTTGCCATGGTGCAGCAAGATCAGGAATTAGACTTAAGGCTTTTCCGAGTGTGGATGAAAGCCTACCATGCCCTTTTTGCAAACATCCAAAAAGACATTGAACGTTATGATATCGGATTTGAAAACTTTCAAATTCTTGAATTACTGTATAGTAAGGGACCGCATCCCGTTCAAAAAATTAGTGAGATTCTATCCATTCCAAGTGGGAGCATCACCTATGTGGTCAACAAATTAGAAAAACAAGAATTAGTCAAAAGACAATGTGCACCTTCTGATAAACGTGTATTCCATGTATTACTGACAGATAAAGGGAAGCAGCTATTTGACGATATTTTTCCAAAACATACAGATGTCATTTCACAAAATCTGTCCTTTATCGAAACAGAGGAAAAAGAACAGCTCATTGAATGGTTGAAAAAAATCGGTTTAGGTGCAAAACAACTTCACGAAAAGGGGAAACAAGATGACACACAGCTTTGATACATTGGTACGTGAAAGACGATCAGCATCAAATTTTTTGTCGAATATCTCGATTTCGAGAGAAGAGCTTAATAGTATCTTTGAAGAAGTGAAGCTGGCACCTTCAGCCTTTAATTTACAGCATACGCAATATGTCGTCGTCCAATCAGAAGCGCTTAAAGAGCAAGTAAGAGATGCTGCATTTGGACAATATAAGGTGCATTCCGCTTCAGCAGCGATCATTGTACTCGGCGATCCGAAAGCTTATGAGCAAGCAGGAAACATTTATGAAGGCCTAAAAATGCTCGGCATCTTAAATGCGCAACAATATGAGGAAATGGTCAGAGAGACGATGAGTTTTTATGTGCAGAGAGGATCAGACTTTCAGAAAGAAGAGGCGATTCGCAATGCTTCATTATCTGCCATGCTATTTATGCTTGCCGCCAAAAACAAGGGATGGGATACTTGCCCAATGATCGGCTTTGACCCCGAAGCAATGAAAAAGGTGTTAAACATCGAATCAGATTTGGTTCCTGTATTAATGATCACGCTCGGAAAAGAAAAAGTAGAGAGCAGACAAGCGAGAGGCTATCGCAAGCCGGTCTCTGAATTTGTGACATATTTATAAGATAGGGGGTTCCATTCATGGAACTAGGAATTAGTACATTTGTAGAAACAACACCTGATTTTCAAACAGGAAAAACAGTCAGCCACGCACAGCGTATTCGTGAAGTAGTAGAAGAAATTATTTTAGCAGATCAAGTGGGTCTCGACGTTTTTGGTGTAGGAGAGCATCATCGTGAAGATTTTGCCGCATCAAATCCAGCAGTCGTATTAGCAGCTGCGGCAACGCAAACAAAGAATATTCGTCTGACAAGTGCCGTAACTGTTCTTTCATCGGCAGATCCTGTTCGTGTGTTTCAAGATTTTGCGACATTAGATGGCCTTTCTAATGGGCGTGCAGAGATCATGGCTGGCCGCGGATCATTTATTGAATCGTTCCCGCTTTTTGGCTATGACTTAGATGATTATGAAGAATTATTTGAAGAAAAACTAGATTTACTGTTGAAATTACAACAGTCAGAGCGTGTGACGTGGAGCGGTAAGCACCGTCCTTCCATTCAGGATGTCGGCGTATACCCAAGACCTGTTCAAGATCCGCTTCCCATCTGGATTGGCAGTGGAGGAAACAGAGAATCTGTCGTACGTGCTGGATTATTAGGATTACCACTTGTCCTTGCCATTATTGGCGGCAGCCCTAGACAGTTCGCACCGCTAGTGCAGCTCTACAAGCAAGCTGCGATTCACGCTGGACATGATCCTGAGAAATTAACGGTGGCATCCCATTCACATGGATTTGTTGCGGAGGAAACAGAATTGGCAGCAGATCAATTCTTCCCTTCTACACAGCATGTCATGAATACATTAGCAAGAGAACGAGGCTGGGGACCTTATACCCGTTCTACATTCGATGCAGCAAGAACATTAGAAGGTGCATTGTATGTAGGAGATCCAGATGCCGTGGCAGAGAAAGTGATTCATCTGCGAAAAAATGTAGGCATTACGCGCTTCATGCTGCACGTACCGGTCGGTTCGATGCCGCATGATCAAGTGCTGAAAGCTATTGAGTTATTTGGAAAAGAAGTGGCCCCTAAAGTAAGAGAAGAGGTTGCCCGCTGGGAAGCCGAACAAGCATAACAAAAAAGTCGATCAAGGGAATAGGCTTGATCGACTTTTTCTTATGCTTAAGGATCAATAACACATGGTTTCACTGTAGGGCATGAAGCAGCAGAAGCAAAAGGTGTGGCCGTCAAGGTGAAGAGGAAAACAAGTTGAAAACAGATAAGCCATTTTTTCATGAAATCACCTCCGTTATCAATTGTTTCACTAGAACGAGGTGAGGATAAAAGCATAGAAGTATGTAACACCCTCCATCCAGCATAAGACAATCATATCATAATCTTCAAAAAAATGAAAAAATAACTTACTAAAGTTCTAAATTATGGTATGGTTAATATGTTCAACAAAAAAAGGGAGGGATTTTTTGTATGAAAAAGGTCATAACTTCTGTTTTGGTTGGAGCAATTGTTTTAACGGGTGCGGGTGTCACCGCTGTCCCGGTAGAAGCGAAGGGGAAAGTAAACAGTGAAGTAACGGTACAAGCAAGTCGAACCGTCTCAGAAACGAGAACATATACGACGTCAAACATCCCATCAAGTATTACATATGCAAAGGATGGATGGGTCGGTATTCTCTATCAATCATCAATTGAAGAGTTAGGTTTAGGAAAATATAGAGTTACCTTTACTGGAACGGTTGTACGCGATCCAGGATTTAATTAAATAAAATGTAAAGCTGACAGGTGGACAAGCCTGTCAGCTTTTTTTAATGGGGATAATAAAGAATCATTTGCATCCGTACCATCTGTTCTCCTGATTGTTTATACTCATGGGCACGGTCAGCTTTAAACCGAATCGAGTCGCCAGCTTGTAATGTGTATTGCTCATCACCGATTGATAAATCAAGTGCTCCCTCAAATACGGTAATCAATTCCTCTGTACCGCCGATATGTTCTTCCGCACTTAACGACCCATGAGGATCAATTTCTACCTGATAGACTTCAAATTTTCTCAGGTCATCAAATGGGAACGTCGTATATACCCGATACCTTCCCTCGTCCTCTGTTAAAACTTGTCCGTCTTCTTTTCGCACAAACTTAATCTCAGGCTGCGGTGCGTATATGAGTTCACTAAAAGACACCTTCAACCCATTGGCGATTTTCCACAGAGTGGTGATGGTTGGTGTGGATTCTCCTCTTTCGATTTGCCCAATCATCGTTTTACTCACACTTGTTACCTCAGCCATCTTTTCTAGGCTTAATTTCTTTTGCTCTCTTAGCAGTTTGACATTTCTAGCAATAATTGATTGTACATCCTCCATCAAAAAACTCCTTTCTTTTATTTACTTTATAACGACCGAATAGTACAATGAAACGTAATATACGCAATAAAGACTTTTGGGTCTAAATAACGTATGAAAAGGAGGGAACGATTTGATTGTTTCCATGTTGATTTATGCTTTTGTTACCAGCTTCACCCCTGGGCCGAATAATATCATGGCGATGGTCTTTACGAATAAATATGGGGTCAAGCAAACATTTCGATTTTGTTTAGGGGTTGGGATCGGATTTTTGGTCATTTTATGTTTGAGCGGTTTCTTTAATCTCATTCTTTATCAAGTCATGCCGAAAATAGACTGGGTCATGGCTTTCATCGGAGCCGGTTACATGATCTATTTGGCTGTTAAAATCATGAAAAGTAAAGGCGGAGATGACGAAACATTAGACCGCTATAATCATTTTATCCCGGGGATGCTGCTGCAATTTATTAATCCGAAAGCCATTTTGTATGGGTTAACCGTCATTTCCACTTTTGTTCTGCCGTATGGACAGTCCAATATGCAATACATGTTGTTGACGCTGATTCTCGCCATCATTGGTTTTTTAGGCACATTTAGCTGGAGTTTATTTGGCTCTGTATTCAAGCGTTTTTTAACTCTTTATCAGCGGCCGTTCCAGTTCGTCATGGGGCTGCTGCTTATGTATAGTGCGATTTCGATGATCTGGAGTTATGTCATGTAAGCGGTCAGGAGACTGGCCGCTGCCTGCCCATCACAACCGTATCATAATACATGCCGTCCGCCAGCCGTTTATCTTTTTTTAACAAGCCTTCAATCTCAAAGCCATAGTGTTCATATAAACGAATGGCTTTTTGATTGGTTTCCATTACTTGAAGTGACATCTTTTGAATGCCTTGCTGATCTGCCCAGTCGATCGATGTAGCTAAAAGTTCTTTCCCGATGTGATAGCCCCAAGCGGCCTTCTGTACGGCGACGCCAAACGTTACTTTGTGAGCAGAGCGCTTAAGAGAATGTCCTTCGCATCTTGAAAAACAGACAATGTCTCCTTCAATATCTGCAACTAAAAAGAGATGACGGCATTCATTGGAATCCTCTTGAATCAACGCCTCGAACCCTTTCTCATCAATAAAAGCTTCACCCGGTTCACGATCTAAATATTCGGTTTCACCATCGATTTTCAGTCTGAGAGTTGATAACTGTTTGGCATCTGCTAATGCAGCAGAGCGAATACGATAGGTCACACCACGTACAGTGAACATACTTTCAGAAATGATCATTGAACAGACCACCAACCTTTCATTCCATTATGTCTATCATACCTGAAACGCGCACACAGCACACTCAGATGTTTTGTCATGTGCAAAAAGGCTAAATAAACAGTATCAAACGTGGAGGTGGAACAAATGAGTGAACAAAATGGACATATGGATAAAGCGAAAGGAAAAACAAATCAAGTCAAAGGTCAAGTGAAAGAAAAACTTGGCGAAGCGACAGATCGTGAAAACCTGAAAGCAGAAGGAAAGAAAGATCAAGTAAAAGGAAAGCTTCAAGATAAAAAAGGTGACGTGAAAAATAAGCTGAATCAGTAGTTTGCGCATACTTGCAGGTACTCGCCCCATGTATCCATCATCACATTCCTTTCATCAATAAAATCAATAGGTGTGTGAAAAGAATTGATTATAAATTCTTGCTTCCGTCATGTAGACTTTAAATAGAAGACATGAACAAGGGAGATGGATGAAATGGAGCAAGTATGGGGGAAAGTTGACGAGTATATCAAAGACAAATTGATGGCCAAAGATGACGTATTGGAGCAAACTCTTATCAAGAATAAGCAAGCCGGGTTACCAGAAATAGATGTGTCGCCGGCCCAAGGAAAACTACTTTATTTGTTAGCAAAAACCAAGGGTGCAAAGCGCATTTTAGAAATCGGTACACTTGGCGGTTATAGTACCATTTGGCTTGCCCGTGCACTTGAATCGGATGGAGAACTCATGACATTAGAGGCTGTCAGTCATCATGCAGAAACCGCACAGCAAAACATAGACAGAGCAGGCCTAGCAGAACGTGTCACCATTTTACAAGGAAAAGCGTTAGATACTTTATCTCAGTTAAAAGAGCAGGATACGCTTCCGTTCGATTTGATTTTCATTGATGCAGACAAACCAAACAACCCGCAATATTTGAAGTGGGCGTTACATTTCTCAAAAAAGGGAACAGTCATTATTGCAGACAATGTGGTCAGAAATGGGGCAGTTCTCCATGCCTCTGATCAAGATGAGCGAGTGAAGGGAACGCGTGAATTTTTCGATTTACTCAAACAAGAGTCGAGAATTGAGGCAACCGCTATTCAAACTGTTGGCGAAAAAGGCTATGACGGCTTTGTATACGGTATCGTAAAATGAAAAAAGCTTAACCGCATCCGGTTAAGCTTTTTCTATTAGAAAAACCATCTAGCTGTGCCCATCAGCATGACGCCTACTAGAACGGTGAGGGACAAGCTTTTTGTCCAAACAGCGATTAACACAGTTGGAACCAAGACAGCAAGGTACATCCAGTGAATGGTGACGCCTGCTGTAGTATGTATGAATAGATGCTCTGCAATCAAAGCGGTAAATATACAAATGGGGATAAATGATAACCATTTGAGCACCACTTCTGGCATCTGTATACTCCTTACAAATAAAAATGGAACGACTCTTGGGATGATGGTCACAATCATACAGCCAAGAATGAGCCATAACATAAAACTGCTAATCATTTATCTGTCACCACCCCAATAGTGGCAACAAGCACAGTTGCCAACAAAACAGCCACGTGTGAAGGAACAAAATGAAGCAGCACAAACATCGCAACAAACATATATAAAACAAGTGATAAGCGATGGGTGAGCTTATTTTTTGGCACCGTCTGTAAAGAAAGAATGAGCAGCGCAGCAAACATCGCGGATAGGGCAAAATCAAGACCAAGCGCCTCTGGATTTGAAATCCAGTGTCCGAATATTCCGCCAAGTGTACACGCAGCAATCCAGCATAAATAAGCTGTAATGTTCAGTCCATGCATCCATCTGTTATTCAATTTTCCTTGCTGTGCTAATTTATTCATCGCTACGCCAAAGGATTCATCAGTAAGCAGAAGACCAAATCCGATGTTCTGCTTTACAGAGTAGCGTGTAAAATGGGGGGCAAGCGTAAGGCTGAGTAACAAATGCCGTAAATTGACAATGAACGTGGTGAAAATAATAGCGGAAAGAGGGCTTCCTGTCACAAGTAATGCACAGATGATAAACTGTGAAGCGCCAGCATAAATAAAGATAGATAACAGCGCGATTTCCCATATACTTAACTGCGAACTAATGCCAACAATTCCAAAGGCAAACCCAATGCTCATATAACCAAGCAAGGTTGGCACACAATCTTTTATTCCCTCAAGAAACGGTTCGTTTCCGGCAGTGGGAATGTGTTTCCTAGCTTCAACATCCAAATACCTCTACTCCTTTTCTATGTAAACATCAATTGTTTTACTTACTATAAGAAAACGAATTCATCATGTCAATCCTATTGAACTTCTATTATATGAAGAAACATGGCGATAAAAAGGATTGAAGTGAACCAGATTTTGTTATAAAGTAATCAGAAAATAAACACAATTGGGGTGACTGATATGCAATGGAAGCCTTTATTTGAACATGATGTACCAAATCACCTCCGTCCATAACGGAGAGTGATCTCCGTTTGTGGATATCGCAGTGAATATATCCAGTAACGGAGGGGAAAAAATGAATGGAAAATATATAGGAGCCCTCTACTTAGCGTTAGCTGCTAGTATTTGGGGCGGTATGTATGTAGTGGTCAAAGTAACAGTTGCGGTTGTCCCGCCACTTGAGCTCGTCTGGATGAGATATGCAATAGCTGGAGTCGTTCTTGTGTTCACGATTTGGCGTTTGGGTTACTCTTTTCGGTTAGACAAAAAGGATATCCCGCTGATTGTGGCGATTGGATTGATTGGCAACTTTCTCTCGATCGTGACCCAAGAAATTGGCACAATGTATACGTCTGCACAAATGGGTGCCGTCATCACATCGGCCACACCTGCTTTTATGGTGCTTTTCGCTTTCTTTCTATTAAAAGAATCTTTCACAATGAGAAAGTGTGTCTCCATTCTGCTTGCTACAGTAGGTGTGCTGACGATGATTGGGCCTGTCGCTGTTCAAACGGATGAGTTTGTTGGTGGTCTTTCACTGGTTATTGCTGCATTAACATGGGCACTCATGTCTGTTCTTTTGAAACGAGTTCCAGGAAAGTATCCTCAAGTAGTGACGACAACATATGCGATCATTGTGGCCTTTATCGTATTAACACCACCTGTCTTGTTTCGTTTGCCTCATCTGGATGTGCATCAAATGGCAAGACCGGAAATATGGGGCGGCATTCTGTATCTAGGTATCATCTCAACGGCCCTTGCTTTCTTTTTGTGGAATAGAGGGCTTCAACTGATGGACGCTTCAAGCGGTGGTCTGTTTTTCTTCTTTCAACCAATCGTTGGTACGGTCCTTGGATGGCTGCTTCTAGGTGAAGAGATGGGCTTACGTTCGTTTGTTGGGATTTTGTGTATTTTCGCAGGTGTATATACTGTCCTGCGTCAGAGAGAGTAAGACGAGATTCCCCTTGAAGAAGGGGAATTTTCTTTACAATGAATAGATGAGAGATTCATAGAAGGTGGAGGTGAGCAGGATGATCCAGTATCCATTTTTGCAAAAAGGACAAACGATTGGGGTGACAGCACCGTCCTCAGGTGTACAACCCTCTTTGCATGAGATGTTTCAACTGTCTTGCGATCGGATGAAAAAAAGAGGCTATGAAGTCATATGTGGAGAGACAGTATGGCAGCAGGAAAAAGCGAAATCAGCCCCTGCAATCAAGCGAGCAAATGAGTTACAGTGGATGATGACTTGTCATGAGATTGACCACATCATCCCGCCATGGGGCGGACAGCTGCTTATTGAAGTGTTAGAGCATCTTGATTTCTCAGTGATGCAAAAAAAGTGGATTCTTGGTTACTCAGATACAAGTCTCCTTCTATTAGCTTTGACATTAAACACAGGCATTGCGACAGCGCATGGACCGAACCTGGTGGATCTTCAGGGGGAAGAGCTTGATCAGGTGACTTCTATGTGGGAACAAATACTTTCCACTCCAGAGAAAAAGGACGTTACTCAATTTTCTTCTGATATGTATCAAAAGGAATGGCAGTATGACCATCCAAGCATTCATGTCTTTCATTTAACCGAACCAACCGCATGGCGTACTGTTGATCACTTAGAGACGACGATGAAGGGAAGACTGATGGGTGGCTGTATTGATGTGATTCGGCACTTAGCTGGCACGCCTTTTGGAGATGTCAAAGCTTTTCAAGAAACATACCTGAAAGGTGAACCCATTCTATGGTATTTTGAAAACTGTGAATTAAATGCTGCGAGTATGAAGAGGTCTCTTGTCCAATTAAAACTAGCAGGCTGGTTTGATCATTGCTCTGGCATCATGTTTGGCAGGAGTGCAGTGGACACTCCTGTGGAAGGATATGAATATACGGATCTATATGGAGAATTGCATAAGGAATTACAAATACCAATTGTTTACGATATTGATTGTGGACACGTACCGCCTCAAATGACCCTCATTAACGGAGCATATGCGGAGGTGCAGTTGCAGCAAGAAGGTAAAGCCGTGCTGAAGCAGACATTTTTGCCATAAAAAAAGGAAAGGGCGACCCCTTTCCTTCATAAAAAACATTACATTCCTTTTGTTTCTTCACCTGCTTTTGGAACTTCCCATGCAGACTCTCGGAATACTTTTTCCCATTTAGAAACAACAATACAGGCAACCGCATGTCCAGGAACATTCACGCCTGTTCGAGCCATATCCATAATCCGGTCAACCCCGGCGATAATAGCGACACCTTCTGCTGGCAGACCTACTGCATGAGCTGTTGCCAAAAGAACGACAAGTGAGCCAGACGGGACAGCTGCAATGCCTTTACTTGTTAAAACAAGGACAAGCATCATGAGGAGCTGCTGTGATAAACTCATATCGACGCCAAACGCTTGTGCAAGAAACACACAGGAAACCGATAAATATAAACTTGAACCATCACAATTAAGAGAAAGACCTGACGGGATGACGAAGGAAACAATTCTTTTCGGACAGCCGTATTTCTCCATCCGTGACATGAGCTGTGGAAGAACAGTTTCTGTACTTGTAGTAGAAAAGGCCACTAAAAACAAATCCCAAATCATTTTCAACACTTCGAAGTAGTTAAAACGGAAGATCAGTGCGACAAGAGGGAACAAAACAAATAGAATAATAAACAATCCTAAGAAGACAGTGCCAACAAGTTTCATCATAGGAATGAGTAAAACAATGCCGTATTGTCCGACAGAAGCTGCCATTAATGCTAAAACTCCAATAGGAGCTGTCACCATGACCATTTGTGTGAGCTTAAACATAATTTGTGCTACTGATTCAAAGAAGGTAAGGACAGGAGCGGAAGCTTTCCCAATGCCGCTTGCGGCTACACCGAATAAAATAGCGAAGAAAATCACTGCTAGTAAATCATTCTGAGCCATGACATCGATGATATTGGTTGGAATGATGTCTAAAACCATCTGTTTAAAATCGACGACCTTTTGAGTATAACCATCGAGTTCCCCAATATCTTTCTTAGCTAATTGAGAGAAATCGAGTCCAACGCCTGGCTTTAACACGTTGGCCAATAAAAGCCCGATTCCAAGAACGATGGTCGTAATGACTTCAAACCAAATGATTGTCTTTAATCCGAGACTACCCATTTTCTTCATTCCACCACTGCCAGCTGCGCCGATGACAATCGTAGAGAAAACAATAGGGACTACAATCATTTTAATCAATCGGATAAAGCCATCCCCAATGGGCCGCAGTGCCATTCCGAAATCAGGGAAGAAGTGGCCGATAAGAGCTCCTATCACCAAAGCGATCATGATTTGAAAAGCGACAAACTTTTTCATCATCTCCTACCTCCTTTAAATGCATGGAAAATATTAAGAATTTTCCAATAAATAAAAATTCTAGGTGACCATGTTTTGTCCTCCTTTGGATTTAGAAAGATTTTATTTAAGAATCATTAGAATTATGAAGAAAGAAATGAAAATAGGGCGATTGAAACTCTATTTATCTAACAAAAGAGCACTTCTTAAAAAACATGAAACTTTTTTAGAAAAATGTATTGACCCTTTTGCGTGATTCATGGTATATTTTTATTCGTCGCTGATGACGCATCTGAAACACTGATGCTCAGACAGATACGATAAACAAACTTCAAAAAGATGTTGACTTAATAAAAACGATATGTTAAGATAATTAAGTCGCCTGATTAAGCGCCCGTAGCTCAATTGGATAGAGCGTTTGACTACGGATCAAAAGGTTAGGGGTTCGACTCCTCTCGGGCGCGC
>NZ_JBQENU010000014.1:0-85124 GCF_052044605.1 Bacillus sp. 22483 | reverse complement strand
GCGTGCCGGTGCTCACGAATGTGAAATTCGCTCCGCGCCAGTACTCGTCCTTCCTAGACTGCAAAGGTTTTCTATCACACTGAAAAGAAGACAAAGGGCTAAAATAAACAACATTTTAGCCCTTTGTCAACAATCCGAAGCTTGCAGACACTGCAAGCTTTTTGACTTATCCTTCTCTTATTTTACGCTGGAACAAAAGGGGACGATGACGAGTAAAGGAGTCAATCAAGCCCTCACCGAAAATCGTGATGCTTTGCTCCCAAGGATGTCCTAGTAAACCCCAGGTCATCTCTTTTGATAAAAAGAAATAGTAATCCCCATTTGGGAGCACAGGAACTCTCCATTCTCCAAATTCATCTTTTTCAAATGAGCCGTATGGTGTGATCCAATAGCAGTCGTGCTGCCAATCAAGTACCTGCATATATTCGTCCGTTCCGGTGATATTCTCCTGAAAAGACAGCAGTGCCTTCTTTTCAAGGTCTTCATCCGCACTTAGGAGAGAAGGGTCCTCGAAATAAGCAGAGATATCATATGTGATGTAAGGAGATGGTGCTTGAAAACCGGGAAAGCGAGAGATGCTTGGGTTAAATTTAAACTTTTGATCAAATGTTTTCCATGCGTACTTTAGTTCTTTGTCTGTCAGTGGAATCCAGTTTTCCATAGTATCTCCCTTTCAAGCACTTCTCTCAAAAAACTATTTGAAAATCCTAAACCATCCTTTATGTTTAAACCACAAAAGCATCCCTGAGACAAGCAAACCCATGAAAATCAGTACGCCAAAATAGCCATATTTCCAGTGTAATTCAGGCATGTTATCAAAGTTCATCCCATACACCCCAACAATAAAGGTGAGTGGAATAAAAATCGTCGAGACAATGGTCAGTGTCATCATGATGGCATTCATTCGGTTGGAATTTAGTGTTTGATAGCTGTCTCGTAAATCGGCTGTCATATCACGGTTTGACTCAACGATCTCTGTTAGTTTCAATAGATGATCATAAATATCATTAAAATATGCTTGCCGGTTTGCATCGCTTTTCATCATATTCGTGTTCACAATTCGATATAAGAGGTCCCTCATCGGGATAATGGTTCTGCGCAGTTTGAGCAAATCGGATCGAATACCGAATACTTCGTTCATTAATGTACCATACGTTTTATGCCCTTCTTCATCCTCGATTTCATTGAGCCTGTCCTCAATTTGATAAATAATAGGAAAATAATCATCGACGAGCTGGTCAATCAGCATATAAGCCATATGCTCTGGACCGCTCTCTCGTGCTTTGTCAGACCCTTTGAGCTTTCGAATGACTCGATCAATGTAGGGCGCTTCCTTCAAATGAAAAGTAACGATATAGTTTTCTCCAACAAACAGGTCGACTTCTTCAGATCGAAGTGTTTTTTGATTGAGGGCATGAAGGACGAAAAATAAATACCCTTCATAAAAATCAAGCTTTGGCCGCTGTAAATAATGGAAGCAATCTTCAATCGCAAGCGGATGGAACTGAAAAAATTCCTTTAACAGTGCTGCTTCCTTTTCCGTTGGCGCATAAAAATCAATCCAATACCAGGCAATATCGGGGCTTGAAAGCTGCTGCAATGTTGCATGTTCAATCAAGTCGCCGTTTTTTGTCACTGCAAGTTTTTTCAGCATGTGCACCCCTCCAGACTTGCATTATATCATGAAGCAGCAGCGGTGAACTTATACGTTTTCACCATAAAAAAGCCGATCTCAGCGATGAGATCGGTCCAATGTGCGTGTATGATTGATGGATAAAGCGAGAATTAAGGACGATGAAACGTAACGAATTTATTTTGACGGTCAAACCAGCCTCTAAATGCCCAGTTATCCCAGCCACCATCGCCGTTGTTTTTAAATGTACCGCTCTCAAAAACCCAAATACCGTAAACAACATTACCAAGGTTAGCAGTAGCGAAAGTTTTCACGCCATTAAAGCGGTCTTCATAGTTTTGGCTTAGGTTAAAGACCATGACGTTATATCTGCCGCCAGCAGCATAGAATGTGCTTTCCATTACACCTTTAACGAATCCAGAACGGTTGGCATTTGCATTTACTGCGTTAATGATTGCATTGGCAATTCCAAGGACATCAAAATTGACGTTAACATTAGGACTAGCTGTCGTTCCAGCTTTACCTTCAGCAGCTTTGTTTAAAACAGTTTGCTGTAGTGTAGTAGAGACGGGTGCTGATGATGTTTTTTCAGCAGCGTCAGCGAATACTGGTAGTGTCGAAGAAACAGCAGTGGCAAGGGCAACAGAAAGAATTGTTTTTTTCATTGGTCGGATCTCCTTTGTTTTTAAATTTTGGGTCTTCTTTTAGTAAAACGTGAAACTAGGTGAAGCCGGTTATCAATGAGGTAAATATGTTCCTGCAAGATGAAACAAATGATTGCCTAATCCGCTAATTCCTTTGTTCACCTCCTTGATATGTCATAATTATACAAATATTTTTGGAATAGAAGATATCACCCATAGGTTCTATTTCTAATTTAAGGAAAATGATCCTAAAATGTTGAAGATTGCTGTCGAATTTTAGCTGAATTCGACTAAAAATTTTCATCTATCCAAAAGGAGAATGACCATAAATAAGGAAGATATAACTGATAAATTCTTGTACTCTTTATATTTAAAAGTATTCAATATAGAGAATCATTCATGCAAAGTGAAACAATCACATCTGCGTGTGTTGACAGAAAGGAAGAGGAAAAACATGTGGGAAAAACACCTATTGGTTGAACCGCCCTATCACTTCGATCAAGTGCTGAGACGTTTGTCGAGCGATCCATTAAAGGCGGTCGATCTGGATAAAAGAGAAATCAAAGTACCGATGAGGCTGAATCATAAACCGTACATTGCAGTCGTTCAAGCGACAGGAACAAAAGAAGCACCTTCGTTCCGGGTACAGGCTAACGGGCCGGAGGAAGCCATCCTTTCTGAGGTGAAGCGGATATTTGGCATGGAGCATCAATTACATGCCGTGCATGAGCATTTTGCTCAAACAAATCTTGCGCCCATTTTTGAACGTCATATCGGAACGCCGCTTATGCTGGATTTCCATCTATATCATTGCTTGATGAAATGCATCATTCATCAACAGCTCAATCTTGCATTTGCTTATGAGCTGACGAAACGGTTTGTTCATACGTATGGTGAGCAAATCGACGGCGTTTGGTTTGACCCTTTACCGGAAACCATTGCATCACTTGAAACCGATGATTTGAGAAAACTGCAATTCAGTCAGCGAAAAGCGGAATATGTCATTGATGTCTCAAAGCGAATAGTGAGCGGCTCTCTGGATTTAGAAGAATTACACGACTTACCGGATATTGAAATTGAAGAACGTCTGCTTCCGATTAGAGGGATTGGACCTTGGACGGTTCAAAATGTCCTCATGAATGGACTTGGAAGACCAAATCTCTTTCCAATGGCAGATATCGGGATTCAAAATGCGATCAAACGTCACTTTGACCTGCCAGAAAAGCCAACAAAAGAAGAGATGGCAGTTTTAAGCAAGGAGTGGGCACCGTATTTAAGCTACGCCTCCCTTTATTTATGGAGAAGTATTGAGACAGACAAATAATTGAAAGGCATTTTCTCTCTTCGTCCAAGTCGTGATATACTATTCAGATGGAATAAAATGAGGACAACCGATAAAGGTTTAAATAGAACGGAGAGAATAAACGTGAAAGAAAAACAGCAAGGAGCCCTTCTGCAAAAGGGGCAGCAGTTCCCGCTTACCATTAAACGCCTTGGCATTAATGGGGAAGGGGTCGGTTATTTTAAAAAGCAAGTGGTCTTTGTCCCAGGTGCACTTCCAGGTGAGGAAGTAGTAGTGGAAGCAACGAATGTCCAAGCGAAATATGCAGAAGGTACGGTGAGGAAAGTTCGCAAGCGCTCAGAACATCGAGTGAAACCTCCGTGCCCAGTATACGAAGAGTGCGGAGGCTGTCAGCTTCAGCATTTGGCATACGAGCAGCAATTAAAGGAAAAACGCGATATTGTCATTCAATCAATGGAGCGTCATACAAAGCTGTCGGTTGAAAAGATCGACATTAGACCAACAATTGGTATGGAAGATCCGTGGCACTACCGGAATAAAAGTCAGTTCCAAGTCGGAAGATCACATAGCGGCGACATCATCGCAGGGCTTTATGGGCTGAATTCCCATAAACTTGTCCCAATCAAGGAATGTATCGTCCAGCATCCGAAAACGAACAAAACAACAGGCGTCGTCCGCAAAATTTTAGAGAAATTCGGCGTATCTGTCTACAACGAGCGGACAAGAAAAGGCGACGTGCGCTCGATTGTTGTGCGTGTCGGCTTTGAAACAGGTGAAGTCCAAGTCGTCCTTGTCACATCAAAGCCTGAGTTTCCAAAGAAAAAAGAAATCGCCGAAGCCATTCAAAAACGTCTGCCAGAAGTGACGTCTATTATGCACAATATCAATGGCGAAAAAACGTCAGTCATCTTTGGGCATAAAACATCGCACCTAGCGGGCAACATGGTCATCCAAGAATTTTTAGGAGACGTCTCATTTGAATTGAGTGCACGGGCTTTCTTCCAATTGAATCCGAAGCAGACATTAAAGCTTTACGACGAAGTGAAAAAAGCGGCCAAACTGACTGGCAAAGAAAAGGTCGTCGATGCGTATTGCGGTGTTGGAACCATTGGAATGTGGCTCTCAGATGGAGCAAAAGAAGTAAGAGGTATGGATGTCATCAAAGAATCAATTGATGACGCGAAGAAAAATGCCAAAAAACACGGCATGAAAAACGCAACTTATGTGACAGGCACAGCCGAACACTGGCTGCCAAAATGGGTTAAAGAAGGCTTCCGTCCCGATGTTATCGTCGTCGACCCGCCAAGAACAGGCTGCGAACGCACTTTCCTAGACACCGTCAAACAAGTCAAACCAAAACGCTTTGTCTACGTCTCTTGCAACCCATCTACACTAGCAAAAGACCTCGAATACATGTCAAAAGACTACAAAATCGAATACATGCAGCCAGTGGATATGTTTCCGCATACGAGTCATGTTGAGTGCTGTGCGTTGCTCGAATTAATTGACTAATCCTAAATTAAGCGTGTTTTTTAACATACGTTTTATTAGGGTGTGTCTTAGGAATCGCTAATTTAATATTTGCTGAAACATAAAAAGCAGACGGTTCAGAAGTGCGATAATGCACTTCTAATTGGCCGTCTGCTTTTACTGTTATTTTATGAATGAAGCGAGCTAAAATTGTTGGAGTTAGCTCTGTGAGTGGTTGTTTAGGGTTTAATTGATTTAGGATATATGCTTTCAAATTAGCAACATCTACTTCATATTACTTTCCTCATATTGCAACAAATTTAGTTGTTCAACTAGTTTCTCTATTTCAGGATTTAAAATAACTAAAAGACCGTCATAATTTTATTGGTTAATTTTAACAATCAATGGTTAGAAAAATAATTAAAAACCAAGCTGAATCAAATTGTGTAACTAATTAGGAAACTGGGTTTTTTGTTATTATTTGAAATTTTTATATTATTTAGTTTTAATGCTGTATAATTGAATATAAGAACTTTTATGATTATTTTACTATAATAGTGAGGTTGTTTAAATGATTGAACTTGATTTTACTCGTATTCGGTCTTTTGATGGTAGTAAAGACGGGGGCTTTGAAGAGTTAGTTTGTCAAATAGCCCATTTAAATAAACCAAATCAAGGGAAGAATTTCATCCGAAAAGATGGTGCTGGTGGAGATGGCGGTGTTGAATGTTATTGGATCCTGGAAGATGGTTCAGAGCATGCTTGGCAAGCAAAATATTTTACTGACAGGCTCGAAGGTAGTCAATGGAGTCAAATAGATGATTCAGTTAGAACAGCGATTGATAAACATCCTAGATTAACTAAATATTATGTAAGTGTGCCAAAGGATTTAAACGATAGTCGAAAAACTGGTCGTGGTGGGAAGCAAGTTGTATCTTCCTTAGATAAATGGAATCAATATGTTCAAAGCTGGACGGAATTAGCCAAAGGTAAGGGAATGAACGTAGAGTTTGAATATTGGGGTCGTCACGAATTAAGTATGATGCTACAAAGGGACGAAAGTAATTATATTGGTAGAACATTATACTGGTTTAATGAGCCAGTATTGAGTGTGGGAACTTTTACGGAATTAGCTAATAAATCGAAAATTTCTTTAGGTGAGCGATTTTCAGAGGAATATCATATTGATTTACCTATTCAGAAAAAAGTAGAGGGATTAGGTATATCTCCTGAATGGAAAGAAGCAATTAATAATCAAAAAAAGATTCTGTTTGATTTGATCCATAGGATAGACCAGTTAGATCGCTTTGAAAATAAAACTTTGAATAAAGGACCAAACTGGACTGTTTTCAAGGAGAATGCAACTAAATTTAAAGAATCGTATTTAGAAATTTTAATTACTAAATACGATGAACTTAGAATTACAAATATTAGGGGTGGATTTGAAGGTTTAAGAGGCTTAGCTGCTGATTTCAATAATTTTATTTGGGATAATATCGATGATAAGAACGAACCATGGAAAGAGATTAGGTATCAATTTAGAGGAGTTATTGAGGCACTAGATAGTATAGAGA
Source organism: Bacillus sp. 22483 (assembly GCF_052044605.1). Taxonomy (NCBI): domain Bacteria; kingdom Bacillati; phylum Bacillota; class Bacilli; order Caryophanales; family Bacillaceae; genus Bacillus; species Bacillus sp. 22483. Next base: position 78,500 of record NZ_JBQENU010000014.1, on the reverse strand, counting down.
CTTTTATATTTAGTATTGCTACGGAAGCATATGAAACAAAAAGTGTAGTCATATTGGGAGATGCTGGAATAGGGAAATCACATTTATTATGTGATATAGCACAAAAGCGTATAGCTGAAGATTTACCTACTGTCTTTCTATTAGGTCAAAGGTATTCTGGAGGTAATCCACTTAATATTATAGCTGAAGAACTTGATTTGAGGGGCGTAAGTATTAAACAGTTACTAGGGGCTTTGGATGCGGCTGGAGAGGCAAAGAAAACTAGAACATTAATTATTATTGATGCCTTAAATGAAGGTAATAATCGTTTTGATTGGCAAAATCAACTAATGCCATTTATAGCTGAATTAAAAAATTATCCTCATATCGCTTTACTTATAAGCTGTAGATCAACTTATAAGGATTTCATATTACCTGAAGAAATTAAAGGGAACATAGTGGAGATTTTCCATAAAGGGTTTAAAGGATTTGAACACCGAGCAGCTATGAAGTATTTGTCGAAACAAGGTATAGACAAACCTTCTGTACCACTATTATCTCCAGAATTCAGTAACCCATTGTTTTTAAAAACATGCTGTAAAGCAATAAAATCAAAAGGGTTGACTTCTTTCCCTAAAGGTCTTGAAGGCCAGACTGCAATCTTTAATTTTTATTTGGAAAGTATTGAAAATGTTATTAAACGTAGAAAAAAATATATGGGGAATAGAAATGTTTCTAGTAGAATTTTATCAAAATTGATCGAACTAATATACCCAGATAATTTATTTGGAATTGAAATAAATTTAGCAGCGGACGTTTTTAGAGAAGTGGATCCTAAACCTAACTTTGATGATGATTTAATCGATATACTCATTTCAGAAGGTTTACTAGCATTAGATATGATAACTGATAGTAATGAAAATGCAATTGAAGTTGTTAGGTTTACATACGAAAGATTTAGTGATTATTTCATTGCAGAAAACATTATTGATAATCTGAATGCAGAAAATCTTGAAGCGGAGTTTGGAACTCATGGGAAGTTAGAAGAAATAATAAAGAACCCATATAAGTATTCAGGGATTATTGAAGCATTAGGCATAGTTTTCCCAGAAAGGTTCAATCTAGAGTTTGTTGATTTTGTTTCTGAAGAAAGTACACATTATAATTCGATTTTTGATAAATCGTTTACGGATGTTCTTTTATTACGTAGCAAAGACTCTATTAATGATAGGACAGTTGCATTATTAAATAAAATTTCTAGTTACGGTTTTTTCAATGAGTCGCTAGATAAGATATTAGCTTTATCTACAGAACCTAATCATCCATTAAATGCAGAATTTTTACATGAAAATTTAAAAAGAAGAAAATTGACGGAAAGAGACCGCTTTTGGTCAACGCATATAGCAGTAAGTGATTATGAGGAAGATGAAGAACAACCTGAATCTGTAACTCGAACTTTAATTGATTGGGCATTGTATGCGGATTTAAACGATGTAGAAGACGAGCGAATAAGATTATTGAGTTACACACTTTTATGGATGACAACGACTTCAAATAGAAAAGTAAGGGATCAAGCTACTAAATCATTAGTTCGAATTTTAAGTTATCGTCCATATATCATTAATGAGTTGCTACCGAAGTTTAATGATATAGACGATTTATATTTAAAAGAAAGATTGTATGCAGTTAGTTATGGTGTAGTCTGCAATATTAATGATTTAGATGAAGTAAGAGAAATTGCAGAGAAGGTTTATGAGTTGCAATTTACCCATAAGAAACCAGAACTACATCTTCTTTTAAGGGATTATGCTCGAGGGATAATGGAATACGCTTTATATAAAAACTTAATCGCTGAAGAAATGAGCAGAAATTTTAGACCGCCGTATATTAGTGAATGGCCAATTGAAAATCCTACTAAATCAGACATTAAAGATTTAGATGAAGATGAATATTCTTCGATTAAAAGTTCTCTTATGGGATTCCCAGGGGATTTTGGTAACTATACTATGTCCTGCGTACATAACTGGTCAGCAACATCACTAACGGAAAGTCGTCCTAAAACATCATATGAATTACATTTAGAATTTGCTGAAAAAGTACCTAGTGAGTTAAGAGAAGAGTACTTAAAAGAAATCAATCAAAGAATTAAATCATATGGTCAGCCCGTTACAGTTAATATTATAGACGATGTTTTAAATGATTCAGAATATGATCTTGAGGAGTTATTTAAAGAGGTTGATGAAATGCCTAGGGAAATTTCAGTTGTTACTAAAAATATAGATAGTCCAAGTGAGAATTGGGATTCTTTAAAGAAACGTATCCATGATGCATTGTCAGAAGAGGTTAAAGAATATTTTAGGTGGCTAACAGGTTTAGGCGTTAATGATAGAGTAGCAATTTTTTGTAGAAAATGGGCGCAAAGATGGGTATGCAAAAAAGCATATGAGTTTGGTTGGACCTCAAAAATGTTTGGTGATTTTGAAAGAAGACACAGTAATACTTACGGTAGGGAAGGTTCAAAAATTGAACGGATTGGTAAGAAATATCAATGGATTGCATTTTATGAACTTTTAGCTAGAATGGCAGACAATTTATTTTGGGCTAACAAATATGAAGATGAAACAGAATATGAAGGGCCATGGCAGCTTTGGAAACGCGACATTGATCCTACTATATGGCTGAGAGCTACAAATGATTCAAATTGGGATGAGTTTGGAAAGGTTTGGTGGTCACCATATACACCGATTTTTAGTGTCAATGAATCGGATGATTGGGTGTTCGATGAAGATACACTTCCTGATTTCAAGAATTTATTGATAGTAACTGATAGTAAAGGTGAAAAGTGGCGTAACTTGAGTGGCTTTAGAAAATGGGCGAATAAAACGATTGATGGTAAATCTAAAGAAGAGTTGTGGTATAGAATTAATACATGCGTTGTACCAAAAAATGATGTAGATAATTTACTTGAAAAAATGAAGGATAAAGCTTTATTTGACCCTTCTACTTTTGCGCCACGAGGTTCCTCACACCAAGGTTTTTTACGAGAATATCCATGGCATCCTTACTATAAGGATTTTGATGTTTGGTGTAATGGTGAAGATTCTCGAACTTTAAATATTCAACATTTAGTACCAGTTAACGAATATGAATGGGAAACAGGTGAAAGAGATAAATCCATTGACCAATATATTTCTCTCTATTTACCTAATCAACAATTAATTAAAGACTTTAATTTAAAGTGGTCATTAGGGAATTTTAGTACATGGGAGAATTCCGACGGCGAGATAATCTTTATGGATCCAAGTGAATTAGAAAAAGGACCATCGACAGCTCTGATTAAATCAGATCATTTTGAAAAATGGTTAGAAGAGAATGACTTACAGTTGACTTGGTTTATCGGCGGAGAAAAGCAAATTTTCAATGATGTAGGAAGTGTTTCAAAAAGATTAGAGTTCAACTATATAATTTCTATGGAAAAGGAAAATTTCATGGAAATAAATTGGAAAGATAACTATAGTTTTAAAAATTAATTAATTTATGGCATCAGTGGATGAACAGTATTATTATCCACTGATGTAGTTATTTAGAAGGGATAGGGTTTGCCATCAGGAAGTTTTAAATTTAAGACTTCATGAAAAATTTGTTTATGCCAAACTAAATTCGATCCGATTTTGAAGTTTGAATTTATTCTTTCTCTGTTATTTGTTAGTCGACCAAATATTTTTTTGTGTTCAGAGAAAGCATGAAGTTCATCAATTTTAGGAAATGAATCTAATAAATCATATTCATAAAATATAAAATACATAGGATTTTCAAGTGAAATTTGGCTTATATCTTTATGTAACTCTTTATTTAAATATGTATCACCATATGAAGGAGTTCCATGCCAGCCCCTTTTAAATCGATTTTCAATACCATTTTCACTTGAAACTTCCCCAATTTTAGAAAATCCGCAACCATTTTTTAAATGTTTAAATCTATAAAAGTAAAGACCTACTGAATTACCTAGGTTGTTATTATCTAATGCATTTAAAATACAGTTATTATTTTTCTTTAAAATTTCTTGTGGGTTAGTTATCAAGTAAACTAATACTTTATGTTCTTTCTTAGACCGTGGACAATCAGCTGTATAGCTAGAACAGATATACATTGTGTTTACTCCTTAAAGTATTTATAATATAAAAATTATGTGAGCAGACAAACAATAGATATTTGGAGTGTGTTTGTGTTATGTTACGCAATTTAATTCGGTATTGAGAGTTCGAACTAAAGATTTATTATATTAATTTTCAAGATGAAGTATTGCCTGTTGCAGAAAAAACTTCAATAATTAATTTTAAAGACTTTAAAAGTTTAATGTAAAAGGTCGAGTATTATTTAAAGGGAACCAACATGAGGTTTACAAGCTGCCCAATAATAAGTCTTTTACTTAGCAAGGTGTACAATATTTATCTGGAGGTGAGACTCATTAAAATTTACATAACAAATTTTAATGAGGCAAGAAATAAAGAGGGTTTCCATTTAGTCAGATGTATACGTTAACTCAATTTATAGTATTCAATAATACTTTTTAACGTATCTTCTCGCATAAACCAAAAGGCGCAGCTCGAAGCCTTCTTGAAGTAAACAAATAGTCCCCTTGAAATTTCGAGGGGACGTTTTTGTTTATTCGATGATTTATCCTCTTTTTAATACTCGCATACTTTATTTTCGCACTCAGGTTTTTCTTTAGCATCTACAGTGAAAGATATGACTTCGTCATTGCCTTTATCATAGATTCCCCATATTTCTTTTTTCTTATTTTCATTGAGATAACCATTAATTTCAATACCGCCCATTGGGTTTATCTCATAATCATCAGTATAATCAATTCGTTTAATATCATTATAGTTTGTTTTAATAAAGTCAGTCATTCTTTTCTTAGCCAAGGAATACAATTCTTCTTTTTTAGCTTCTTGGGCAGCTGTTTTTTTGTCGTGTTGTTCCTTCATAAATATTCCTCCAAGTGTTATAATAACCAAAGTCACAAGGATAATTATGTATTTTTTCATAAAACCATCCTTTCTATCTTAGATTTTACATGAGAGAAGGGGCATTGTACATGAATACAAAGACGGACATACCTAATTTAACAGATAAAGATTATTTTTCTCTGAGCCAAAATACATATAGTGAAAAGAAAATGAGAAAAGCCTATGAGAATAAGACACCACTTGTAAATGATTCAAAAAAAGCTTTTTATGTAGACAAAATTAAAAAAGACCCAGACACAGGGCTAGATGTTTACGTATTTGTCCAAGCCAAGAAAAAAGAAGGTAAATGGGTTAAACCAAAAGAGCCTGAGAATGTTGTCGTAGGTTTTCAAGGAACCAATCAGGAACAAATTAAAGCTGACGTGATAAGTGCAGATGGCGGCAACGTGGTAATGGGTCAAGATCCGAAAAAGAAAGTCAAATACATTATGAAAAAAGAGGCACCTGAAAACTCTAAAGCTATTACCAAGTATAACGGTAGTATGGAACAAGCCATGTTGTTGAAAAGTGGAGAATACAAAATTGTCACTAAGACATCTCAATTTGATCAAGGTGATAAGCTCGTCGCCAATGAAGTGAAAAAGTATGCTGGCACTAATACAGTGATTTCAACAACGGGTCACTCACTTGGAGGGGCAGATGCAGAATACGCTGGTGTAAACAATCATGTTTACAGTGTAGCCTTTAACAACCCTTCCATTGTTAAGCTGCATGATGAGGAAACACAGAAGAAAATCAGAAACGGCGAATTTGATTTATATCATAAAGCCATCATTAATCCCGATGATATGGTGGGGGCAGGTTGGTTGTTAGAATATGACAGGCACAACGGAACGACAATTTATACGAAAGATCCTAGTCAATCACGAAGAGAGCGTATAGATCGGTTTGTGTCACCGCTTGGTGTTCCTGGGGTTTTAGGAAATTTGATTACTTCCTTCTATGGCCAAGCATTCGCAAAAGATCCGGATACTCATAGTTTAAATGAGTCGAACTTTACTTTTGATAAGAATGGTCATATTAAAAGTGTGGATGGAAGCAAAGGTGTTTATAACCAGAATATCGAATCGTTCTCATCTTATTCAGGTATGAATGGACAAACCATCAAAGTGGATGCCAAATATGCAAAAGAATTAGCTCATCGATTACAGGCAGCTATCGAAGACTTAAAAACAAAAAAACAAGCAATTGAACAATTCCCTCATGATCACAGCAAAATGGTGTATGACGTGAAATCTATTTGCGGAAAAAGGTTAGGAGAATTCAAGGATTTAGATCCAAGTGACGTTGAAAAAGCTATATTGTTTTACGCCCCTTTTGTGAAAGATGGAGCAGCATTTTATGACTCAGAAGAACAGTATCAAACTGAGGCTTCTCTACATTATTTGATTAGAGATTTAGAGGATATGAGTGAGTTTATTGTGAAAATGGCGGAGGATTTAAAAGATAAGGATAATGAATTAGCAAGATGGTTACGGTTGTAAGGGGGATTTCAATTGCCATATGGGGTTAATATGGATGCAGATGAGTTTTACAGACGATTACAACAGAATGAGGAATTAAAAAAAATTGTAGGTTCAAGTTTAAAAACGCATTGTCAGAATCTAAAACAAGACACAAAACATGCGTCAGACTTTTCTTCAGCACAACAGGTTGTAGCTGAAGTGTATGTTGCTTTACTCTCTTCATTTGAAGGAAAAGCTAAGGATGCATTGGTACAAAGACTCAATGAAAATGCGAAGATGCTGACAAATGCAACAGAGAACAGAAGTGCCTTTCTAAGAAGTATAAAGACAAAATAGTGAACATAACCTCTTCGCAACGATGTGACAGAGGTGTTTTTTTATTTGAGAATCGTCTTATAAATTCCTTGACGCTTTATTCACAGCTGGTATCAGCTTATTATTTAATATGACACATAAACGTTGACAAGCAAGATGATTAATACCGTGTATGTGAAGACAGTTTTATCGATGGTACGAGTGTAAAAAGTGAAATGAATAAAAATGGTTCGTGACTTGAATACTGGCTTCTAGTTTGTACGATGATCACGGACTTTTTTATTAACTTATTCAGAGAGATCGATCAAAGAATTTTTAATTCATGGAAAGGTGGAGGATGAAATTGAGTCAATTTAAAATCTTAACAAACTATATCCCTATGCTTCAAGGCGATGATATTGGTGAATGGGTCATAGATCAAGAAAATGACGGAACAGCGGAACACCCGATTCAGATGCCCTATGTGAATTATTCCGAAACGGTCCGTCGTTTTATCGAGGATGTCTATACATTTGCAGAACAGCATCAAGAACTGGAGATTACCCGCTATAGTGAGATCCTCAAAGAAAATGGCATTGAGGGTGGAACGAACGCTATGGAGAATGTCGACATCTCAAATGTAAATGCGCAGTGTGTACTGGCTCTCATCATGGGGGTTCTGAGAGCTGAACGATTTTGCGAGGGTGTTATACTCGATTTCTTTAAAAACGGAGCTATTGTCAAGTGGCTTGAAAGATTGGAACGTTTGGAGTAAGAGAGACTAGATTTCGGGGTGATCAATTGAAAAACAAAACAGATGTATCCCACATGTTTCCTCCTATGAAAATAGAAGAAATTGATCATATTTTATTATATGATCTTGATGCAATAAAAATGGAAAAAGAAGATGAACGTATAAAATTCATTTTACAAGATCCCTATTGTCCTGATAAACATCATATTCACAGTGTGTATGTCATCTATAAAAGGTCTATACTCAATTTACTTGAAGGTAGGATTCGTTCTATTCATAGTCATGAATTTATGACTGCTAAGAAAAAGGATCGAACGATTTCTATAGAAGATATAGAATATGTATTAGAGATCGCTACAGTTGTGGTTCTTGCAAGTGAAAATAATGGAATATTGACGAATTATTTTTATAGTGGAGTCGGACAAAGGTTAGATTGTATTTTTAATCTATGCTTAGGTTATTCAACAGATTTACAAAAGAAAGAGCATAAAGTAAGTTTGCAACGATTTATGGATGATATAAAGATTGTTGAAGCGATGGGATTGTTAGAAAAAATAGTAGGATAATGAGCAAAACCTAGATTTTAGAGAAATCTAGGTTTTTTCGTGCTTTTGAAAAATTTAATCAACTTCATGTTGACCTTCCCCTTAACTGAAAGGTTTATACTGTGATCAGATCAACAAATCGGAGGAGATGCAGGATGTTCAAGATCGGCGATTTTTCTATGTTAAGTAAAGTGCCTGTCAAAACCTTAAGATATTATGACCAAATTGATTTATTAAAGCCTCAGCAGATCGATCAAGATTCGGGATACCGTTATTACTCAGCTGAGCAGTTACTTGAGGTCAATCGAATTTTTCTCTATAAGGAATTAGGCTTTACGTTAAAGCAAATGGGGCAGCTTCTTCGTGAAGATATCTCAGTAGAGCAAATTCAGGGCATGTTTCTCTTGAAAGAGAGTGAGATTCAGCAATTGATCGAAAAAGAACAACAGAAATTAGCCCGTATTAAGGAGCGGATGCACCTCATCAAACGAGAGGGGTGTGTTGAAAAAGAACAGGAGGTCATCATCAAATCGGTTGAAAGCAAACGCATCATGTCTTTTCAATCCAACGGAACTGTTGAAGAAATCCCTTCATTCTTTCAAATGTTTCATCATTTATTACATAAACATCAACAAGAATCGATCTCGGGACCACAAGTAGTGCTATGGAGAGAATCACTGGATAAAGAAAGTGAGTTCGAATTTGAGGTGGGGTATTCCGTCAAATCGTTAAGGTGCTCTCTTCCTCAGGGAATGACAATTCGCACGTTACCTGCAGAAGACACCATGGCAACACTCTTATTTCATTCCCATTCTCCATCTGCACAAACAGCTTGTGTTGACTTGGCGACATGGATCGAAAATAACGGATACCGCGTGAAAGACGATCAGCCGGGCCGAGAAATCTATTACCCATTGTCAGAAAATGAAGAAGGCAGACTCATTGAAATTCAAATTCCTATTAAAAATGAAATCAAATCGTAAACATGGCCCAAAGGAGAAACGTCACGATGCAAAATAAAACCGTTGTTTATTTACTTGCTTTAGCAGCCTTTTTAATCGGAACAATCGAATATATCATTACAGGGATTATTCAAATGGTCGCAGATGATTTACAGGTCACGACATCAGCTGCTGGTTTATTGGTCACATCCTTAGCGCTCTCAGCAGCAATCGGCGCACCGATTGTCATTGCACTAACCATCAATATCGACCGCAGAAAAATATTATCATGGATGCTGATCATTTTTACTTTAAGTAATATCATCACAAGTGTCAGCCATTCGTTTGAAATGGTGCTGATGACAAGGGTTTTACAAGGAATTAGTGGAGGGACGGCCATTGTGGTGGCAATGGCTGTGGCCACTCGTCTTGTGGAACGAGAAAAAAGAGGAACAGCGATTGGCATCATTTTAATGGGATTAAGCAGCTCCTTGGTTTTAGGCGTTCCAATCGGGACATTTCTAAGCAGTATGATCGGATGGAAAGCATTATTCGCAGCCATTGGAGTGATCACGCTTATTCCGCTAATTGTGGTGTATAGGCGGATCCCTTCTATGAAAGAACAAGAACCGGTGACGCTTCGTATGCAATTATCGATTTTAAAAGACAAGCGAATATTGCTTGCAGTGGCAGTCACGTTATTCTATGTAGGGGGATATTCGACTTTATTTACCTATTTAACGCCTTTCCTCCAAAAATCAGCCAACCTAAGCATCACAGAAATCAGTGGCATTTTATTACTAGCGGGAATATGCAGCTTTTTGGGATCAAGCCTTGGAGGGATGGCAGCAGATAAAAAAGGACCCATCTTCACGATTTTTTCTGGCATCATCTTGCAAATCATGATGCTCATGCTACTAGCATTTGTCACAGGGAATCTCGTGGTCATGGTGGCTGTTATCATGATATGGATGATCGCAACATGGAGTACATCACCAGCTCAGCAGCTATATCTTGTAACCCTTGTTCCGAAATCTCCTGATATTGCATTAAGTGTCAATACATCATTTATTCAATTCGGATTTGCTTTAGGCTCGGGGGTAGGGGGGATTGTGTTAAACGGAACCTCTGTATTGAACCTAAGTTGGCTCAGCGCCGGTACGGTTTTCCTTGCGTTACTCATGACCATTCTCATGGTGGCGTTTGACCGATTTTCTCAACATATGCGTTTGAAGGTGATCGAGCAAGGAAGCTAACTTAAATTCAATTTTGTATGGAAGGGACTACTTATTTCGGGTAGTTCCTTTTTGGTTTGAAGAATGCACCAGTAAAGTTGTTTATTTGATACAATAGGGGGCAATATCCAAAGATTGAAGGCATTCATATATTTCTTTTAAAAACGATGAATATCAAACAAAAGAACCACTAGATGAGGAGAGAAAATAAATGCAAATCAGCGAAGAGATCATCAATCGAAAAGGTGCTCGAAAGGGGACTGATATCCCTCATGACGTCTTGTTCCTTTTGAATCAAGGAAAAATAGAGAGTGTGAATTTAACTGAATGGCTGGCTGTCAATCATCTGACGTTATTACATCATGTTTTGCCATCCGTTGGTTTAGACCATCATTTAGACGATGTATCATCTGATGTCACTCAACAAAAGGCTGAGTCTGGAATGAAAGCAATTCGTCTCATCGGTCAATTGTTAGATGAAGTGTTACAGAAAGAGAATGGGGAAAAACAAACGGAAGTGCTACAGGCGTTTACTCACCATGTATCTGATAGCGTCCGCTGTTGGGCTGCTTATATGAACAAACACCGTTTATCAACTTTGGAAGAGAAATTGGCGTACATTCAACCATTTGCAGCTGATCCTCATTTTGGAGTTCGAGAAATTGCGTGGATGTCAGTGAGAGAAAGCCTAACGGATCAGCTCGATCAAAGTATAGAACATTTAACAGAATGGGCTAAAAGTAAAGATGAAAATATTCGCCGATTCTCAGTAGAAGCTATTCGCCCAAGAGGTGTTTGGACAAAGCATATTGAGTCATTAAAACAAGAGCCAATGAGGGCACAGCCTATTCTAGACTTGCTCAAATCTGATCCATCAACATATGTTCAAGATTCTGTAGGAAACTGGCTCAATGACGCTAGTAAAACACAACCAAATTGGGTCATAAACCTGTGTGAACAGTGGTTAAAAGATTCTGATACTAAAGCAACCAGCAGAATTGTCAAGAAAGCCAAAAGAACGATTGTGAAGGGGAACTTGTGAAGAAGTACATAAACTGAATTTCCCCTTTTGGAGGGTATTTCTATCAATAGATCATTAGAAAGAAAGTCTCAAAGTTAACTCAGTAAACTAACTGCCCCATTTCGTGGGGTTTTTCATTTTTTATAAAAAATCTAGTCTCCTCAATTCTGCATTCTTTATATAGATCTTATCCTCTCATCGTCGTACTTTTGAATGAAATTGACTCAATAGAATTGACGTAAGAACCATGAATAGGCGAAGATGATATAAAATGTAAGATAAAGGGAGACGAATAATGATACATATCGTATTTGGGGCAGCAACTGCTGGTAGTTTAAAACAAGCATTACGAGAAATGAAGCAAAAACCAGTGGAAGACATCATCACCTTTGATGATATCTACTCCATTGGCCCACTTACACACTTACATGAACGTCAAGGACAAGAGACTCGTATTGAGTGGCTTCGTCATGTCATGTCCAATGAGTTTGGTAGATTTGATGATATGGTCATCGATCAGCAAATAATGATTCAACAAGTGAAGGATATAAAAGATGGATCACATTTAATGATATGGATAGGCAACAATGCACATGAACAAATAGGTCTACGATTTGCCATCTATTTATTAAAAGGAAAAAACGTGGACGTGTCTGTCATCAATACAGCGATTGCATATGATCACCATTTTAATACAAAGACGTTTCGCATGGACCTTCGACATACTGGGGAAATCCCATCTGAAAAATTTAAAATTATTTATGAAAGTAAAAATCACTTTCACACCATTTCCAAGGAAGAAAGAGAACGATTACAAGAAGAGTGGCTTCACATTGCCGAAACAGATCATACGCTGCGGATATGGCGAAGTGAACAAACAATTAACGTACCAGAAGATGAATTTGATGCTTATTTAGTAAAAATGGCTAAGCGGCTTCATCTGTCCGAGCCAGAAGAGGAATACATTGTAACTCCACGCTTAATTGGAGAAGTCCTTGGTCATTTAGAACAATATATCGGAGATGATTTTATTGAGTATCGGCTAAAGAAGCTGATTGATCAAGGTGTTTTTGCTATGAAAGGAAAACGAACGTCCATGCGTTATTACTCGATAAAACTGACAACATTTGGTCAGGAATTCAAAAAATGGGTATGTTGTCGTGATTTTGAGCACCAACCTTATGTGAAAATTGAAGGAACCTATGGTGGCGAACCTTTTCAATGCGGACATTGTCAATGTCATTTAGAAAGAGATGATGTACCTATAAGCGATGTACTATTCTCTAAAATATGGAATTGGGCCATACAGTATGGTTGTTGGTTTGATGAAGAAACAGATGACTTGCTGCCAGAAGGGGTAGAAATGGAAAAGAAATTTAATCAAGCAGGGGAGTGTATAACGGAAGAAGTGAAGAATGCGTTATCTCCTAAGTATCAAGTCGAATATAGCCCCAGTGAAATGACAAGACATTTCATTTAGTGAATAAAATTCAATAGCACTATACAAAATAAATCTTTACATCATTCCCCATCATCATGTAATATATGGAGAAATCAAAAGCGAAGAAAAGGACATGAGCAGCTTTTATTGGTTCACAGAGAGGGAAGTCACGGTGAAATCTTCCTAACGCAGAAAAGTTGTCTTACCACCTTTGAGCTGTATTGGGGAAATTACAGTATCCAATACCGTCTACGCCACGTTACGGCACCAAGAGCCATAAAGCGAATACGCGTTATGGGAATTTGGGTGGAACCACGGATCACACATTCGTCCCTTTATGAGGGATGGGTGTGTTTTTTTTGTTTACTTTTATAGCATGATTGCTTTGAAAAGGACATGAGTAGCTTTTATCGGTTCACAGAGAGGGAAGTCACGGTGAAATCTTCCTAACGCAGAAAAGCTATCTTACCACCTTTGAGCTGTATTGGGGAACATTACAGTATCCAATACCGTCTACGCCACGTTACGGCACCAGAGCCATAAAGCGAATACGCGTTATGGGAATTTGGGTGGAACCACGGATTACACATTCGTCCCTCTATGAGGGATGAGTGTGTTTTTTTATTTCAAAAAAGAGAAAGGTGTGTCAGTGATGAGAGAAAAAATGGTGAAAATTCAATTTCCAGATGGAAAGATCAAGGAGTTCTCCGCAGGTACGACAGTCGCAGAGGTTGCCTCCCATATTAGCCCAAGTTTAAGAAAAAAAGCAGTAGCGGGAAAGATCAATGATCAGACAGTGGACTTAAGTTATCCGTTAAACAACGATGCGGGGGTTTCGATTCTAACACTTGATTCAAAAGAAGGGCTGGAAGTGTTACGTCATACAGCTACACATGTATTAGCCCAAGCTGTGAAAAGGTTATATGACAATGTGACACTGGGGATCGGACCTGTCATTGAGAATGGATTTTACTATGATATGAAGCTGAATCAAACGTTAAGCGTAGAGGATTTGGCAATGATTGAAAAAGAGATGAAAAACATCATAAACGAGAATCACCTTATTCAAAGAATGGAAGTCTCTTACAAAGAAGCTGAAGTGATGTTTGCACATGATCCATATAAACTGGATATTTTAAAAAGTCTCCCTCGACAAGAAGCCATCACGATTTATCAGCAAGGAGAATTTATCGATTTGTGCCGCGGTCCCCATTTACCTTCTACAGGGTATTTAAAGGCATTTAAACTAACACGTGTGGCAGGGGCTTATTGGCGGGGAGATAGCAATCAGGATGTCTTGCAGCGAGTGTATGGTGTAGCGTTTCAGTATCCAAATCATCTAGCTGATTATCTTCATTTCATGGAAGAAGCAAATAAACGTGATCACCGGAAATTAGGGAAACAGTTATCCCTCTTTATGTTTTCAGAAGAAGCGCCAGGCATGCCGTTTTATTTACCAAAAGGTCAGATTGTCAGAAATGAATTAATGGCCTTTTCAAGAGAAGTGCGAGGAAAAGCGCAATATGAAGAAGTAAGTACGCCATTTATGATGAACCAAGAACTTTGGGAAAAGTCAGGTCATTGGGATCATTATCATGAGAATATGTATTTCTCAGAAGTAGACGATACAAGTTTTGCTTTAAAGCCGATGAACTGTCCAGGGCATATGCTCATGTTCAAAAATAACTTATATTCCTATAGAGACCTTCCAATTAGAATGTCTGAATTTGGTCAGGTGCATCGTCATGAATTCAGCGGAGCATTAAATGGATTGTTCAGGGTCAGAACATTTTGCCAAGATGATGCCCATATTTTTTTGAGAGAAGAACAAATTGAAGCTGAAATTAAACAGATTTTCCAATTAGTTGATTACGTATATCGGACATTTGGTTTTGAGTATTCAGTCGAACTATCCACTCGTCCAGAAAAAGCATTAGGGGATGACGCTATTTGGGATGTATCCGAAAAAGCGCTAAAAAATGTGCTTGATCAGTTAAAGATTGACTACTACTTAAATGAAGGAGATGGGGCATTTTATGGTCCGAAGATCGACTTTCATATTCAAGATGCACTAAAGCGGAGCCACCAGTGCGCCACAATTCAGCTGGATTTTCAAATGCCAGAGAAATTTGATTTAACATATATCAACGAGAAAAATGAAAAGGTGCGGCCAGTTGTCATTCATAGTGCCATTTTTGGTTCACTTGACCGGTTCCTTGGTATTCTCATTGAACATTTTGCGGGCGTCTTCCCGTTATGGCTCGCACCAATCCAAGTACAAATCATACCTGTCTCAAGCGTTCACCTTGATTACTGCATAGAGGTGCGGCAGCAATTAAGAAATATCGGAATTAGAGTCACAATCGATGAACGGGATGAAAAACTCGGCTATAAAATGAGAGAAGCACAAATGCAAAAAATTCCTTATATCGCTGTCATTGGAGATACAGAAATGCAAGAAAAAACACTGAACATCAGACAACATGGAGAAAAAATGTCAAAGCTGCTGTCTATTGATGACTTTAAACACTTGGCAGCCCAGCAAATAAAAGACAGAACAGCTCAAATATGATGTGCTGATTTCATGAAGAAGGATAAGACGTTCATTGAATGGTGGGCGTCTTTTCATTTGTGAAAAAGCCGAATTGACAATTGAAAGGGAAAATATTGAAACATTTTTTCGTTAAAATCGTAATAAGGATAGAGCGTTTATCAGAAAAATTTGAAACGAGGAGGAGTTTATCACATGGAACAAGCTGCACTAAAAAAGATGAGGACAAAACAAATCGCTATCTCTAATTTATTTGTCGGACTTATGATCATCATTTTTTTTATGTTGATTCAAATTGTTAAAATCCAACTGACACATTTCCTTTTTTGTTTAGGAATTTTAATCCTTATCCAAGGCATTTTAGGCTTTATCAGAAAAGGAACAACAAAGTCTTTCATCCCTATTTTAGAGCAGGTAGCTATTTATGAAAAAGAGAAATTAGGGAAAGAGTGGGAAAAAGAAAAACGGTTAGATCATGTGTGGAAAATCATATTGAGTGTCATTATGTTTATTCAATCATTCACTTTACAAAATGTGGATAATGCATTCAGTGACGTCGATCCTGCATTGATCATTTTCTTGTTTTTGATGGTTCTAGCCATTTTAAATATAAGCATGCTTTTTCGTTTTAGAAAAATTGACCGATCGACTGTAGGTGAATTAACAGGCTACACAAAAGAGTCAAATATAATGGCAATCGCATTAGGATTTTTTATGGCAATCGTCATTTTCATCTTTATCGTTATTTTTATTCTTCCATAAAACATCATCATTTTGAGGTGAATTTATTGAATGCAAACATTCAACAACTGATCGACCAGACAAAGGTGACATTTGGCTTAGATCTTTACTATCTAAAAAGACACAGTTTTCATCGCTACGTCAATATGTTCAATGAAACGGTGTATACATTGAATATGGAATGGTTTCCCTCTCATGAAACGGAACCTGAGGACGATGATCTAAACCCAGACGGCACAGCTGTCATTGAAGTGAACTTGAATACAGGACAGACCGAATCAGTTATTTTTGTTATGGACAAAACCTATGCGCAGCATGGTGTCACGTTTAAGAGACCTTATCCAGCTCATGTCATTCAATGGATCGAACAAGAAACAGGATTGATCTATGGAGAGCATTTTCATATGCATCAGAAGGAAAAAGGGGAACTTTCTTTCGAAGAAGCAATAGATGGTGTGAAAGTAACACCTTCAGGCAGAATCGAAGTGAAATGGAATGAACATGGACAGCTCATGTACTTTACACTCCACGGTCCATTTTTAGCCAAAACATTACTGAAAGATGAGGAATATGTGCTTTCCCTTGATCAGGTGGAGAACTTAGCTGAGCAGCAAGTGCAGATGTTTCAATGGCCTTCCTTCGAGCACAATCAAATCCGGTCTATTTATGCGTTAGAAGAAATCTATGTGAAGAACGATGGAACAGGAACTCTTCCGTTTGAGGTTGGGCGTGAAGAAACGCATTGTATACACATGAATGAAGTCATTGAGTGGAATGAACCGATAAACAGTGCCTTTGAAAAAAAGGAAATGGACATTCATGAGAACATTTCAGCTGAACAAGCTTTCTCATTGGAATCATCACCAGATTCCCTCCCGATATCAAAAGAAGACCAGGATGAGTGTATCAAAGCAGTCTGCACCTTCTTGGCGCAAAAATATCCAAAGGATACAGGAAAGTGGGTTCTAAAAACACTCCAACGTGATCACGGATACATCCATGCGATATTAAAAACGAATGAACAAGAAGGCTGTGGATTTATGGATAAAATCAAGGTCTTCATTGATGCCAACACTTTTGAAGCCATTAATTACATAGATAAAAAAGAGATGTTTCAAGTATGTGGGATACTCAATCCATCTCAAACAGCTAGTGAAATCACCATAACTCAGAAACAAGCCTTTGAAACATTGAAAGAACGCCTCGAACTTACACCTATCTATGTCTATGACGATGTGCAAAAACAATATGTTTTATGCGGCAGGCTCGATTGTCATGATGGCATTGATGCAGTGAGCGGCGAAGTGTTCTCTTTGACAGACCTTTCATAACTTCCAAAAGAACAGTGAGGAGCTGTTCTTTTTTTGTCCCAACTCCCTCTTTTTTGCAGAAAAATGGAATATTGTAGCAGGAAGTTGTCGTTTCATCACGAAAGAAAACAGGTAAGAATATGATCATAGGTCCATTGTTTGGATTCGTGGTGGAGTCAATGAGATGACATAGGAAACGTTATACATATTAAACATTCGTGACAGTACAGTCGATCTACAGTTCATGTCTAAAAAGTGAGTGATTGTGTCTCAAGCCGTATGCGAAAATATGTGTACCGAGATCATATGATGAGTTGGTTCCGTTTGTTTTTAGGTGAGTTTGAAGCCAAGTTAGAAGAAAGTGAGGATATCTACCTTGAGTACATTGGAAGTGTTTCGTCAGTTTTTGGTTGACCATTATCCTGCGTTACAAGATGAGCTTTGGCTGAAAGATGTTGATACCCTTCGAATCTCTCCTATTCTTCATCCTTTTCTGAAAAGCAAGCTGCCAGATGGGATTGAAAAATTCACTTGTGTCCTATTCACGCAGCAAACAGATCAAACCACTGCCCCGCTCAAAGTATACCTTTTATTAGATGAATATGGGCAATCGCTTTACGCCATTGATTTGATGAATGAACAAATCGTGCTTCATTAATACAGAACCAAAAAGCTGCTTGAGCATGTCTCAGCAGCTTTTTTGGTGAAACTTAGTTTGTCATATCAACCAATCTAGATTGCAAGTTGTCCAATTCTTTCTTTGTTGGAAAAGAGCTGATCAGCAGCGTAGACCGTCCTAATTGATGAGGAAGCTCAGTATCGGTCACAATCATATCAATCCCAAGTCGATCCATTGTCAGTTCATTTAATGTATTTTCTGGACTTGTGAAAATATGAATGAGAGGAGGCAATCTTAATTTAATTAAATCCGCAATAAACAAACTATGATTATAACCTAATGTTGAAATGACAAAAATGTTCAACACGTTTCTCCGATCCATTTCCAAATGAACAAGCCCTCTCCAGTTAGAAGTAATGATACGAATCAATTCTCGTTCATTTTTCACAAAAGAAGCGAGTATATCGTCTGTTTTTAACTCTTGGATGATATGAGTAATCCTCGAATAGAAGTAAGGAAGCTGTTTTTTTACCTCTGATAAATAACTCGATTTCTTTTTGAAAAGGAATCCATCTCTTACGGTAATTTCCCTAGAATACACATAATATTGTAGAAGAATCAGTGTCATCGCCTTGCGATTAGCCACCTCTTGATGAAAAATCAACTCCAATTGATTGATAAAGGAATGAATGGCTTCAAAGAGCTGTGGTGTATGCGATTGAAAGAACGTCAATTTTTCTTCGACCGTTTCAATTGATTTATAATGGCCAATAGCTGGTTCAATCAATAATAAAAAGACAAATTCGTGACGATCCAATGTAACACCAAAAGTGTCCTTTGTCATTTGGCAAACGTGTTCTTCCAAGTTTTTGATTTGTTTATAGATACCTTTAGCTGTAGATGTTTGTTTTTCCTTATCCATTGAGTACCTATAATTGCGTCGTATGGTAAAATTTTTCCTCAATCGGTGTATGGAAACGGCGAGCCATAGGCAAAATTTATCTAAAGCCACATCAGGTAGATTGACTTCGAGCACCTGAAATAGCTTTTGTAAAAAATCAACTGCTTCTTGCTTTTGAATATCATCGAATGGCCAAAGCCTGCTTCCATAGACTTCAAACAAAAATTCCACAAAAAATTGACGAATCTCCTTCTCATTTCCATGGAACTGCATACTATCTGGTCGTAACTCAATGTCATACGAGGTAAGAAGCGAATTGATTTTATGTATGGTGTTATACAATGTGGATCTACTGATATTCAGCGTGTCCATCCATTCATAGAAAGACCTGTTTTGTTCAAAGAAAACGCCGTCAATCAATCGAATTTCAATCGTATCCTTTAGAATTTCTTTGATATAGTAATCCACTCGTATCGTCTGCGTATTACAAATGGATATGCCTTGTCTTGGCTTTATGTGGATTAACGCTTCTCCATTCTCTGTTTGGAACGATTTCATTTGTTCTAAATCGTTTTGAATGGCACGAACCGAACCGATTTGTTCATTCGATATCTCTTGAAGGCTCCACCACTTATCTTTTGATACAAGCAGTTTTAGAATTTTTATCCATCTCTTTGATTTATTATCAATGAGCTCCATTAAACAACTAACTCCTTCCCTTGGCTTGCCTTTATATTATGAAGTTCACTTAAAGAACATTTTAATTTCTAAATAGGCATAAAATGATTTTAATGTTTAGGCTAAATCGTTTTGTCTTCACTTTTCATAATAAAAGAGAAAAAAATTAGACGAAAACAAATGTTATACCCTAATTCTCCATATCTTTCTTTTAAAAGATGATAAGTATGCCATGAATCCCATAAAAATGGATCATTTTGTTTATCTTTTTGCTGCTCAAACGGTAAAAGTAAGAATAAAAAGCATCGGCTTTTTGATTACCATATGGAAGGGAGTAGAAGGAATGCGATCTATATGATGCTGAACTATCTCACCATACATACCATATGATACATGCTTGTTTTATATGAACGCTCTATATGTGAATACATGCTTATATATGCATGTACTAATCATTTGTTGTTCATTCCAGTATAAATAGAAAAATTCACATTTATTCTTTTCATGTTCCCTCTCACTATTCCCCATTGCTATAGACCCCTATCTAGTTACTATACCCACTACTCATGATTTCCTTTCAATTCATGATTGATCAACTCATCTTATTCATAGGGTCTTAAGGTACATTTTTTTAGAAAATATTTGATCAGAAGCGGAGTGATCGATCTGAGAGTATACAACTGATTTTTTATCATTGTTGAAAATTAATTTTAGAAAAGGGTGGATGTATTGAAAAGAATATTGTCATTGGCTCTCATTGCGGTGTTAGTCATACAGTCTAGTATATTAGGAATCTTGCCTTTAGCAGGGGCACAAGCTAAAGACATTCAAGAGAATATTTATGTGAATATTGAGTTTGCTGATAGCGAAGGCAACAAGTTATCAAACAAAGAAGATCAGCAAGTTAGAAAGGCCATTGTGCATTGGTCTATCAAAGGAATTGATCTCAAAAAGCAGTATCCGTATATTCTCTCTCTTCCATCAGTCATTCAGGTAGAGAAGGAGCAGAAAGAACGCATTACTGTCGATGACATCCCTGTTGGTGAGTATACCGTTTCAAAACAAAATGAAGTGACTGTCACATTCAATGAGGATATTGAGCTTGATCCGAATTTAGAAGGATCTATAGATATTGACGTCACCAGTATAGCTGAGAAAAAAGAGAAAACAAAGCAAAATGAGCATAAAGAAAATCTTTCAAAAGATGATTCAACCTCATCGGAGAAAGACAAAGCTGCTAACAATCAAGAAACTGTTCAAAAGACACAAAGCGATGAAGATGAGTTACTAAAAAACAAAGTGAACGTGTCTAATCGTGTAGGATTGCAAAGTGTTTCAAAACAAATGCAGATACAAGAAAATCTCCTTACTGATGCGAAATTAATTTTTGAAGATCAGGAAGGTAATTCAGTTGATAAGTCTGACGTCAACTCACTGATTTCCATTAACTATAAGTGGGCCATCCCGAATGGTCATAACTATAATGGCGGGGATGAATTCCATTTCAAGGTTCCAGAGGAATTAGTCATTTACGAAAAAATCGATCGACTCGAGATGAAATTTAATCAATCGATCATCGGCTATTTTTCTGTAGATGAAAGCGGAAATGCCTCCATCGAGTTCACAGATTTTATTAAACAATATTCAAATATCCAAGGAACACTTCAAGTATGGACACAATTAGATAAACAAACAGTGATCACTGAAGAAAAAGAAGTGGTGATTACCCCGATTGAAGGCAAAGATACGATATCGATTCCGATTCAATACATTCCAAATGGTCCGAATGTCTCTAAAAAGGGAGAACCCAATCGATCTTACAATGCTGAAACCATTCAATGGACAGTCGATTTTAATATGGACTTAGATGATGTGAAACAAGCGAAACTGTTAGATCCGATTCAAGAAGGTCAAGCGTTAAAAAAAGATTCAATCAAGCTTTATCGTGTAGATACAAAGCTAAATGGTGAAACATCGCTTGGACAGCTGCTTGACGAAAATCACTACACCATCGGCCAAACAGCAGATGGTCAAGATTTCACGATCGAATTTAAAGATGACGTGCATCTCGCTTACCGTTTAATGTATGAAACGGACATTACGAATCAAGATCAGTCTGTGTTTCGTAATAAAGCGTCCCTTGTCTCTGCTGATAAAGAGATTAGTTCAGCAGAAGGAACCGTGAATGTGACAAGAGGCAGTCCTTTAAATAAAAAAGCCGCCCACTACGATCCAGTCACTCAAACGATTACTTGGGAAATTCGGTATAACTATAACGAAAAAAAGCTGGCTCAAAAGGATGCTTTAATAGAAGACTTCTTTAACGGTACACAGGCGCTAATATCTGATTCAATTCAAGTCAAAAAAGTCACAATTGATGAGAATGGCAAAGAATCAGGAACAAAAGCGTTTGAAGATTATGTGGTTCAACCTCAAAAAAAGGATGAACAAAACGGGTTTACCTTGCAATTCAATCAAGATATCCACTCGGCTTACCTGATCACATATCAAACAAAAGCAACCGAGCGAATTTTCGAAGCTGAAGACATTATCAATACTGTAACAGCTGGCAAAGAGAGCGAACAAGGGAAGCAAAGAATTGATCAGCAAATCCTAACGAAAGACCACGGAACACCGGATTACAAGAACAAGACCATTCCATGGCGTATCATCTTCAACAAAGATCAACAAACCATGAACAACGTGATATTAAAAGATACGTTTACAAACGAAGGATTGACGCTGCAAAAAGATAGTTTAAAAGTGACGACAGGTAATACAGTGCTTGAAGAAGGCACAGATTATCAAATCGTTGAACATGCAAATGGATTTGATATTCAATTTACGAAAGAAATCAAGACAGAACATACTATCACATATACAACGTCTTTTGATTATGAAAAAAGAGCAGATAAAGATCAAAAGAACTTGCGTAACCATGTAAAACTTGAATGGGTAAATGAAGATGGCAAGGATTTGACGAAGGAAAACCAATCTGTCTTTACGCCTGACACATACACGCAGTCCAATGGGTTCAAGAATGGAACATATGATGCAAAGAAAAAAGAGATCACATGGAATATCGGTGTGAACTATAATTTGAAGCATCTAGAAGAGGCGAAAATCGAGGATTTCATTCAAGGAAATCAGCGTTTGCTTAAAGATTCAATTATCGTCTACTCGCTTGATTTACAAGGCGGGGAAAATGGTGCGGAAGAAAAAGAAGTATTAGCGAAAGAACATTATGACATCAAATTCCTTGAAAATGAAAAGGGAGAATCAGGCTTCGAAGTCATTTTCAAACATGCCATTGATTCCCCATACAAAATCACGTATCAAACAAGTGTTGAAGGAATGGATTTAGTACAGAAAACCTACGAAAATAAAGCGACCCTTTATGATGGGAAGACGAAAGAATCAGACGTGAATGCTGTGGTGTCCATTCCAAATGGAGGGAAATACACGAGCAAGTCAGGAAATCAACAAGGGAAAGTCATTGATTGGAAACTGAATATCAACTTTGGTCAATCAACAGTCCAAGATGCGACGATTATCGACCATCCGAGCAGTAATCAAGCCATAATAGAAAACTCATTTCATCTGTATTCGACAACAATAGATGAAAAAGGGCAAGTGACTAAAAAGGATGAGCTTGAAAAAGGGAAGGATTATGAACTAGACCTTGAATTCGATCCAGATTCTTTTCAAATCAAATTTAAAGAAGAAATCACGAGACCCTATATTTTAGAATACCAATCTCTCATTTTAGATAAGGTGGGAAGTACACTTCAAAACGAAGTAACGTTTAGAGGTGAAAATGTAAAAGAAATCAAAAAGGAATCCGAAGCCTCAATTGTGGTCAAACGTACCGCTGGCATGGGAGATGGCACAGGAGCGATTGGCGCTTTAACCATTAAAAAGGTAGATGCGAGTGGTGGAAAAGCGCTAAAAGGAGCAACCTTTTCTCTGACAGATGCTGCGAGCGGTATCGTCATTGGAACAAAGACAACAGATGAAGAAGGAGCTCTTCGATTTGATCGTCTTCTGTATGGTGACTATATCGTGACAGAAGAGAAAGCACCTGATGGTTATTTGAAAACGAAGGAACCGATCAATGTCACGATTGATCAGCCTTACGAATCAGGAGATCAAACGAAAATAGGAAACAGCATGACGGTGCAAAACCAAGAAATCCGCCAGCATGTGAAGCTCACGAAAAAAGACAAAGAAACGGGTGCGGCATTAGAAAATGCAGAATTTGAACTGAAAAATGAATCTGGAGATACCGTCCAAACCCATTTGAAAACGGATGAAAAAGGAGAAATCCTATTCAAACATCTTGAGCCAGGTTCCTATTATTTTGTTGAAACAAACGCACCGAAAGGCTATCAATTAAATCAGCAAAAATGGCCGTTCACCATTAAAGAAAATCAAACAGAAACAACGGTTGTCACCGCAGTAAATGACATCATCAAAGGCTCTGCAGAATTGAGCAAAATAGGTGAAGGCGGAGAGAGACTAGAAGGTGCACAGTTCAAGCTCTTAGATCAAGATGGGCATGAGCTAAATGGTGCGCTTGTCACAGGAAAAGATGGCAAGATCACGATCAATGAACTAAGACCGGGTTCGTATCAGCTCATCGAAACAAACGCACCAGACGGTTATGTATTAGATGAAACACCCATCACATTTGAAGTACCACTCGATCCAAAAGAACCAGTCATCATTTCACAAAAGAACCTCTATGAAACAAGTGCATTAGAAGTGATGAAAGAAGGGGAAGATGGCAAGAAGCTTCAAGGTGTTCGATTTGAAGTCTTGGATCAAAATGACAAAGTCGTGCGTAAAGATTTGACAACAGATGAAGATGGGAAGCTGTTGGTCGATGACCTCAAACCGGGCAAATATCAGCTTGTGGAGACAGAGAGTATTGATGGTTACCAAAAGAAAAATAAACCTTATCCGTTTACCATCGAAATCGCACAAAAAAAACCGGCAGAGATCAAAGTGATCAATGATCTCAAAACTGGAGCTGTCCAGCTCACGAAACTCGGTGAAAAGAATGATGTGCTTGAAGGAGCAGAATTCAAGCTAGTAGATGCAAATGGAAAAGAGATAAAAACAGGTCTTGTCACAGATGAGAACGGGAAGATCATCGTCAACAATCTGAAACCTGGAACCTATCAGTTTGTTGAAACGAAGGCGCCATTCGGTCATGAGCTTGACGAAACACCTGTCACTTTTGCTATTCCATTTAACCCTGAGAAGCTGGTCAGTGTGACAAAAGAAAATAGCCGCACAACTGGCGGAGTGCTATTACACAAAACAGGCGAAGATGGGAAATCATTAGAAGGGGTTGTCTTTGATCTATCTGATGCCAAAGGAAAGATAGTGGCAGGAGGAGAAGGGATTACAACCAATCAGGATGGAAAGATTACCTTCACAGGTCTTAAACCTGGAACCTATCAATTTGTTGAAAGAAAGAGTCTTGAAGGCTATGAATTGAGTGCGAAACCACTTGTCTTTGAAGTTGAATTAGGTCAAAAAGACTTGATTCAAGTGGAGGCCATCAATCAGCTCAAGAAAGGTTCTGTAGAACTAACTAAAATAGGGGAAGAACAAGAAAGATTGAAAGGCGCAGAATTTACACTTTTCAATGACGATGGTAAAGAATTGATGTCAGGTTTAACAACAAATGAAAAAGGCATCATCACTGTCAACGATTTGAAACCAGGCGCTTATCAATTGGTTGAAACAAAGGCTCCTTTTGGACATCAACTTGATGCAGAACCAGTAGACTTCAAGATTGATTTCAATCCAAATCAACTGGTGAAAGTGACGAAAGAAAATATTCGGACGACAAGTGCTGTGAAGCTTGAGAAAAAAGGGGAGGATGGTCAGTTGCTCGCTGGCGTGACCTTTGACCTGATTGATGCGCACGATCAGCGTGTGAAGAAAGACTTAAAGACAGACAAAAACGGTCAACTGACAGTCGATCAACTGAAGCCAGGAACCTACCAATTTGTCGAAACAGCAAGCATTGCCGGCTATGAATTGGATCAGACACCTGTCTCATTTACGATTCGATTAGGTCAAGACAAACCCACAAAAGTAGAAATGATCAACAAACTGACGCCGGGAGCAGTGGAACTGACCAAAGTAGATGATGAGGGACACACGCTGGAAAACGCAGAGTTTGCTCTTCAGAGTAAAGACGGGAAAACGCTGAAGAAATCACTTGTAACGGATCAAAAAGGAAAGCTTCACATCAACGATCTAAAACCGGGAGAATATCAATTCGTTGAAACGAAAGCGCCTCATGGCTATGAATTAGATGATCAGCCGATCCGGTTTACGATTGAGAAAAATCAGCAGAAGCCTCTTCAATTAACAGCGAAGAATCACTTGATTTTAGGAAGTCTGCGTATCATAAAGGTAGACCAGCAGACTGATAGAACCTTAAAAGGTGCAGCCTTTGACATTCGTACAAAAGCTGGGAAAATCATCAAATCTGTGACAACAGGAAAAGACGGAGAAGCCATTGTCAAAGGGCTTAAACCTGGTGAATATACACTCACAGAGACGAAAGCTCCAAATGGTTATGTAGCGTTAAAAAAACCACTCGCTTTTACAATTCAAATGGGCGAAGTGGAGATCAAGACATTGATTGTGAAAAATGCTCCAATGAAGAATGAAGTGGACCACACAAATCCTCCAGCTTCAGATCAAGGGGATCAACATCCGCCTCATGACTCAAACGGTGAATTGCCAAAGACTGGGGAAGAATGGCTACGTTATTTGATGTATGCAGGGATTTTACTAGTAGTGTCTGGAACTGTTCTTCTTGTAGTCAGAAGAAGGACCATTCAGTAAAAGGAAGGAACGAGTGTATTGATGAAAAAAAGAACCTTATTAGGCAGCTTTTTGGTGGTCGCAGGACTAATGCTCATCTCCGTTCCTTTTCTATATGAGTGGCGAACGTCTCAAGAGGCAGCAGCCATGGAAGAGGCATTGAAAATGATTGAAGAAAATGACAGTGATGCCCTTTCTTCTATTCCACATTTAACTGTGTCAGAAGAAGACCTGCGAGATACGATGGAGCTTGAGATCCCGTCAATTGATTTAAATGAAAAAGTGCTACCTGTTACATCAAAAGAAAATTTAAGTATTGCACTGACTCAAATCAAATCTCATCAAATGCCAGGGGAAGGAAATTTCACGATTGCAGGCCATAGAGGGTATAGGGGCGACCGGCTTTTCCGGCAGCTGCCAGAGGTGCCTAAAGGAGAAAAAGTCGTCTTACATCATCAAGCAGAAACATACGAATACAAAATTGTCAGCTCAGCTACGATAGAACCGACGGATGTTGATGTACTAAAGGATCGCGGGAAAAATGAACTGACATTGATCACTTGTACTCTTGATGGCCAGAAACGATTTGTCTTAAAAGGAATACGAATCAATGCTTCAAAGGATAAGCAACCGTCGGATGTATAACACCAACATAATAGATGATGAGTTTGATGGAAAAGCAACGCTCACGACCGACATGTTACACCAATTGTTAGTAGAGCATTATCCCACTTTAAAAAACGAACGTTGGGATGTGGATATAGATACAATTCGGACTTCGCCTATTCTTCATCCTTTATTAAGAAGGAAGATTCCGATAGGTATTGAAAAATTCACATGTGTTTTGTTCACGCAGCAGATAGGGTCCTTTGGAGAGCCTTTGATTGTGTACTTTTTATTGGATGAAAAAGGCGAATCGATTTACGCAATGGATTTCTTGCTTGAGCAGCATGATCCACATTAAACGAGAAATAAAAAAGAAAGATCTTTAATGAACGGGTTCGGTTTTAAGGTGGGAAAGTTGTATTAGTCATATAATGAGGACTCTAATTCGTATATGAATTGGAGTTCTTTTATTTGTTTATATGAAAGAGTACAAGCTATCGTCAAGACCTGTGCAGAATATATGGAGTATAATGAAAGCGAAGTCGTTGATATGTTGTTGCTCCATATTTTAGATAATAAAGATTTTATAAAATGGATTGAAAACAGGCGTAATAACTAGCGGATTGTGGTTAAACGGACAAAGAAGATCATCTAGTTTTTATTCCTTCCTCTATTTCTTCGGCAGAAAGATCGGAAAGAATCATGTTTTGACTCCAAAACTCTGATAAAATTCATTTAAATATCCATCATTAGTAGGTGTGGAGGTAAAAGAATGTTAAAAGAAGACCCTGAATATATTTTTCGTCATGATGCACGACCAGAAGCTGTTCATGATTTAGCCGACATAGATGAAAATTCCACAGAGTTAGTAATCACAGGAAAAACAAAAAATATTGAAAGGTTGAACTCTTTTTCTAACCTGACGAAATTGTGGATTTACAAAGTGAGCCAAAAGGAATTTAATACGATCTTGAGCTTAGTTAACCCTAAAATGCTCTATATGCGTGAACTGAGAGTAGAAGATTTATCAATCATTAGTTCTCTTAAAGATGTTGAGGTATTGGCACTTGAATGGAATACAAAGGCACAAAGTTTATGGGATTTATCAAAAAATACTTTTTTGAAATCTTTATCCATAACAGATTTTTCAAAGTTGAATGACATAGCTCCTTTGCAAAAAAACACTGGTTTAGAATGGTTGCAATTGTCAGGTGGGATTTGGAATTCATTAAACTTAAATACTCTACAACCTTTAAGATACCTCAAGAATTTAAAATATCTGTGCTTATCAAATATAAAAGTGAAGGACGAGTCTTTAGAGCCAATATCGGCATTAGAGGGACTCAAGGAACTTGACATTTCAAACCAATTCCCGACAGAAGAATATGCTAGATTATCCGTAACCCTTCCAAATACGAAGTGTGATCGTTTTGCACCATACATCTTTTTATCAAGTCCTATTGTAGATAAAGATGTGATGGTGATTGGAAAGCGGAAACCGAAATTAAATTCAAAAGTCGATGGGGAAAAGTTGCAAAAATACGAAGAACAATTTAAAGCGTACCAAGAAAAGTATAAAAATTAACTTAAAAAGCAATGGACAATCTATTCCATTGCTTTTTCTATTACGCAAACAACTTCAGCCCAACGACGCCAATCACAATCAGCAGCAAGCTGAGGATACGAATCATGTTTTTCGGCTCTTTAAATAGAATCATATTAAACAAGACAGAACCCGCTGTTCCAAGTCCAATCCAAACCGTATAGGCAACGGACACTTGAACGGAAGAGAACGAGGTGTACAAAAACAAAAAGGATAAGGCAAATCCGCCGACAAATATAATACCTGTCGTGAGTTGCTTTTTCTTACTAAACATATTGAGACCAATGGTTCCGCCAATTTCACAGGCAGAGGCCAACAGTACAAAAAACCAGCCCATTTATACCGCTTCTCCTTTCTGCTCATGTGCATCTCCATCAGACACTTTCAGTCCAATAATTCCGAGAATTAAAATACCCATAAATAAAAGCTTTTCTAATGAAAATGAACCGCCGAACAGCGCATAATCCATCAAAGACGTACCAATCGTTCCAACTCCGGCAAACACGGCGTACACAGTCCCAGTCGGCAGCTTCTCGCAAGCTTTCATTAAAAAATAAAAATCAACCGGGATCAGGCAGATAATGATCGCCCACTCCCACACAGCATCAGCTCTATTTAAACCAAACACCCAAAGTAATTCAAATAAACATGTGAGTGCAACATACATCCAGCTTTTTTTCATCGTATTTCCTCCTAAAACTGAAAACTGACGATTCGTCATTTTGAAGCCAAAAAAGAGCGTACAGCAAGTGCTGTACTAAGTTAAGGTGTCTCTATGCCTAGTGCGTAAAGGAGAAATTGCTTCACCTCTCGCTTTTGAATCAGAACCTCTTCTGTATCTGTTTCTGTAAATAAGTACATTTGCTCAGCAGACGATTCAAGTAAACCGATAATGAATTTCGCAGCATATTGACAGTTCAAGTTCGCACGGACTCTTTTGTCCCGCTTAGCTTTTTCTAAAAAAGCAGCGACCCATTTGTAAATCGGCTCATAAATATCTTCCCATTCCTTTAGATGCTCGGTGGCAGCTAAACCTGAGTAGGTCAGGGCAAGGACATCACGGTATTGTCTTGTAAAAGAGAAAATAAATTCAACTAGCGCATCTGCTTGATCAAGTACATCCGCATGCTGAGTGAGTTCCATTTCAATGGCTGGTACCATCTGTGCGATCAGATGTTCAGCGATGGCAGGCATGACAGACAGCTTTGAAGGAAAATATAAATAAAAAGTTCCTTGCGCAACACCTGCAGTTTTCACAATATCCGATATAGTCGTCTTTTCAATTCCCTTCTCTTTAAAGGCATCAATCGCAGCAAGCATAATTTTTTCTCGTTTTGACACAGGATCACCGACCTTAAAATGACTGAATGTCAGTCAGTATACCGAGAAAATGACGATTTGTCAATATCGCATGAATTGTGAGAATAAGTGATGAATAGATACAGGAAAGCTTGAATAACCTGTAATATGGTCAAGCATGATGTAAGAAAGGGGCAGCTATTTGTATGACATCCAGTGCTATGTTTTCAATGGCTTATTTTCTTCTGCTCGTCCCGTTCTATCTAAATATGAGATATAGACTGGCAAAAAAGCAGCAACGTTTTATCTATTTACGAACAGAAATGGTCCTTGCTTTTCTATTTGTATATACGAATGTTCTCTTTTATTTAACGGTCTTTCCGAATCGCTTTTCAGCACCAAAAGATCAAGTGAGCGTCAATCTGATTCTCTTCCACTCCATTCAACAAAACCTACACGCCTTTCAGCATGGCTATCCAAACCTTGTCTTGTTAAATTTGGCAGGGAACATTCTCTTATTTGTGCCGCTCGGTTTTTTTCTATATCAAGCTTTTCGGAAATGTCGCTTTCAAAAGGCGGTGCTGGCTGGGTTGATCTTGTCAGCGATCATTGAAATCCTTCAATGGATATTCTCACAATCTGGTATGATTACAAGAAGCAGTGATATAGATGATATGATCTTAAATACACTTGGAACGGCACTAGGCTGTATCGTCTATGTAACATACCAGCGAAGAAAGGAGAATAAGAGATGAAGCGAATATGTATCATCCCGTGCGGCGCCAAGAAAATATGGGACGTGAATCCAGAGGCAGGAAGCCAGCCAGCGGATCTCGTCTACTTGAGTCCGCTGCATCAGCGAACGAAAATCTATGCTCAAACATTCTTTTCAGACTGGATGATTTTATCCGCAAAGCACGGATTCCTAAAGGCGGGGGACATGATTCATGAAAATTATGATGTGGCTTTTGGCAAACCGCACAAGGAACAGGTGACACGAGAAGAACTGAGTCATCAATTTGATGAAAAAAATCTCGCTGTATATGATGAGTTAGTCATACTAGGCGGAAAGAAATATCGGAAAGTGATCGATCCTTTATTACAGCCTCACCAAAAGGCGAATTATCCGCTCGCTCCCTATCAAGGCATTGGCTATATGCTTCAGGCATTAAAGAGAGCGACTGAGACAAAAATAGAACTTCCGCCGCATATTTCATACACTCATATCTCATCGTAAGCAGGGTTTTCAGCACAAAAAAGAGAATCATTGAATAAGCGATGTGAATGGTTTCATATCTTTTCAGTAGCCACTAGCGTCTGCATCGCTCTTGAAGAGGTGGCTCAATGAAAAAGGAGGCGTATGAACATGACAACCATCTATTTAGCTGGTGATTCAACCGTTGCATCTTATCCAGATCGTCCTGTTCAAGGAGGATGGGGAGAGTTTTTACATCGCTACACAGCGCAGGGTGTGAGCGTCGACAACCGCGCAATCGGTGGAAGAAGCTCAAAAACATTCATTGAAGAAGGACGGCTTGATAAAATATTGGCTGACATTCAGCCTGGGGACTGGCTGTTTACACAAATGGGGCACAATGATGCTTCAACGGAGAAGCCCGAACGGCATACAGATCCTTTCACAACGTATAAAAGCTATTTGTCTCAATATATTCACGGAGCAAGAGCGAAAGGAGCTACACCGCTTTTATTAACGCCAGTCGGCCGCTTTCATGAAAAAGACGGAGAATATATCAATGATTTCCCTGATTACTGTGCCGCGATGAAAGAACTAGCCGATGAAGAAGAAGTTCTTCTCGTTGATTTAAATACAGTTAGTCTCCAGTTTTATCAAATTTCCGGCATAGAGAAAACGACTTCTTACTTTATGCTGTCAACAGGCATAGAGGATCGCACGCACTTTACAAAAGAAGGAGCAGATGCGATTGCAAGACTTGTTTCGCTGGAATTAAAGGACCTTGGATTAACGATTGTGTGATGGATGACAGGACGAGAAAGCGCTCGTCCTGTTCTTTTTTTGCAGAAAGCTATTGATTCCCTTCGCTAGAGTAGACTACAATAGATACATATGATAATGAGAATCAATATCAACGATAAATAGATCATTCAATGAAAAAACGGAGGGACTCAAATGACAGATCAGCTTGAATTGTTTGACGTCACCATTATTGGCGGCGGTCCAGCAGGAATGTACACTGCCTTTTATAGTGGGATGCGGGATTTAAAGACGAAGGTACTGGAGTATAACGAAAGCCTTGGCGGAAAAATCCTCCTCTATCCTGAAAAAGTCATATGGGATGTGGGTGGTTTGCCGCCAACAAGAGGTGAACAGCTGATTCAGCAGCTAGAAACACAGGCGAAAACATTTGAACCAGAGATTGCGTTGAATCAAAAAATCACGCAATTCGAGCGGGATGAGCATGGTCATATCCTGCTGACGGCTGAAAATGGCGATCGTCATTTGACAAAGACCCTCATCTTAGCCATGGGTCACGGAATTCCAGTTCAGCGAAAACTTGAAATCGAGCATGCAGACCGTTATGAGGTAACAAACCTTTATTACACCGTGCAGGAGCTAAAGACGTTTGCAGGAAAGCGGGTAGTCATCTCTGGAGGCGGAGATTCAGCTGTTGATTGGGCAAATGCCCTCGTTCCAATTGCTGAAAGTGTGACCGTTGTGCATCGTCGTGATATGTTTGGCGGACATGAAAAAAACGTCGCCAACATGAAAGCATCTAGTGCTCGCATTCTCACACCGCATGAACTCACAGAGCTTCATGGTCAAGGTGACAAAATTGAAGCCGTCACCATTCAGCACTTAGAAACAGGCGACATCGAACGAATCGAAACCGATGCTGTCATCGTCAACCATGGCATGAAAGGTGATTTAAGTGTTCTATCAGAATGGGGACTCAAGCAAGGTGAGTGGGGACTCATCGAGGTCAATGAAAAGATGGAAACCAATTTACCTGGCGTCTATGCAGTTGGCGACTTATGCACACATAAAAGTAAAGTGCGTTTAATTGCCGGTACGTTTGTTGATGGAGTTAATGCACTCAATAGCGCAAAGCTATACATCGAACCAGAAGCAGAAAAAGTAGCGTACGTGTCTTCACATAATGAACGCTTTAAAGAGAAAAACAAAGAATTACAAACGGCTGGAGCGCGATAATCACCATTCAGTCAGACATTGAAGTGCTAAAATGGTTTATTTTAGCACTTTTTTATATGGAAGGAGAAAGAGAAAATGACCGCCTATACTCATACAATTCTTCGCATGAAAGAAAGCAGTAAACGATCTCTTTCTGTGAAACAAACGGACTCATGGCAAACATCTTCACTGATGTTCTTGACAACGGACGGTGCGGTGAGACTTGATATGGAAGGAATTCGATATGAGCTAAACGCCAAAGACAGTGTATTGATCCGCTCAGGTATAGATGTCATGATTCAATCTTTGTCCAGCGAGCAAGTGGTGATCTATACTGTCACATTTGATCAATTCACTCTGGCACATGATGCACAAAATGAATTGGTCTATAAGGTGAATCACGATGACCTCCCTGATAACGGTGAAGTGGTGAAAGGCTCTGCCGTCCTTTTTTCTTACATCAAACAAATACAGACGAGCCAAATCGTACAAGAACAGGCGAAATGGCTGGAAGAAATCATGTTCATTTTCCGCAAACAATCCAAGCCATACAACGAAAAAGTGCATTATTCGATTAACATGATCTTGCAGTATATGACTGCACATTATAATCAAAAACTAACAAGAAAAGACTTAGCTCATAAGATGGGGTTTCATGAAAGTTACTTTTCTACCTTTTTCAAACAAAGTATGGGGATGAGTGTGACAGAATACATTGCACAAATTCGAATAGACGAAGCCAAAAAACGTCTTTTACAAACAGACGATCAAATTCAAATCATAGCACGGCAAGTCGGGTATGCAGACAGTTTATATTTCAGCAGGAAGTTCCGTCAAAAAACAGGAAGAACGCCCAGTCAGTTTCGAATGAACCGAAGACCAGAGCGGATTGCTGCTTTTCAATTTGTCGGGTCATTGGTCGCAATAGGCATTGAGCCTGTTTGTATTGACGAAGAAACCTATCTCCATTCAGATATACTCAAAGAACATCTGGCCAGTTCGCTCGTCATAAATGAACACACGCCTGATGACGTCTTCAAATCACTTCAATTAGATGTCATCATCGTCCCTAACTATTACTATTCAAAACCTGCATTGATCAAGCGGTTGGAGCAAATCGCACCAGTTCTTGTTCTGCCATACGTCGGTCATCATGCTGTACAAGAGGTACTGTCTATAGGACGCCTTTTAGGAAGAGAACACGAGGCAAACGATTGGGTGAAACGATTTGAACAGCTTAGTCAACAGGCAAGAAACAACCTGTCTTCCTTTAGAGAAAAAGGCGAGACCGTTGCGATCTATGAAATGAGAGGACATGACAAAGTGTATATGTGGTCCTATGAGGCAAGAGGGGCCTTCTATCTTTACGAAACGCTTGGCTTAAAACCTCCAAAAGCCATTTTAGAAGAAGTTCTTCTTCCTAATCAACATACAGTCATTCCTTTAGAGAGACTTGGAGAATACGAGGCGGATCATATGTTTTTTATTGTCTCTGACCAATATGGGTGGTATAAGCAAATGGACAAGCGAATGGAAGAAAGTGATGTTCTTCGTCAATTATCGGCTGTGAAAAATGGTACCTTTTATCCAGTAAAACTGGAGGAGTTTCGATTTGATGAAGGAGAGCGTGCACTTCTTTTGATGGACCGGTTTGTCTCTCAATTGACACAGCCAGCCTATCCAACAATTGTCCATATGTAAGTTGCGAGAATCCTCCATAGACCACTACGGGTGAGGTTGATAGAATACATGAGACTAGTAATTGATAACTATTCTCATTTGTAGTGGCGAAAATGAAGGAGGAATATGGAGATGAAAAAGACGTATTGGATATGTGCTGTCATTCTTCTAATGATATTGACGGCCTGTGGCAATAAAGAACAAGCCAAAACAGCAGAATCAAAGCAAGAAACGAAAACGGTTGAAACAGTGAAAGGAAAGATAGAGATTCCAGCTGAACCTAAACGAATTCTCGTAGATGGATATTTAGGGAGTGTGATTGCACTTGACGTTCAGCCTGTTGGATCGACCACGCAGGATTTAAAGAACGTACACTTGAAAGACAAGATAAAAGGAATAGAGGACATCAGTGACGAGCGTTCAGCTGAAAAAGCACTTAGCTTAAAGCCTGATCTGATTATCACAGCAGTACAGGATGAAAAAGTCTATGATGTGTACAAAAAAATAGCCCCTACCATCGTGTATCCTTACGGCTCTTTCAAAGATGCGCATGAAGAATTGACGACACTGGCAAAAGTTTTAAATAAAGAAGAGGAAGGAAAAGCATTCCTCACCGCCTTCGATCAACGAATCGAGGCTGCTAGAAAAAAAGTGAAGTCTGCTTTAAAAGAGAATGAAACGGTCTCGATCATGGGCGCTTTTAAAAATGATGTCTATGTATATGGTAACGGAATTTACCGAGGCGGGCAGGCATTATATCAGCAATTACAGGTAAACCCGCCAAAACAGGTCAGAGATACGATTTTAAAAAGTAAGACAGGGTATGAGGTCATTTCTTATGAAACCCTTCCAGAATATGCAGGAGACTACATTTTCATTGATGAAAGCAACGGCGGAACATTTGATAAAAACAATTCTATTTGGAAGAGTCTAGAATCTGTCAAAAAAGAGCAGACCTATCAAATGGATACAGAGTTCTTCTGGCCTTACGATCCGATTGCAGTAGCAAATCAGGCGGAAGAGTTTGCTGACATATTGACAGAAATGTCTGATCGGTAGGAGGTCTGTCAATTGTTAAAGCGTTTCTTCTCATACTACAAACCATATATGGGGCTGTTTATATTAGATTTTTCCTGTGCAGTACTGGCAGCCTTACTCGAATTATCCTTTCCCCTTGCCATCAGTAAAGTGATGGACGATTTGCTGCCAAATGGTGATTGGGATGCCATTTGGTTTTGGGGCATTCTGCTCCTCAGTTTATACGTGATCAGCTCTACGATGCATTATGTCGTGACCTATTTTGGGCACAAATTAGGCATTAATATAGAAACGGATATGAGGAATCAGCTATTTTCTCATGTACAAAGAATGTCCTTTCGCTTCTTTGACAAAAAGAAAACGGGAAAACTCGTGTCCCGTATGACAAATGATTTAATGGATATTGGAGAAATCGCGCATCATGGCCCGGAGGATTTATTTATCGCTGTGATGACACTCACAGGTGCCTTTGGCTTGATGCTGTCGATTAATTGGCAGCTGGCGGTTCTCACATTTATTGTCGTTCCATTCTTGATCGGATTATCCGTCTACTTTACGAAAAAAATGTCTGCTGCTTTTGATAAAATGTTCTCGAGTATTGGTCAATTCCATTCACGTGTGGAAAACAATATTAGTGGCATACGGGTTGTGAAAGCATTCGGAAATGAATCACATGAAATGGACCGATTTATTGAACATAACGAGCAATTTAGAAAGACAAAGCTAACCACATACCAAATGATGGCTGTGCATACCGCTGTTAGTCATTTTCTTATTAAGAGTGTGACAGTGTTTGGCCTTGTATGCGGCGCATGGTTTGTGCTGCAAAAAAATATGACGTATGGGGAATTTGTGTCATTTGTGCTATTAACAGGCATCTTCTTAGGACCCATTCAACAAATCAATGCAGTCATTGAAATGTATCCAAAAGGTGCAGCGGGCTTTAAACGATTTGCATCACTCATCGATCAATCGCCAGATGAAAAGGACGCGGATGATGCCATTGAAGTTGGTCAGTTGAAAGGGGATATCGTTTTTGAGCACGTGTCTTTTCAATATGAATTAGAC
Source organism: Bacillus sp. 22483 (assembly GCF_052044605.1). Classification (NCBI taxonomy): domain Bacteria; kingdom Bacillati; phylum Bacillota; class Bacilli; order Caryophanales; family Bacillaceae; genus Bacillus; species Bacillus sp. 22483. Next base: position 41,676 of record NZ_JBQENU010000014.1, on the reverse strand, counting down.
AAACCGGTTCTTCATGACATCAATCTTGAGGTGAAACAAGGAGAGACCATTGCGGTCGTAGGCCCCTCTGGTGCTGGAAAATCGACGCTTTGCAGTTTGCTGCCACGTTTTTACGAATGGCAGGAGGGTACCATTACAATTGATGGCATAGAGACAAGAAAGATGACACTGCCTTCGTTGCGGAGACAAATTGGTGTCGTCCAGCAAGATATTTATTTATTCCATGGGACCATCCGAGAAAACATTTTATACGGAAAACTCGATGCATCTGATGAAGAAGTGTGGCAGGCAGTGGAGAAAGCCCAACTGAAGGATCTTGTAAATAGCTTGCCAAATGGACTTGATACGATCATCGGTGAACGCGGAATGATGTTATCTGGCGGACAAAAACAGCGTATCTCCATTGCACGTATTTTCCTTAAAAATCCGCCAATTTTTATTTTAGATGAAGCCACATCTTCTCTGGATACGGAGACAGAATCCTTTATTCAGGGCTCACTTGAAGAACTATCTGAAGGACGAACCACGTTTATTATTGCGCATCGCCTAGCAACCATCCAGCATGCTGACCGGATTGTGGTTTTAACAAAAGAGGGCATCAAGGAGCAAGGCAGGCATGAAGACCTGCTGGAAATGGACGGGATGTACCGGCGTTTGTATGAAACACAATTTAGAATGTAAAAGAGGAAAAGCCGGCATATTGCCGGCTTTTTAGCGTGTGATCATTTAACTGCGGGGGGCAAATAACATCACACTGACACCAGCTAAACAGATCAAAGCACCCATCCAGTCATAGAAATCAGGGGTTTTGCGATCGACCCACCAGCCCCAAAACACAGCGAGAACGACAAAAACACCGCCATAGGCCGCATAAACCCGCCCAAAGGTCGGGAACTGCTGGAATGTAGGGATGACGCCGTAAGCGACCAAGATGAGGCTACCTGCGATTCCGTAGCTGACGGGTTTTGCTTCACGCAGCCACAGCCAGACAAGATAACCACCGCCTATTTCAGCCAGACCAGCTAATAAAAAAAGAACAATCGTTACAATCATTTTCGGACACTCCAGTTCTCCTGTTTCGTTCTATTATGACATGATGAAAGGATGCGTTCTACCTGATGTAAATTGAGAGACTAATGAGAGTTTGCTAAAATCAACTGAACAGTGAATGAAACACATGCATTCTTGACTTTCCTTGAGGTGGGTGATCCAAATGGTCAATCCATCCGTTTAGTAAGTACATTCTCATGAGGAACACATTTCCTTTTTCAGCGCTCTTTTTTTCTCCTTGAAAAAAGAGTAAAGTACAAAGGAGGCTTATCTCAGCAATTTGAGTGATGAGCCATACGTGAAGATTTCATGATGAATGCATAATGCTCTTTCTCATGAAAAAGGAAGGAGATGACCATGGACACACTGAAGGATTTTGAGCTGTATCACAAGATCAAACATGATCGACACAAGCCCTCGCTTGAAATATTGTACGATCGCTATGAACGTGTGTTATATTCGTTTATTTATAAAATGACTGGAAACCGTGAGCTGGCGGAGGAAGTGCTTCAAGAAGTCTTTATCAAGCTCTGGCGCGGCATAGGAGAATACAATACAGATAAAGGGAAATTTTCCTCATGGTTATTTATGATGTCACGAAACACGGCAATCGATCTATTAAGGAAACACCGAAATGAAACAGCTCTTGAAGATGAGCATATTGAATACTTGGCAGATCATCAAGAAGATGTGTCAAAAGAAGTAGAATGGAACGAAGAAAAACAAATCATACGTGAAGCAGTATCAACATTGTCGAAAGAACAGCAAACCATCATCGAAGATGTCTATTTTAAAGGAATGACACAAAAGAGCATTGCGGAAAAGCTAGGCATCCCTATTGGAACGGTGAAGGGAAGAGTTCGATTGTCATTGAAGCATTTACGAACGAAACTGTCTCGCGGAGGAAAGGAGGAGGAAGAGGCATGACTCAGTGTAAACATCAAGTCATTGATTACTTTAACGGGCATTTACAAGGAGAAGAAAAGGCGCAGTTTGAAGAACACATCAAACATTGCTCGGCTTGCAAAGAAGAGCTTGAAGAACTGACATCGCTCATGTCTGATATTCCGTTTCTAGCAGAGGACGAAACGCCTCCGGCAGGGATGAAAGACCGCATTTTATCAAGAGTATTTGAAGAAGAGATACGAGAGACAACAATCGCTGCAACATCGAACCCGCCTCAAGATCTCAAAATGGTTCGTGATGCAAATGAGATGAAACCGCCAATGAAGAAGAAAAATCAATGGCTTTTGCCTCTCGTTGCTGCACTACTTCTCATTTCTGCAGCTGGGAACGTGTATTTCTTAACAAATGGAACAGATCAAGCAGAACAACCTGTCAAAGTTGTTGCGACAAAACCACTGGCATCTGCTGAATCTGCAAAAACAACGGGTGCTTTTTCAGTGATTGAGCATCACGGCAAAAAAGAGCTTGTCGTGAGTGCCGACGGATTAAAAGGCCAGCTTGATTCATCAGCTGTTTATCAAGTATGGCTCATTAAAGGAGATCAGCCCGTTCCGGCCGGTGCCTTTAAAACAGATAGCAAAGGAGAGGGCACCGTCACCTATGCGTTATCTGAAAAAGAAGCAAACGAATCATGGGATACGGTGGCTGTCACCCTTGAACCAAAAAAGGATAACAAGCTTCCGCAAGGCCCTGTCGTACTGAGTGCTGCATTTTAAGCTTGATTCATGAAGGATGCCTTTTTCAGGGCATCCTTTTTTGATAGGCAGAAGGAACCTTATGACAAATGAGACGTACTACATATAGAGGTGAGGCACATGCAGCGATACATAGAAAAACAACTATTTCTCTTATCAGCTAGACACGCATTTACCGCATTTTATTTTTTGGTGATCCCATTCATTATAAAAGACCTTTTTGAATCAACTCCTTTATTGATGGTCATGATCTCTCTTTTTATCATTCATCATCTAGTGACAAGTATGGTATGGTTTTATAAATCAAGAAACATTCGAAAGCGTCAATCAGGTGACCTAACCAAACGGGGACATCTCGTTATCCTGATCATGCAGAGGCTCGAACAGCTCATGATGCTCGGTTTTGTGATGTTATTGATCAGTGGATCGATGCAGGGAGACATTGTGACGCTATTATTCACAATTTTTCTGTTCATCGTCGTTTTCTTTCAGCACATTCAGTTTTATTATGTTCAGTACTTCTTTAAATCGAGCGGCTGGTTCACCTATGTCCTCTCTTTACAAAAGGCTCGTCCTTCTTACATCGTGAGGGAACGAAGGGCTTTGAAGAAATCCTAAATGTGCAATCGCTTGCTGACTGATCCATCAGCATCAGAAATGTATGATAAAATGTGGAAAAGAAGCATGGAGAAAGGGAGTGCGAGCGAGTGAAAGCAGTTGGATTATTTGAGTATTTGCCAATTGAGCATGAACAAAGCTTGATCGATCAGGAGGTGGCAAAGCCCAAAACAGCTGGCAGGGATATTCTGGTGAAAGTAGAGGCTGTGTCGGTGAATCCAGTGGATACAAAGGTGAGGTCACCGAAGAATCAGAAAGAAGAAGAACTGAAAATTCTTGGCTACGATGCAAGCGGTACGGTGATGGAAGTGGGCGAAGCGTGTACGTTGTTTCAGCCTGGTGACCATGTCTATTACGCAGGAGATATCACGCGACAAGGCTCAAATAGTGAATACCAGCTTGTGGATGAGAGAATTGTGGCGAAAAAGCCTGCAAATCTCTCTTTTGCCGAAGCAGCTGCCATGCCTCTTACAACAATTACGGCATATGAAGCGCTATTCGACCGAATGCATATGAAGCGGGATGCAGAAGGCTCGACCTTGCTGATCATCGGTGGAGCAGGCGGAGTGGGCTCTATCGCCATTCAACTCGCCAAATTAGCAAAGGCGACTGTGATCGCCACTGCATCAAGACCTGAAACAAATGAATGGTGTCTCTCATTAGGGGCTGATCATATCATTGACCATCACCAGCCGCTCTTAGCGCAGCTTCGGGAAAAAGGGATTGGCGAAGTGGATTACATTTTATGCTTAAATGATACAGATGGCCATTTCAAAGGGATGGCAGAAGCGATTAAACCTCAAGGGACGATCTGTACCATTGTTGAAAATCAGCACCATTTAGACATTCAATTACTCAAAAATAAAAGTGCTGCATTTGTATGGGAATTCATGTTCACACGGCCGATGTACAAAACCTCGGATATGATGAAGCAGCACGAGCTTTTAAAAGAAGCGAGTACATTATTTGAAGAGAAGAAGTTAAAACATACATTAACAAAGGTGCTCAGCCCCATCAATGCCGCCAATTTGAAGCAGGCACATCAAACACTTGAGCAAGGGAAGATGATAGGTAAATTTGTTCTAGAAGGATTTTAAGGAGGGGCAGCAGATGACATCATTACAATATCCGATTGGCTTATATGAACCGGTGGACCAACAAACGAAAAAGCAGCTGGAGGCATGGATTGATGAGCTGGCACTCATTCCTCAAAAGTATGAAGAGGCAGTTGTCCCATTGACAAATGATCAGCTGGATACCCCATACCGGCCAGGTGGATGGACTGTTCGTCAGCTCATTCACCACGTAGCGGACAGCCATCTGAACGCTTACTTGCGATTTAAGCTTGCGCTGACAGAAGAAACACCGCACATACGTCCATATGATCAGGAGGCATTTGCTTCACTTCCTGACAGTAAGGCGCCTATCAGCCTATCACTGCCGTTAATCAGCAGTCTGCATCGCCGGTGGGTCACATTACTTCGCGAGATGACAGAGGAAGATTTCAACGCTGCATATTACCATCCGGCCGATCAACAAACGGTGTCCTTATATGATGCAACAGGAATGTACGTCTGGCATTCACAGCATCATCTCGCCCATATCACGGAATTAATCAAAAGAAATCAGTGGAAGTAAAGGAGTCAACACATGTCTAGTAGAAGAATTGTCGGCGCTATGTTTATCTGCATGGCGGCATTGTTTTATATAGCAAAATTCGTTTTGTTTGAGATTCGTTATGGTGGAAATGTAAGCACAGTAAGAACGATCGAGGAACTGGAAGATATACTCCCAGGCGGTACGTGGATCAGCATCATTTTTCTCATTATCGGTTTAGGTTATCTCCTGTGGGATGATCGGGAAGTCATTCGTCAATATCTTTTCACCCCAGATAAACAAGGAAAAGAAGAATGAAAAAAGACGGACCTCAAGTGACCGTCTTTTTTCCTTTTTTAGCCACGTTCAGGACGAAGTGCTTTTTCTAAAATGGCTAGACCTTCATTGACTTTTTCTTTTTCCTCGTCATTGAGCCGTTGCAGGGAATTTTTAATTTTTTCATGCCCTTTTTGATAAATACTTCTGAAAATATTTTTCGCTTCCTCTGTCAATTCTACGACAATGATTCGACGGTCACGCTCAGAATGCTTTCGTTCCACAAAGTTCGATTGTTCTAACCGATCAAGCAGCCCTGTCATATTGGACAAAGAAGCCCCCATTTTTTCAGCAATTTCGGACACCTTAAGAGAGCCATGGTTATTGAGCAGCATGAGTACTTTCATTTGAGGCATACTCATATCAAGCTTCATCCATTCAGAAACATCTCCAAGTCCTGCAGCAGTGAGCACTTTCATATACAGCACCCATGTCTTTTTTTCCTCAGGAGACAGGATTTCCTCTTTTAGTACGGTGGTGTCATGAATATTATATTCCACGCTTGTTCACTTCCTTTAAGCGGCTCTTTTCTTTATATTACTGATTTTTACTTCTAATTGAAAGTATCATGAAGCTTTTGAATGTTAAACTGCATGAATTAAGTGGTATTTGTTGTATAATAATGGTCAGTTGAAATTAATGAAGCAACTTAGAAAGTTGGGAAAAACATGTGGAACAAAAAAACGGGTATGACGATCTTAAAAATGCTCTTTCCGATCGTGATCATCCTTGTCTTAATTTTTGTCGCCAAGCAGGAGCTGAGCGGCCTTTCCATTAAAAAGACGTTTTATATTATTGACAGCTTGAATCGAATGGACTTGTTTATTCTAGTCTTTCTTGGACTTGTCGCTGTTTTATCCATGTCCTTATATGATTTTATTTTAAGAAAAAGCCTTGATATGCCCATCAGCGGCTGGAAAACGATCCGAATTTCTTGGATCGCCAACTCCTTTAACAGTGTACTTGGATTCGGTGGTTTATCAGGAGCAGGGCTTAGAACGCTTCTATACAAGGAATACATAACAGATACGAAAAAACTGCTGAAAGGCATTGCCCTTTTGACATCCTCCGTTCTACTGGGCTTATCTATTTTCAGTGATTTGATTTTAGTTAGGGTCCTGCCAGTTGAAAGTATTATTAGTCAGGAGCCGTGGTTATGGGCATTTGTCATTATTTTTGCTTGTATTGTACCCATTTACATCATCATGGCGTCCATTCGAAAAAGCTCGATTGAGAGCGGTGAAAACGGACTGAAGCACCCGATCTATGCTTATATTGGTGCATCGTTTTTAGAGTGGCTGGCAGCTGGTCTTGTCATGTACATGGCTGTTGTCTCTATGGGGATGAACGTTGATGTCCGTATTGTATTAGGCGTCTTTGCGATTGCGTCAATCGGCGGTTTAATCAGTATGGTTCCGGGCGGATTTGGTTCGTTTGATCTGATCTTTTTACTCAGTATGCAATACATTGGGTTTGATAAAGAGATGGTACTGACAGCGCTTGTATTGTACCGCTTCGTTTACTCCATTTTCCCGTTTATTCTTGGACTTTGTCTAGCGGCATACGATTTAACTGGAACAACACTCAGGCGTCTTGAAGGCAATCCGAGAATGGCTCCTGCTATTGAAACAACGAACGTCTTAATTGTTTTGCACCGAGCGCTGCTCATCCGTCTATTGTACGGATCTTTGTCCATTTTAACGTTTGGAAGCGGTTTGCTCATTATGGCTTCCGTTGTGCTTCCTGTTGATCGTTTAGGCGTGATTACAACCATTCCACGCTTTTTGTTATCAGGATTTAATGGTCTTTCTTTAATGTTCGGGATCATTTTAATGATTTTGTCCATTGAAGTGTATAAAAGAACAAAACGGTCTTATCTATTGACAATGATTGCCCTAGCAGGCGGCTTTGTGTTTACTTTACTAAAAGGGTTTAACCTGAGTTTGATCTTTATATTGCCGGTCATCATGGTGGTATTTTTCTCGCTTCGAAATCAATTTGTGAAGCAGCAGGCCCCTTATTCTTTGAATCAGTTTGTGGCGGCCGCCGCCGGATATTTACTCGTGTTGTTTAACTATAATGTCATTGGGAACTTCATTTGGATGAAAATTGGTCATTTCCTAAGCAAGGACTATTTGGTTCATAATGAACGGCATATCACGATGACCAGTATGATTGCTTTAATTGGCGTCCCTCTTTTCTTTTTCATTAGCAAATTGATTTTTAATAAAAAAGCAGTTCCAATCGGTGAAGAAGCCGATGAAGAAAAATTAAAAACTTTTCTCGAAGAAAAGGGAGGAAATGCTCTTAGTCATCTAGGTTTTTTGGGAGACAAAAAACTGTTTTTCTCAAGTGATGGAGAGGCGATGCTTCAGTTTGGCCGGATTGGCCGCTGCGTTATTGTGCTTGGAGATCCTTCTGGCCGTAAAGCCTCTTATCCGCTTGTACTGGAAGAATTTTTGGAACAGACAGAAAAAGCAGGCTATCGTGTCGCTTTTTACCAAGTAGAGCGCGAAGGAATGGCGCTTTATCATGACCTAGGTTTTCACTTCTTTAAGCTTGGGGAAGAAGCCATGGTCGATTTAGAAACGTTCTCTTTGTCAGGAAAGAAAAAATCAAACTTACGGGCTGTCGCAAATAAATTTGAACGAGAAGGCTATACGTTTGAAATGCTGGAGCCGCCCTTTTCAGAGGAATTGATCTCAACCTTAAAACAAATCTCTGACAGCTGGCTGGGCAAGAAAAAAGAAAAAGGATTTTCATTAGGCTATTTCCATGAAGACTACATTCAAAAAGCACCGATTGCGATTTTAAAGGATGAACAAGGACAGATCATATCTTTTGTGTCCTTAATGCCGATGTACCAAAAAGGAGAGATATCCATCGACCTCATGCGTCATATGCATGATGCACCGAACGGGATGATGGATGCACTCTTTATCCACCTTTTTCAATGGGCGAAAGAAAAAGGCTACACATCCTTTAACATGGGAATGGCGCCATTATCGAATGTAGGCACGTTCCACCAGTCCTTTCTGACAGAACGTTTGGCGAGTGTCATCTTCAATAACGTCAGATATATGTATAGTTTCAGCGGCTTACGGTCGTTTAAACAGAAATATAAACCAGAATGGCGCGGAAAATATTTAGCGTATAAAAAGAATACATCACTGCCTGTCACAATGGTGCTCGTCACTAAGCTGATAGGAATGGACCCAAATCGAAAACGGCGTCCATAAGTCCAAAGAACCTTTACCTTTCACTAGGTGAAGGTTTTTTTAGACAAAAGAATAGCAAAAGTGGTAAAGTTGAAGGGTAAGGGGGATGTTCACATGACACTAAATGAATGGTTTACAAAGGGATTAGCTGAACGTACATATGTACACAACATGGAGAAAAATCGTGAAAACTTACTCACGGTGTACAACCAGTACGCAATTCATCAAAAGGAAAAAGAGCTGCTTCAAAAACTTCAAAAGAAAAAACTGAGAGCGCTTGTGATCACGGCAGATTGGTGCGGCGATGCGATGGTCAATGCACCTATTTTCATGCGTATTGCAAATGAAGCACTGATTGATGCGCGCTATTTCATTCGGGACGAGCACCTAGACCTGATGGATCAGTATTTAACGAACGGGACCGCAAGATCGATTCCGATTATCGTCATCATTGATCAGGACGGGAAAGAAGTGGGGAAATGGGGACCTCGCTCAGCAGAAGCTCAGCGCTTTGTCGACGAGAAAAAGCCGGATAAAGATGCACCCGATTTTGAGGAAGCATTTAAAGTGTTTGCGAAAGAAGCCGCACATCACTATACGACAGATCGTTACTTATGGAAAGATATTGAGAAAGAAATAGTAGAAGTTTTGGCAAAAATATAAACCAAAAGACTACTTCGCCGCAATGGGAAGTAGTCTTTTTTTATCTTGTTTTTGCGTTTCACCTACAAAACACCGCATAAAGATGTAGAAAAACCGCAGAATTCTATCAAATACCGCAGAAAACCGCAAAGCATCACGATTTTCCCAACCACTTTTAGTTGAAAAACCTCATATATGCCATGAAAACAGCTATTTTGCCCTTATCTAAAGGCTCATATAACGCACGTCGGATGGCTTTTTCCCAATACAAGAGGCCCAGCAACTATAGTAATCTAGTTGTAATCTCCTTTGAACGAACTAAAAAAAATAAATGAAGGAAAAGGGCTGGCGATCAATTTATGAAAAAAATCATCTATCTCGATCAAGAAAAAAAGAAGCTCGCTGAATCAAAGAAAAGAGAACAGCGTTCCATCAAATCACTCAGACTGCTTGTGTTTTATGACGGACAAAGTCCTTCATGTGCAAAAGCGATTGACCTGTTGAAATCACTCGATTGGAAAAACCGAATTCACTTTGAATCATTTAGACACTCACAGCTGCTGAGACTGAATAAAATTAGTGAAGAGAAGGCAGAGAAACGAATCGTGTCTATTTCCTTAGCGAAAAATCAAAAAAACTCAGGGATTTATACTTGGCTGAGAATGGCTTGTCACATCCCTGCATTATGGGGAACGGTCCCATTCATTGTACTCAGCATTTGGCTTGGCTTTGGGCAGCATGCTTACGATTATTTTGCGAGAAAACGGTACATTCATTCTGTCGAACAAGTCACCCGTCCCGATACAGATCAACAAAAAACCATCTAATCATAGAAAAAGCATGACCTTCGATCGGCAGAAGGTCATGCTTTTTTGTAATATGGGATATATGATGCTAAGTGATCAAGTAGCTTCGTTGTGTAAGACATATACGCACGCTTATCAAGCTCAGAAGCCGCATAGGAAAGTAAGGTTCTAAGAGCAAACAAGTACTCATTGTGGAGCTGATTGTGTTCAAAGTAAGGAATCGCTGCTTCTACTAAATAAGTTTTCAAATCATGAGGATTCTCTTCAATCATCAATTTATAGATTTTAATCATATATAAACAGTTTGGTTGAATACGAGGCTGTTTGAGCAGCTCGTGTATGTATGGAAGCGCCTTTTTGCGATCATATTCCGCATACAATGTTGCGATTTCATAAAGCGTTTCACAGTAACGATCTTCTATCTGTTCTTGATTAAAATAATTGAGTGAATCTAGTAAATAAGGCACAGCGGATGAGAAATCTCCTTGGCGTTTTAAGAGAACCCCGTAATAAAAATAAGCTGTCATCTTAATATAAGCATCAGGGTGAAGCGATGTGTGTAAAATCACTTCTTTTAAATATCTTTTAGCTGTTTGAAAGGCCTTTAATTCCAGTGAGATGACCCCATGAATGAGTGTACAATGAATGACCCGCTTGAAATTATTTTTTTGTCTATACAAATCCATTGCTTGATGTGTGGCCTCAAGCGCATCACCGAGATGCCCCATGGCTCCAAGTGCTTTTGCATAGTGATAATACAGGTCGCTCTGTTCAACAGAAGCGTAAGAAAAGCAGCTTTCAAGTCTTTTCAATCCTTCTTCGAGTTGACCGATTTTAATCTGGTGGATGCCATCTAGATATTCAAACGTTTCTTTTTCTGTGTCAATAAAGGTTTTTTCAAACTTCTTAAGCACGCGGTGCGTTTTTAAGGCAAGCTGCTGTTTTTCTGTTAATAAATAAAATTGAAATAAGGACAAATGATACTGAATCCCTAAATCTAGCGAAAAGAACTGTTCCTCGTGATGAATGATCATTTCTGCATTTTGCTCTGCTTGATCGAGCGCATAGAAATACATGTTCATCTGAAACTCATCGAGTAATGACAACAGATGACGCGCCTTTTGCGACAGCGTTTCTTGACTAATTCCAAGCCGTTCAAGCAAAAGATTGATCGTATCTTGATTGGCCTCTTTTGAGCCATTTTCAATTTTACTTAAATGAGAGACAGAACAAATTCCTTCTGCCAACTCCGATTGGGTCATATTTTGTTTGTAACGATAGAGTTTGATGATTTGCCCAATATTGATTTTCATTCCATTCAGAAGCCTCCCTTCCAATCATGGGTTGAAAGCTTTTTGAAAAAATAGCCGCATGAGACAAAGTGGAAATACCTGAAATCATTTCATCATCTTGGCTTTTTTCTCAAAATTTGTTTAAAACGTAATATGATTGTAACATTACTTGAAAAAGGCAAACAACTTTTTAGCAGAGAGGTGAGGTCTTATTTGCAAACAGCACATGATCATGTTTATAATGTGAATGAGAATCAATTTCAATTAAGGTTGATTGAAAGGATGACATATATGCCAGAAACAAAACAACAAACAGAAGCGTTAACGGTTCGAGACGCTGTCAGATATAGACGATCGATTCGAAAATTCAAAGAAACGCCGGTGAGCATTGAACAGCTTCAGCCATTATTAGAGGATGCAGTCTATGCACCCAATCATAAAATCACGGAACCTTGGCGTTTTTTATATGCAGTGACGGATGAAGCAAAAGAGGTATTTGTTGAGCGGTTTATTGCTTTCTTTAAACGCAACAATCCAGACGCAAAAGAAGAAAAGATCAATCAGTACAGAGATTATTTTTCTAAAGTACCAGCTCTTTTACTTGTTGTTCTAAAAGAAGACGAAAATCCAGTTGTGAGAAATGATGATTTTGCCGCTGTGAGTGCGCTCATTCAAAACTTCCAGCTGCTGGCTTGGGATCAAGGAATCGGTATGGTATGGAAGAGCGGCCGTATTTTATACGACAAAGGGTTTCAACAGGATATGGGATTAAAGGAAAACGAACGCTTTGCCGCAATTCTTCACATCGGTTATCCAGAAGAGGTACCTGAGGAAAAGTCACGTCAGAAGGCATCAAGCCTGCTAACTGAAATCAAATAAAAACAGACCTTTTGATAAGGTCTGTTTTTTTACTTATTGTTTTTTGGCACGCTGATCGGCTGCTTTCATACGTGCCATCGCTTTTACGTCATTCGGATCTGCAAGTTCTTTGGAAAATTCAACATATTCGCCATCCGTCTCTTGTGCCGCAAGCTGGTGGTTGGATTTTTTGTGTTGGTCTTTTTTCAAAGCTTTTCCCTCCTTTACAAGATCACTTTAGTTATGTGCTTGTAAAAGAGGAATATCCGTTTTATTTGTTTCTTTTTTCTGCTGCTCTTTCCGCTTTTTTGAATTCCTGCTGATACAGAACTTCCTGGGTTTTCTTCAGTTTTGAAGTCGGCTGGTGTTCTTTTTTCTTCATCAAAATCGCCCCCTCATCTCATTTTTAATAGGATGGGTGTTTTTGACAAAATTTATTCCTCTGAATGCAAAATCGCTTCTTTTAGCTCAGGATGTAAAAACTCATAAGAAGACAGCAGTGCCTTTTTCGGCAGAGCACGTTGGCCTTCTAGAACAAGCAATGACATGTCGCCAAGTGCGGTTTTGATGACAAAGGACGGCACCTTCAGCCAGTGAGGGCGATGAAGGACAGATGCAATGGTTTGCCCCAGCTGCTTCATTTGAACAGGATTTGGAGATGTGACATTGAGTGGACCTGATATGTGTTCATGCTCAATGGCATACGCAATGAGATGTGCTACATCCTCCACGTGAACCCAAGATACCCATTGCGAGCCAGAGCCAATCGTTCCACCGGCAAACAGCTTGTATGGCAAGGTCATAAGAGGAAGTGTGCCTTTTTCTCCTAGCACTACCCCAAAGCGTGTATAAACCGTGCGAATACCGAGCGCCTCAATTTTTTGCCCTTCAGCTTCCCAATGCTTTGACGTATAACTTAAAAAATCAGTCTCGGCTGGAGGGGCCTCCTCCGTAAAATCCTCTGTCTTGGAAGTGCCATAGATACCGACAGCACTTGCTTGAATGAGCACAGATGGTTTCGATTCCTGCGCTTCTATAATGCGTCTCACTTCTTGTGTGGACTGAATACGGCTGGAGAGAATGCCTTTTTTTGCTTTGTCCGTCCAGCGTGTGAAAATGGATTTTCCAGCAAGGTTAATCCATACATCAATGGGAGGCAATTCATGTTCAGGCTTAGCACCTTCTGTTAGCCACTGCACATAGTGTAAATGATTTTGTTCGGATTCCTTTGGATTTCTTGTTAAAATATATAGATGATGTCCTTCAGCTGCGAGCACCTTTGTGACATGCTGGCCGATAAACCCGGTTCCTCCGGTAATGGCGATATTCAATTGACATCTTCTCCTCTCATATACATATCTATATCTTTCACGATTTTGAATCAGAAGAAACATCCTGACTGTTTGAAAAAAGGAGTGATCACAGGATGCCCTATATTACGAAAATCTCTGCTCAGAAAAACAATACAGAACGCGTGAACATCTTTCTTGATGAAAAGTACGCTTTTAGCGTTGATCTAGATGTGCTCGTCCAGCATGATTTGAAAAAGGGAAAAGAGCTGGACGAAGCCGATATCATAGAGATTCAATTCGGTGATGCAGTAAAAAAAGGATTTCAGCAGGCCGTCGATTATTTATCGTATCGGATGAGATCAGTGAAAGAAGTCACCGATTATTTGACGAAAAAAGACATACCAGCACCTGCTATTAGTGAAATTATACACAAATTAAAACATTATAAGTATGTAAATGATCTTGAATTTGCAGAAGCGTATGTAAGCACCCACCGAAAAACGAATAGCAAAGGCCCGTCAGTGCTAAAAAAAGAGTTAAAGCTGAAAGGCATAGACGATGACACCATCGAACAAGCACTATCGCAATATCCGAATGATTTGCAGCTAGAGGAAGCAGTGAAACAAGTGCTAAAGCTGGTTAAGAAAGAGAAAAACCGGTCCGCAAAAGAAATTGAACAGCGTATCAAATTGCAGCTTCAGCGAAAAGGATTTTCATTTGATATCATTGATAAAGCCCTTCAAGAAGCCTATGATGGACAAGAAGAGGAAAAGGAAGAAGAAGCCCTTCACTATATGCTTGAGAAGGCAAAACGCAAGGTAGGTTATGACGGATCATTTGAGAAAAAAATGAAAGTAAAGCAATTCCTTTACCGAAAAGGTTTTGATCTTGATACAATTGATCACGTTTTAGACAAAGGGGAATGACAGATGGAAAAACGCTATAGTGAAATGACAGAATACGAATTAAAGCAGGAGATTGCCGCTCTTTCTGAAAAAGCAAGAAAGGCTGAGCAGCTAGGCATTGTGAATGAATATGCCGTGTTGGAGCGGAAAATTGACATGGCGAAAGCCTATTTATTAGATCCAGCTGCTATTCAGACCAAAACGACTTATCACATCAAAGATACAGACGAGCAGTTTTATGTGGAGTATTTAAATGGGGTTTTTGCTTGGGGCTACAGAGTATCAGCGCCAAATAAAGAAGACGCCCTGCCGATTTCAATGCTTACGCAAAAGGACTGATCCCTAGAGATCAGTCCTTTTCTTTACTTCGAACGTTGTTTACGGACGTTGTTCTGAAGTACGATGTCGTGCTGCGTTTGCTGCGTTTCTCCGTTGACCTGAGAGGCAGAATGTTTAGCATTCGCCCATGGTTGAGGGTAAGCAGTTGTTCTTAATTGAACAAAGTCTTCCATATACGATTTCCCATTTGAACTCATATCTCAAGCACTCCCTTTGGAAAAATTAGCGTTTCCCTGATGCCCTCATACGTTCCTGTGGACGTGTATTTGTCTCACCGTTCGGCCTTTTAGACGCATAAGCATCTGTGGCCCCTGGTTCGCCTTCAAACTTGTGATTCACTTGATTTGGAAAGCCCTTTGCTTTATTACGCATACTGATTCCCTCCAAACAATACAAATCATTTGCGTCTTTTGAAGACGTAAGGGTAGTATATGAAAAAAGAGATTTTTTTAAAAAGGCACTTTCTGCTAGATGAAGGAGGAACCAGTATGGAACAATATTTTGAGCGATTAACCGAACAACTAATGGAAAAAAACAATATGCTCACATATGAAGAAGCACGTACATGGGTAGAGCTCCTTTGGAGTGATTTTGAAACAACCTATGCAAAGGCTGGCCGCAAATATAAAGGACAGGAAACGACTGAACGGATTGTCCGAGAATGGATCGAAAGCTACGGCGCTCAGCTGCATTTATTTCAAAATAAACAATCGAAGGCAAATGAGCATCTGCAACAAAACGACAAAGGGCTGCTTCATTAAAAGGGTTGCCCTTTTCACATCCACTCATCTTTTTCAACAAACAGGAAAATATATAAATGACCAAACAATTTTATGAAACAATACCCAGTCTGTGATCAAAATTACAGGCTTTTTACAATGGATAAACTTAAAATTACATTAAATTCATGTTGGTGAAAATCACTGGAAATAAAACTCTGATATAATGTAACGATTAAGGATACATGAAATTTATGGATAATAAAAAAGGGTTTCGTTTTCTGACAAAAAAGGAATAATGAACATAACAGACTATGTGAAAAAAGTGAAGAGAAGGTGCGATATGGAACGGGAACTGCTCTCTGTTATAATTCCTTCTTACAATGAAGGTGAAAACATCAGACGAATCTTTGAGGCACTCGAGGAAGAGTTTCGCGATTTTCATTATGACTTTGAAATCATCTTTGTGAATGATGGAAGCAAAGACAATACGCTTCAATACATGAGAGAGCTCTCTCACAAAAGTGCAAAAGTCAAATACATTTCCTTTTCTCGTAACTTTGGGAAAGAAGCTGCAATTTTAGCAGGTCTTGAGCATGCAAAAGGGGAAGCTGCGATCATTATGGACGCCGACCTGCAGCACCCAACGTATTTGATTCAGGATTTTGTTAGAGGCTACGAAGAAGGTTATCATCAAGTCATTGCCAAACGAAACCGTAAAGGGGACAGCAAGCTTCGTTCTTACCTATCATCGATGTATTATAAAGTGATGAACAAGGTGGTCGAAGTGGACTTGCGTGATGGTGTAGGAGATTTCCGTTTAATTTCCCGTCAAGCGATCGACGCATTGCTTCAACTGAAAGAGGGAAATCGTTTTTCAAAAGGCCTTTTTTGCTGGATTGGCTTTGAAGAAAAGGTCATCTATTATGAAAATGTGGAAAGACAGCATGGTGATACAAAATGGTCACTGAAGAAATTATTTAACTATGGCATAGATGGCGTTATTTCTTTTAACAACCGCCCGCTGCGTATTTGTTTTTATACGGGTATTTTGATCTTATTTCTCTCTTTGATTTACATCGTGGCGACCTTTATTCAAATCGTCAGAACGGGCATCATGGTACCGGGTTATTTCACTTTAATCTCAGCTGTGCTTTTCCTCGGTGGTGTCCAGCTCTTG
The DNA here is from genome assembly GCF_052044605.1 of Bacillus sp. 22483. NCBI lineage: Bacteria > Bacillati > Bacillota > Bacilli > Caryophanales > Bacillaceae > Bacillus > Bacillus sp. 22483. The sequence continues at coordinate 25,164 of NZ_JBQENU010000014.1, read as the reverse complement.
AGTCTAGGTGTGATTGGAGAATACATTGGCCGAATTTACTATGAAACGAAAAAGAGGCCGCATTACTTAATTCAAGAATCAAATGTTATGGAACAAGAGACAAGCTCAAAAAAACAAGACCGAGTGTTAACGCAGTTATTTAAATAACGTGGAGTCAAATAACCGGCAAGCACGAATCGCTTGCTGGGTTGTTTTGTTTCAATGAACAGTGGATCTTTTGGAGAAAGGATTTAGATGATGAAACGTAGATGGATACTCATTGGAATGTGCCTCATCCTTGCTTTATTAGGACACTCCTTTTTCTTATATGAATATACGCAAGGCCGATATATGACGGGAGATGGGGATGGCATTTCACAAATGCTCCCATTTAAAAAATTGCTTTACGATGAATACGTCAAAGGGAACTTCTTTTATTCCTATCAATTCGGTCTAGGCGGCGGTACATATACGCAATTAGGTTATTATTTTACAACGTCGATGGTCTTTATGGTCACAGTCGCTGTTGTCTGGTTGTTAAATGCGCTCCACCTTATTCAGTCAACAGACATTCACTTTTGGGCAAATGCTGTTATTTGGCTGAGTGTGATCAAGCTGACAGTCATTCTGTTCATCGCATATCGTGTGCTCCTTTCGATTGTGCAGCATAGGCTGGGGGCGCTCACAGGTGCCGGTATTTACGGACTGTCTATTGTGTACTTTCGGCATCAAACGTTTTGGGAGTTTTTCACCGACAGCATGATGTGGCTTCCGCTGCTTGTGCTCGGGGTTGAACGTATTTTCAAAACAGGCAAGCCGGCTTGGTTTATTGCGGCTTGCAGTCTCATGCTGATCAATAATTTTTACTTTGCTTACATTCACTTTATCTTTTTAGCCATTTATCTTGTCTTCAGATATATGATTAAGCTTCAAAGCGAGGAGCGAGGCTGGAAGGTGTTCTGGACCCTTGCGATCTCTACGTTGTTATCGTTTGGGATCAGTGCTGCCTTTTTTATCCCGTCTGTTTACGGCTTTCTCAATAATGTAAGACCGCCGTATGAACAGGCAATTCCTTGGTTCGAGCTGCATGATCATCTGCTGTTTACAAGCAGGGTGTACTTATTGCCGGTCATCTTTCTGATTTGTCTGTTTCTCGTTCCGCTATACCGGAACAGATGGTTTTTCATGTTCACATCGATCAGTGTTCTGCTGATCATTTTTCACTACAGTCCAAAGATGGCGAGCGTGTTTAATGGTTTTTCTGCACCGCAGTACAGATTTGAATATATTCTTGCTTTTACAGTCGGAGCAGCCGTAGCCATCACCATCAAGCATTTCTCGCAAATGGAGTGGAAGTGGAAAAAGCGTGCGGTTTTAGGCGCTTGGATTGTATTTCTTCTCGCAGTCGCCCTTTCAGAACGAGCAAAGGGAAATATGGATGTTGTTGTATTTACCGGAATAGGACTGCTTGTGATCAGTTTGTTCTTCCTCTCGATACATGCGGGAAAACGTCTGCACCTTCGTCTCTTTTCAGCTGTGCTCATCGTTGTGAGCTTACTGACAGCAGGTGTGTATCAGCAGGGCTACTTATTTGAAAGAAGCAATATTAAGAGCGTATCAGATACGTATCTGAATAGTGAGGCGTATGCTGGACATGAGCAAATGAAGCTCATTCAGCAGATTCAAAGCCGCTCAAAAGAAGATCCGCTTGCCCGGATTGATTGGATGAACGGCGTGCGCAACAACACCCCGTTATTTGAAGGCTTTCAAGGCATGAGTGCGTATTCAAGTATATTGAATCAGCATCTGCTCCATTTCTACTGGAATGACCTGCAAATTGATATGGGACGGGAAAGTGTCAGCCGGTATGCAACAATGGGGGACAGGGCGAATTTATACAGTCTGACCTACGGGAAGTATTATATGAGAGACAAATCGATGTCTTTCTCACCGCCGGTTTATTTTAAGCCAATATTGGAAAGCGAACATTATGAAGTGTATGAAAATACACGCCCGCTCCCATTTGCAAGAACAACGAGTACCGTCTATTCAGAAAAGTCACTAGAGCATGCGTCAGCACTTGATAAAGAACATGCGATGTTGCAAGGTGTGATCTTAAACAAAAAAGGAAATGCTGAAATCGACCAATCGCCTGATCGAATAAAGGATACAAACATTCATACTGAACAAGCGGTATACGAAAATGGCGTGCTTGATGTATACGGGAAAACGGGCGGGCTGAATATCACCCTTCCAGATGATATCGCTCGCGTGGGGGATGTGTATGTGAGCTTTTATGTGAAGCGGACCGACCGTAACGAAGGGTTTCAGTTATCTGTGGATGACTATGTCACATCACGCAAAAGCAATACGTCTATCTACAAAACAGGCGTTAATGACGTGACGATTCGAGTCCCTGCGGAAAAAATCCTTTCCATACGAGTGCCAAAAGGGACGTATGAGCTGAGTCAATTAAAGCTGTATCATGAGCCTTACCACACCCTTGCGCGGGCATATGAAAAAGAAAAACAGGATGATGGCAGCCAGCAGGTGAAGCTTAAAAATAACCGCTTTACGATTTCTTATGAGAACAAGCGCGGCGATGATTATATGATTCTGCCTGTTCCATATGAAAAAGGCTGGGAGCTCACGGTGAACGGCCATCAAACCGATATTGAACAAGCCAATTATGCGTTTATCGGTTTTCCAATAGAAAAAGGAAAAAACGAGATTGTGCTAACCTACTATCCGCCTTATATCAGAATTCTCACATTGATTTCACTCGTCAGTTTGATCGGTGCGATCCTCTATGCACGGAGAAAACACAAGAAACACCACTTTTCAGCATAAGTGGTGTTTTTTTATCTTTCATCTCATACGTAAGTTTCTTCATCCCATTCAATCGTGTATTCGTTCATTTTTTTATCAATATCGTTTTGAATACTCATGTGCTGAAATAGCGCATTCAATTCTTCTGTCCTCTTTCTTCGATCTTTTTCATAATAATAGAACGCATCTCGATAATCATGATCCCTTAGCATCTTTGCTATGATCATGGCATCTTCTAGACTATACGATGCCCCTTGACCAACAAAAGGATTTGCTGTGTGAACAGCATCACCTATAAGAGCAACTCGTCCTTTTGACCACACAGGAAGATCCTTTATTTCATAGATACTTCTTGGAAAGAACATGTTTGTATGATCGATGATGTCAGAAAGGTGTTTAGGAATGTTCCAATGTTCCATTTGTTTATATAATAACTGTCGGATGGTTTCTTGATTGGCTTTCTCAAAATGTTTTGTAGGTAACTTCTCAGGACACTGAGAGAAAGCTTGCCATAAAATATTCATTTTATTTGTTGGATGCGCTTTCCCAAAAATGAATTGAAAGTTTCCGTCATTGTAAAAATAACTTGTTGCCTCATCCAATACAAAATCCTTCACAAACGATACTCCTTGTAGTCCCCAAAAACCGCTATAGTCTAATTTAGCATTAAACGCAATAGCCTCTCTTGTTTTAGAAAAAGTTCCATCTGCTCCTATTACAATATCACCTGTTATCTCAGTTTCATCTTCAAAAAGAACCTGAACGGTATGAGGCTGCTGTTTGATTGAGATTAACTTTTTGTTGTATTTCACTTCTATTCCTTGACGGTGAACTTCTTTTAAAAGTGATTTGATGATTTGGTCTCTCATGACGTTCAGTAAAGGAGCATCATAATATTTTTCACTATAATTGTGAAAGATCGCTTCTACTTCATTCTCACTGTTTATTTGCTGGATCTTCTTTATCACGGTTGCATTTGCTATTACTTCATTTTTACACCCGATTTCATCCAAAATCTTTACCCCATTCGGAGACAGTAAAAAACCTGCTCCTGTTTCTAATTCTTCATCTGACCTGCTTTCATAAATCGTACTTTCCATTCCAGCCTTTTTTAAGAATAAAGAAGTAGCCAATCCTGCTACACCACTGCCGATAATGATCACATTTTGAGATTTCATTATTTTCCCTCCTATTTTATAAACAGACCGGTCGGTTTATTTCAGTGCAAAAAAATAAGCTTTTTCATATAGGACAGCGTATCACAATTCCCCCTCTTCATTTGGTAATTAAAGTATATGATAATATGTTATAAATGATTTCGCAAGAATGAAACTAACCAATTTCTGATCAACTTCTTTTAAAAACATGAAGGGGATAGCAAAACATGAACAAAGACACCGTGATAAAACACTATGAACACACCCTTGAATGGGTACAGTCACTAACGAAAGTAACAGAAGAAGAATGGCGTAGCGCCATCGCTGATGGAAAGTGGAGCATTGCTGAGATCATCGCACATTTCGTTCCATGGGATGAATTTATTTTACACGATCGCCTAAAGGAATTTTGGAACAATAAAGCGTTACCTCAGGCACCTGATGTGCATGAAATGAACCGGCAGTCAGCCGAAAGAGCAAGAAAGGAAGAGAGAAGCGAGACGATCGGGCGATTTATTGCTGTTAGAACAGAATTACTTCAAGAAATGAATAAAATCGAAGCATCTCGCTGGACTACACCCTTTCTGATTTGTCAAACTGAGCTGACGTTATCAAGTTATTTTCAAGGTTTGATTAAACATGATCTCCATCATATGGAGCAGATTAAAAAAGTACTCTCTACAGAAAGACGATAGAGCGTCACGAGGCTTCCTTATCAAACGAAAACGTCGCATAATCAAACAAAAAATGAAATAGCCAAAGACTTAGCGCAAAGAGAATTTCTTCAGAAGTAGTCAGCAAAATGCCGTCAACCAATTCATCTGATAAGTAGACAGCACCCCAAATAAACAAAAGGTGAAATAAGACGGCATAGAAAACGATGGATCTTTTTTTGGACCGACACTTACGAACAAAACACATGAGCACGTGTTCCAGATGTTCAAAAGAGATCCCGAGTACAACGTAGATGCCCATAAACAGAAGCAACGATAAAACCGATTGATAAAAAGCACCCGTCAAATGAAAGAACAGTACACAAAACAACAAAAATATGTAACAGACAGCTGATAGCGCTATCAGGCATTTCACCCCTTGCCATAAAGCGTGAACAGATTGCTGCATGGGTAAACATCACTCCTTTACATGAAGATACCTGCAAAAAGGACAGCCTTTTTGCAGGAAGGTGGAATTAATCCTCTTTTTTGGGTGCAGCAATGACAGGATGTTTTTCAGTATCAAGCAATTTCAAGAATTCTTCACCTTGATCTAAATGATCCAAAACAAGCTGTTTCGGTGTAACCGCAAGCCACTGATTGAGTGAAATGTCTGCATAATGATCGCTCTTAAAGATTTCTAAGAAATAGAGCGGTTCGTCGCCTGTATTTTCTACATAATGCCCCATCGCAAATGGCACATAGCCAACATCTCCCGCCTGATAGTTAAAGGTTCTTGCATGTCCATCAGAAGCAAATACCGTCATTCGAGCTTTTCCAGAAATGAAATATTGCCATTCATCCGTATTTGGATGCCAGTGCAGCTCACGGATGGCACCTGGATCAACTTTCACAAGAGCGGATGCAATCGTTTTAGACGCTTTAAAATTGGTAGAGTCCGCAATCCACACTTGTCCGCCGCTTGACGTAATTGGCTCCTGTTTTAACAGCTCATATTTAAAGGAATTCGGGACCTCTCCTTGCTCTGTTTGCACCTTGTCACACTCAAGGGAACCAGGAATTCCTTTTTGGAAAATATACTTTTCTTTCTCTGGCAGCTTGTTAAATTGTTCTTTTGTCATTCCAAAGTTTTGGAGAACGATTTCCTCTGGCGTATGGGCAAGCCAATCAGTCACTTGGAACGTACTATTTTCAGAGAAAGACCCATCATCAAACACAAGCAAGAATTCCGCTCCCGGTTCAAGTGCTTGGATAGAGTGCGGCAAGCCAGAAGGGAAGTACCATAAATCTCCCTCTGTCACATCCTCTGTAAAATTGCGCCCCTCTGCATCAACCGATGTAATTCGTGCTTCCCCATAAATCATGTACGCCCATTCCGCTTCCTTATGCCAGTGCAGCTCACGAATCGCACCAGGCTTTAGCCGCATGTTCACAGAGGCAAGACTTTTAGAAATTGGCAGTTCACGTACCGTTACCTCGCGGGCATAGCCGCCTTTTTCTAAACGGTTGTGCGTATCAGAAAAAGAATATTTCATGTTGGGAACCGTTCCATGATCGGTTTCTGGTGGTGTGAGCATATCTGGGTTTTGTCTGTCTCGCTCGAGATTACGTGGAATTTTGACTGTTGCTCCTTTTTCTCCTCGAATCGGCTGCGGTACCCCATTTTGCTTTTCACTCATGATAAAATCCCCTTTCAACATCGTATTGTGTGAGGTGACAAAAGGCCTTTCATTTCGCCCTCGTTTTCATAAGGTGAAACGAATCAAGAAGATGTCAATCTGATTCATCATTTTTTTGAACAGCGACCAAACGTTGGATGAGTTTGCTTAATTCATCAAACTTTCGTTCAAAACGTGTCAGCAAATAAACCGTCAAAATGGCAGGGAAACCAGCCTGACCAAGCTGCTTCAGCCATTCCTCTGAAAAAAAGGTCTCCATTTGTCTCACCTCCCAGCGGATGCTCGTCTTCTCTATAAGTGGTATGAAAGAAGAAATAGGAAATCAAAAGGGGAGAAAATGAACCATTAGACCCGTTTCACAAAGTTTACTTTTTTTAACTTTTGTCCACTTAATGCAAGTAGAGAGAACAAAGGGGAGGATGCACATGGATTATCGGCTGTTATTGAAAGCAAAATGGAAGGAGATCATTGATCACCCGCTCATTCAGCAATTTTTAAGTAATCCTAAAAACCAGCAGCTGCTCAGGCAAGTCATGGAAGAGCCAAACGAAGAAAATGCGAAAAAACTAGATTCCGAGTTCAAGCAGTTTTATCAAAAAATCCGCATCATCAAGTATATTTCCACAATGATCCGCATCTTTTCAGTCGACTTTGACAAACGAGTGAAAAAAAAGCAGCAGCGTTTTCCGCTCATACTCGATCATCCTGATACGCAAGAAGTGAAAGATCCTGTTCAAACAGATACGTATGAAGCCGTGCTCTTCAACCAGCAAGACTTAGGGGAGCACCTGCAAGACCCAAGATTGTACAAGGCCTACCAGCAGCTCACAGACAAACAAAAAATGGTCTTAACCCATATTTATGTTGAAGGTCAAACAATGAAAGAAATAGCCGACCGGCTAGGCGAAACGAGACAAAACATCTCAAACATCCACAAAAAAGCGCTCAACAAACTAAAAGAAGAAACAGGGGGAGATGTCCGTGCACGAAGACAAAATGACCAATGGAGAAATGGAAGAACTCATTGAAACCTTCACACCCATGATCAAAAAGAAACTACAAAACACGGCATATCAAGAAAGAGAAGACCTCGAACAAGAACTCTACATCAAACTCATCGAAAAAGTAGACTGGCTGATTTACCAAGAGGGACCTGGCTTTTGGGAGTTTATTGTGGAATATATGACGAAGTTGTAAGCACAAAAAAAGACTCGCTCACACAGAGCCGAGTCTTAATTTTTTTTGCAGTTTTTCTTCACTGAAAATCCAGCCGGTATAGGAATTTTTGATTTGGTGGTCCATGTCGATATGGCAGATTGCAACAAAAGGATAGTGACCTTTGCTGCGGTAGCGCAAATCAATGAACCGTACCTCATAATGATCCTTGTATTTATCTACTTCCCACCGGTAGACAGGGGAGAAGGAGAGAAAGGCTGAAATGTTTTCATCCTGTTTGGCAATTTTCATAATCTCAGTATCAGGGACCGGCACACGGTTAAAGGTGTCTAAAATGATGATCTCACCATTCATACTGCGTCCAACATGGAAAGAGGATTTACATTTCACAGCAATGCGCCATTGTCTGAACTTCATTGTAGGCGAAATAATAATGTCTTCAATCTCATCGAATCGTGCACGTAGCTGGCGTTTAATCTGAAGCTGCATGATGACCCTGACGATATAGTAACAAAAAATCACGGCATATAGCGAGATGAACGTATAGCCGGGATGCCCACCAATCGCCCATACGACAATGGCGACAAGATGTGTAAAAAAGATAAACGGATCAAACGTGTTAATGATCCCAAGCGCTACCCATTTCTTTGAAAATGGACGAATGGCCTGCGTGCCGTAAGCATTGAAAATATCGACAAACACATGAAGCACGACGGCTAATAGTGTCCATAACCAAAGGTGAAGTAAATTTGCCCCCGGCACAAATGGGAAAATCACAGCCGGAATTAGCAATGACCAAAACAGTACAGCCGGAATGGAATGAGTAAATCCCCGGTGATTTCTTATATAAACTGCATTATTTTTTAGTTTTAGCACAGTATCAATGTCTGGTGCTTGGGAGCCGGCGATGGTCGCGATCATCACGGCGTGTGCCATGTGTGGATCTGCGCTGACGGCTGGATCTAAAAGCGCAAGTCCCCCAAGAGAAATGCCCATTACTACATGAGTACCAGTATCCAATTGATTACCTCCTAGTTGTCATGCTTAGGAACAATCATACAAAGTATACGTCTCCAATCAAGACTATGTGCAAAATCACTTTTGCTTTATCTCGATTTAATGTAACATGTTAACGTATCTACAAACAGTATACAACAAATAAGGTTCTTTTCAGAACGTTAGCCCTCGGTCCAATGAGAAGGAGTATAGATATGAAAGACATTCAAGAAAAGCTGGACCGCAAAGATATTGCGGGCTTTCAGCATGATTTAATCGATTGGTATGAAAAAGAACAACGTACACTTCCATGGCGTGAAAATCAAGATCCATATCGCGTCTGGGTATCAGAAGTGATGCTCCAGCAAACGAGAGTGGATACGGTCATTCCGTACTTCAATCGGTTTATGGAGCAATTCCCGACGGTGAAAGATCTTGCTTTAGCTGATGAAGAAAAGGTCATGAAAGCATGGGAAGGTCTTGGCTACTACTCACGAGTGCGTAATTTACAGGCAGCTGTGAAAGAAGTCTATGAATCCTACGGGGGCGTTGTCCCTGATACGAAAGAACAATTTTCAAAACTGAAAGGTGTAGGCCCGTATACGAGCGGCGCAGTGCTGAGTATCGCCTATAACAAGCCATACCCTGCGGTAGACGGCAACGTGATGAGGGTCATTTCCCGTATCTTGTCCATATGGGATGATATTGCAAAACCAAAAACGAGAAACATTTTCGAATTTGCGGTTGATCAGCTCATTTCCCGGGAAAAGCCGTCAGAATTCAATCAAGGGCTAATGGAGCTAGGTGCACTTATTTGCACCCCAACCTCTCCTGCATGCCTCATTTGTCCTGTAAACATGCATTGCTCAGCACTTGAGGAAGGCGTTCAGCATGAGCTGCCGGTGAAAAGTAAAAAGAAAAAGCCGACTGCGAAATCAATGGCAGCAGTGGTGTTATTTGATGATGCAGGCCACCTTTATATTCATAAGCGTCCAAGTACAGGTCTGCTTGCGAATTTATGGGAGTTCCCAAACATGGAAACAATGAAGGGAAGAAAAACGGAAAAAGAGCAGCTGATTGATTTCTTAAAAGAGGAAGCGGGTGTACAAGCAGAACTTGGTGATTTAGAAGGCACCATTCAACATGTATTTACCCACCTCATCTGGAATATTTCTGTTTTCTTTGGACGTGTGACCTCTGTATCTGATGACACGATGCTGAAAAAAGTCACAACAGAAGAATTTGAGGCATATGCTTTGCCAGTCTCACATCAAAAAATATGGAAGATGGCACTTGAACAGCCTAGTCATATTTAACCGTTGTACCATGGGTATAATCGGCTTCATTTCGGTGCAGACCCCCGCGGTTTTCAATTTCAGAAATGATTTCTCGATACTTAGATTGCCCTTCTTCGTTTAAATAAGGTAAAATTTGTTGGAAAGCATGATGAAAAAAAGCAAGCTCAGTATCTTTCCATTGATCCTTTGACATCATGCCAAGCTGGCTTAAATCGCGTCCGACATACATGAATGTAACCTCCTAGTAGGAACTTTCCTATTAGTGTGAAGCGAATGGACGAAAACTATTCAAATCAGGAGATGAACCATAATGAACAAGCGTAAATGTGCACTAATTACAGGCAGCAGTAGAGGTGTTGGGAAAGAAGTAGCCCTTCGCCTGGCTGAAAAAGGATATGACATTGTCATTAACTATGCAAGAAGCAAAAAAGCAGCACTTGAAACAGCTGAAGAAATTGAAGCGATGGGTGTTAAAACATTAGTTGTCAAAGCCAACGTTGGTCAGCCAGAGAAAATCAAAGACATGTTCCAGCAAATTGACGAAACGTTTGGCCGTTTAGACGTATTTGTGAACAATGCGGCATCTGGCGTTCAGCGCCCAATCATGGATCTTGAAGAAAATCATTGGGACTGGACCATGAATATCAATGCGAAAGCCTTGTTATTCTGCGGACAAGAAGCAGCCAAATTAATGGAGAAAAACGGCGGCGGACATATCGTCAGCATTAGCTCACTAGGCTCTATCCGCTACCTTGAAAACTACACGGTGGTCGGTGTATCTAAAGCAGCACTAGAAGCTTTGACACGCTACCTTTCCGTTGAGCTGTCACAAAAAAATATCGTTGTGAATGCCGTATCAGGCGGCGCCATTGATACAGATGCACTCAAGCACTTCCCAAATCGTGAAGAGCTATTAGAAGACGCTAAGAAAAATACACCAGCAGGCCGTATGGTGGAAATTAAAGACATGGTCGACAGTGTAGAATTCCTTGTATCAGGCAAAGCAGATATGATTAGAGGACAGACGATTATCGTCGATGGCGGACGTTCTTTGCTTGTTTAAAAAAAACATGAATAAGATGTACACCTTCTGCACAAATTAATGTGCGTGGAGGTGATAATGATGGATAAACAACAAAATAAAACAAACGCACAACAAGTGAAAAAACAAAACCAAGCTGCTGCACAAGGCGGTCAATATGGCACTGAATTTGCTAGCGAGACTGACGCACAGCACGTAAAAAAATACAACCAAAAAGCTGAGCAAAACAAACAACAAAACAGCTAATCACTGAAACAAAGGGAAGCACTTCATCTACGAATGAAGTGCTTTTCTTTTTGCCTGTCACCACTATCCGACAAAACCTGTAAAACCTCTACATAAATAGTCAAAGGACTTCTTCCTTCTTTCAAGAAATGGTATAGATACAAAAAGTCGATACGAATGAAAGGGAGGAGTTAGATGTCTGATTTCGACCAGCTAGTCAAAGAACAAATGCAGCTTATGGATCAGCTGCTCGATGTACAAGGAGAACTGGATCTGTACTTAGAGACAGAAAAACAATTGCTGCAAGGTGAAAAAAAGGAAGAGCGGCATAAGCTTCATGATCAAATCAAACGGAAACGAGAGGAACTGCAAAAAGTCCAAACACTATTTACAAAACAGACTAAACAAGTCATCAATTCGTATAAACAAATGGAGAAGAGCTCAACCGTGATGTAAAAGAGTGTGCCGTTCAATTGGGTTGAATGGCTTTTTCATTTCATTTTTTAATGATGTAACGGTATAATATAATAGAGACATGTTTAGTTGGGAAATTAGGTCTTTGGACTGTTAGGTTTGTTTGTTATAGAAAGTAGGGGAGAAAATATGGGCTATCCCAAGGAAGGAGAAACCATCCAAATTCAAAGCTATAAACATAATGGCTTGATCCACAGGATTTGGAATGAAACCACCATTCTGAAAGCAACGGAATTGTGTATCATTGGTGCAAACGATCGAACAATGGTGACTGAATCCGATGGCCGAACATGGATGACAAGAGAACCGGCTATTTGCTATTTTCATGCAAAACAATGGTTTAATGTCATTGGGATGCTTCGAGATGATGGGGTGTATTATTACTGCAACATCAGCTCTCCTTTTGCGACAGATGAAGAGGCGATTAAGTATATTGATTACGACTTAGATGTCAAAGTCTTTCCGGACATGACGTATAATATTTTGGATGAGGATGAATATGCAGATCATAAGAGGCAGATGAATTATCCAAAAGAAATCGATAGTATCTTACGAGAGCATCTAAATACATTACTGCATTGGATTCACCAGCGGAAAGGACCGTTTGCTCCAGAATTTGTGGATATGTGGTATGAACGTTTTTTGCGTTATACAAAATAAGTAACAGCAGCTAAAACCTGTTTGGCTTTTCAAAGCCAACAGGTTTTTGACTGCGTACGGATAAGAGGCACTGATAGATTGGGAAGGAGATTTACATGGGGGTCATAAAACGTTACATGGCTTTTGTAACACCGTATAAAAAACAGATTGCATTGACAATGGTGATCGGAATGATTAAGTTCTCGATTCCCTTAACATTGCCTCTGCTTTTAAAGTATGTCATTGATGATGTCATTCAAGGCTCTGGATCGGCTGAAGAAAAAACATCCACTCTCTTTATTATTATGGGAATCATGCTTGTTTTATTTTTAGTGATGAGACCGCCTGTTGAGTACTACAGACAATACTATGCGCAGTGGACAGGCAGTAAAGTATTATTTGATATTCGGGAAAAGCTGTTCTCGCACATTCAAAAGCTAAGCCTTCGTTATTACGCCAACACGAGAACGGGGGAAATTATTTCAAGGGTCATCAACGATGTGGAGCAAACAAAGGAATTTGTCATCACAGGGCTTATGAACATTTGGCTTGATTTGATGACCGTCCTGATTGTGATAGCCATTATGTGTACACTGGATCTTAAACTCACCATTGTGTCTGTCATTATTTTTCCGCTGTATGCGTTAGCAGTGAAGTATTTTTACGGACGGCTTCGCAAGCTGACAAAAGAGCGATCGCAGGCACTCGCTGAGGTACAAGGGCACCTGCATGAGCGAGTACAAGGAATGCCTGTCATTCGCAGCTTTGCGATTGAAGAATACGAACAAGAAAATTTTCACGATGAAAATAAAAATTTCTTAAACAAAGCGATCAATCATACGAATTGGAATGCCAAAACTTTCGCCGTCGTCAATACGATCACAGACATTGCGCCGCTGCTCATCATTGCTTTTGCTGGCTATACCGTCATTAACGGGTCGCTTTCAATTGGGACAATGATTGCCTTTGTTGGCTACATTGACCGGATGTACAACCCGATTCGTCGTCTCATTAACTCATCGACGACTTTAACTCAGTCAGTAGCCTCAATGGATCGTATTTTTGAGTTTATTGATGAACCGTATGAAGTAACAGACAAGCCCAATGCAAAAGAAGCCAATCACTTAAAAGGAGAGGTAGAATTTAAAGATGTGACGTTCCGTTACGAACATACACAGGAAGAGATTTTACACAATATCTCCTTGAAAGTAGAAAAAGGCCAAACCGTTGCGCTTGTAGGAATGAGCGGCGGAGGGAAGTCGACACTCGTCAGCTTAATTCCAAGATTTTATGATGTCACAAGCGGATCACTTGAAATTGACGGCATTGATATTAAAGAGTACAAGGCAAGAAGCCTGCGTAATCAAGTCGGGATGGTGCTCCAAGATACATTTTTATTCAGTGACACCATTAAAGAAAATATCGCTGTGGGAGACCCGGAAGCATCCTTTGAGAAAATTGTGTCGGCTGCCAAAGCGGCTAATGCGCATGATTTTATCATGTCTCTTCCTGAAGGATATGACACGAAAGTAGGAGAACGTGGCGTAAAGCTATCAGGCGGTCAAAAACAACGAATTTCAATTGCAAGGGTATTTCTTAAAAATCCACCGCTGCTTATTTTAGACGAAGCGACGTCTGCACTTGATTTAGAAAGTGAACATTACATTCAAGAAGCGATGCAAAAGCTGGCAAAAGATCGCACAACTTTTATAGTTGCGCACCGTTTATCAACGATTACACATGCGGACCTCATTGTGGTCATGGAACAAGGCGAGATTGTGGAAAAAGGAACACATGAAGAATTAATGAACCGAGACAGCCACTATCGCCATCTATTTACCATTCAAACATTAAATTAGTAGAAGCCTATCCGATTCTAGCGGATAGGCTTTTTTATGCTTGTCAAAAACATGACATATTTCCCAGCTTGTCTCAATACAATTTTAAAAAGTATGACGGGGTGGTGAAGATGTGAAAGAACAAGAAGTATTGCTAGATGTCAAACAGCTGTCCATTGCCTTTCAGCAAAAAAAGCAGAGAGTGCCGATCGTTCATGACATCTCATTCTCTATTCAAAAAGGAGAAACCTTAGGTATTGTGGGCGAATCTGGCTGCGGGAAAAGCATCACATCGATGTCTTTAATGGGGCTGAATCACCAAACAGAAACAACAGGTCACATACAATTTGAAGGTCAAAACCTGCTGTCACTGTCGGAGAAACAATGGCGAGAGGTCAGAGGGAATGACATCTCAATGATTTTTCAGGAACCCATGACTTCTCTCAATCCACTCATGACCATCGGCAAGCAAATGACAGAAGCCCTTTTTACACATCAGACTATCAGCCAAAAAGAAGCAAAAGTGAAGGCAGTAGATTTGCTTCAAACGGTAGGCCTGAAACAAGCAGCGTCATTACTCAAAAAATATCCACATGAACTATCGGGCGGCATGCGTCAGCGTGTGATGATTGCGATGGCGATGCTGTGTCACCCAAAGCTCATGATTGCAGATGAACCAACGACTGCACTTGATGTCACCATCCAAGCACAAATTCTTCGTTTGCTCAAAAAGTTAAATGAAGAGATGGACACCGCTATTTTATTTATTACTCATGATTTAGGCGTCGTGCGGCAAATATGCCAGCGTGTCATGATTATGTATGCCGGTCGAATCGTAGAAGAAGGAACCGTTGACCGTATTTTCCAAAAACCTCTCCATCCCTACACGAAAGGTCTTTTCGCCTCTGTTCCATCATTTAAAGAGAAAAAAGAAAAACTCATGTCTATTGCGGGTCATGTACCTAAGCCAGGAGCTATTCGGTCCGGCTGTCAATTTGCACCACGCTGTCCATATCAAATGACGCAATGTCTTGAAAAAGACCCATCTTTACAATCCATTTCACACAATCACCGCGTCGCATGTTTTCTAATGGAAGGAGGAGAAGACACTGAATCACCCACTGTTGCAAGTGAATCAACTGACGAAGCGTTATGACACATCAGCATTTTTTTCTAAACACAAACAGACGACTTTGGCTTTAAATCAAGTGTCCTTTCATGTGAAAGAAGGAGAGACGCTCGGCATTGTGGGCGAATCTGGCTGCGGGAAATCAACCCTTGGCAAAAGCTTAATGAGATTAATCGAACCGACTTCTGGCTCAATCCAAATGAAAGGAAAAGAAGTGACGCTTCTGAAAGAACGAGACATGCGTTCCTTCAGAAAAGACATTCAAATGATTTTCCAAGATCCATACGCTTCCTTAAATCCACGAATGAAAATCAAAGACATTTTAGAAGAACCGCTCATTGTTCATAAACATGGAACAAAAGCAGAAAGACAAAAGCGTGTAAAAGAGATGCTGCACATTGTTGGGTTTGACCCATCCTATGGAGACCGTTATGCGCACCAATTCAGCGGCGGTCAGAGGCAGCGTATTGGAATTGCTAGGGCGCTCATTACTCATCCAAGTCTTGTGATTGCCGATGAGCCAGTTTCCGCTTTAGATGTATCGGTTCAAGCACAAATATTGAATTTAATGCTCGAATTGCAAAAGACGCTTTCTCTGACGTACTTGTTTATTTCTCACGATCTAGGCGTTGTCAAGTATATGAGCGACCGAATTGCAGTGATGTACGCTGGCCGTATTGTAGAAATGGGTCCTGCGGAGGACGTCTTTCACAAGCCGCTTCATCCTTATACATCGCTTCTTCTGAAATCCATTCCACATATGGATCACGTGCTGGAAACGCAGGATGTGTCAGCGGAAGAATCCACCCTGGTGTCAGAAGATGGCTGTCCTTTCTATAAAAGATGTCCAAAAAGGTGGGCGCAATGCTTGCAAGCTGTTCCGCCTTTGTATGAGGAGGAAACAGGTCATGCAGCTGCGTGCTATTTATATCAAAAGGAGGAACACAATGAAGAAGACATGGTTATTCAGTAGTTTCATTTTTGTGCTGGCACTTGCGTTATTTTTAGGTGGCTGTTCATCTTCATCAACATCAGAAGAAAAAGCCACAAAAGACACTCTCGTATTCGGCAGAGGAGGGGACTCTACGTCACTTGATCCGATTACAACAACAGAAGGCGAAACCTTCAAGGTCACAGAGAATATGTTTGAAAAGCTTTTGAATTACGGTGAAAAAGACACGACCATCCATCCAGGCCTCGCAACAGAATGGGATGTTGCAAAGGACGGAAAATCGTACACGTTCTACTTAAGAGAAGGTGTGAAATTTCACGATGGCACAGACTTTAATGCAGAAGCAGTGAAATTCAACTTTGACCGCTGGATGAATGGAGATGCCGAAAAATTTCCTTACTACGGCATGTTTGGCGGCTATAAAAAAGATAAAGGGCATGTCATTAAAGACATCATCGTCAAAGGAGAGCATGAAATTGAATTTCAACTCAAACGCCCGCAGGCAACATTTCTGAAAAACATCGCCATGTCACCATTTGGTATCGCTAGTCCTGCAGCAGTTGAAAAAAGCGGTGATTCATTTAGAGAAAACCCAGTTGGCACAGGACCATTTAAGTTTAAAGAATGGAAGCAGAACGACCGTATTGTCTTAGAAAAGAACGAAGGTTACTGGCAAAAAGATAAACCAAAACTGAAACAAATCATCTTCCGCTCTATTCCTGAAAACTCTGCTCGTTTAAATGCGCTTAAAACAGGCGAAATCGACTTAATGGATGGCGTCAATCCGTCCGATTTAGATGGCATTAAAACAGACAAAGCGCTCCAGCTGATTAAAAGACCATCCATGAACGTAGGTTATATCGGGCTGACAGTGACTAGAAAGCCGCTTGATAACAAGTTGGTTCGTCAGGCACTCAATTATGCAGTTGATAAAGAATCAATCATCGAGTCGTTTTATGGAGGGCTTGCTGAACCAGCAAAAAATCCACTTCCTCCGTCATTAGAAGGCTACAATGACGAGATTGAGCCATATCCATATGATCCGGAAAAAGCAAAAGAACTATTGAAAGAGGCAGGCTTCCCTGACGGTTTTCGCATCAAGCTTTGGGCAATGCCTGTGCCGCGTCCATATATGCCAGACGGGATGAAGGTAGCTGAAGTCATTCAGTCAAACTTTGAAAAAGTTGGTGTCAAAGCCGAAATCGTCACATATGATTGGGCGACTTATTTAGATAAAGCAAGTAAAGGCGAAGCAGATGTGTTCTTATTAGGATGGACAGGGGACAATGGCGATCCTGATAATTTCATCTATACATTATTAGATAAAGACAGTATTGGCGGTAACAACTATACATTCTTCCAAAACGATAAAATGCATGACATCCTCATTGAAGCGCAGACCGATACGGATCAAAAGAAGCGAAATGAATTATATCAAGAAGCTCAAGAAATCATTCATGATGAAGCGCCTTGGATTCCATTAGTCCATTCAATTCCAATGCTTGCCGCATCTAAAGATTTAAAAGGCTACCAGCCGCATCCGACTGGTTCCGAAGCATTGACTGACGTATATTTCGAATAAGCAAATAAGGGAGATCGTTCGATCTCCCTTATCCAAACAATGAAAAGGCGGTGAAAGCTGTTTGTTTGCTTATTGTATGAAGCGAGCAGGAATGCTCATTCCAGTACTGATCGGAATGACCTTAGTTGTATTTTCTATTATTCGGTTTATCCCTGGAAATCCGGCGCAGGTCATCTTAGGACAGCGGGCAACGAAAGAAGCAGTAGAGCAATTGACGATTCAGCTTGGTTTAGATCAGCCGTGGTACGTACAATATGGTCACTACATGCTGGGGCTTTTAAAAGGTGATCTAGGGACTTCCATACGAACAGGAGCGGCTATTGCCCAGGAAATGAAGCCTTACTTATTCGCTACATTAGAATTGACTTTCTTCGCTATGTTGCTGGCGATTATTGTCGGTGTGAATGCCGGAATCATTAGTGCGTGGTTTAAACATTCTTTCTTTGATTATGTGGCCATGTTTATTGCGCTCATTGGGGTGTCCATGCCGATTTTCTGGTTAGGCTTAATGGGACAGTGGCTATTCTCGATTGAATTAGGTATTTTGCCGACTACAGGACGAGAAAACGTCAGAAATCCGGTAGAGTCGATCACCTATATTCATACGCTGGACACGCTTTTGCAAGGACGATTTGATCAATTCTTTGACAGCATCAAGCATTTAATCTTACCAAGTACCGCTCTCGCAACGATTCCTGCTGCGATTATTGCAAGGATTACGAGGGCAAGTATGCTGGAAGTTCTTCATTCAGATTTTATTCGAACAGCAAAAGCAAAAGGGGTACGTTCATTTTTCATCATTTATCAGCATGGGCTGAAAAATGCGCTCATTCCGATTTTAACGATTATTGGTCTTCAAACAGGTCTCTTGCTAGGCGGGGCCATTTTAACAGAAACGATCTTTGCTTGGCCGGGAATTGGGCGATATATTTACGATGCCATTAGCTATCGTGATTATCCTGTTATTCAAACTGGCATTCTTGTTGTTGCGCTCATATTTGTGCTGATCAATTTCATTGTGGATATCTTGTATGCAGTCATTGATCCGAGGATTAAATACTAGAGAAGGGAGAGTGACGACATGGAAGCGCAAAAAGAGCTTCAAGCACCTGAACAAAAGGAAGAACGCTCTCAATCACTGATTCTTGAATCGATGAAACTGTTCTTTCAGCACAAGCTGGCGGTCATTGGCACTGTGATTGTCTTTTTATTTCTGATCCTAGCAATCTTTGCACCGCTCATTGCTCCTTATGGAATCAACGAGCAGTCACTAGGCGAACGATTTAGTGCCCCTTCAGCTGCGCATTGGTTTGGTACGGATGATTTCGGGAGAGACATATTTTCTAGAGTCGTGCATGGAGCTCGGATTTCATTATGGGTGGGTTTCTTCTCCGTTCTCGGGTCGGTTATTTTAGGAACATTGCTTGGATTGATGGCAGGTTACGGCGGTAGATTGCTGGATGCTGTCATCTCAAGACTATTTGATATTTTACTCGCTTTTCCTAGCATTCTATTAGCGATTGCGATCGTTTCCATCTTAGGACCTTCCTTACAAAATGCCCTTATTGCCATAGCGATTATTAACGTCCCGACATTTGGCCGGCTGGTTCGTTCAAAAGTGCTGAGCATTAAGCAAGAAGAATACGTTTTAGCAGCAAAGGCAGTCGGGATGTCACACCGCCGCATCGTTCTTCGTCACATTCTGCCAAATAGTATGGTGCCGGTGATCGTTCAAGCGACGCTTGCGATTGGTACTGCCATTATTGAAGCGGCGGCTTTAGGATTTTTAGGATTAGGTGCACAAGCGCCAAGTCCAGAGTGGGGGAAAATGCTTGCAGATGCGAGACCTTATCTCGTACAAGCGCCATGGACTTTATTTTTCCCGGGGATTGCGATCATGCTGACGGTTCTTGGCTTTAACTTGATGGGAGATGGATTAAGAGACACCCTTGATCCTAAAATGAAGAAAATAAAATAAGACCGATTCTAAGAATCGGTCTTTTCGATTTAAGCTTCTTTTTCTTCTGTCTCAATCTCACTATCTTTTGGGTGATACGTTTGGAAGCTTGTAATCAAAGTATCTAGATGCTCCAATTCATCACGGTATTCAATAATACTCGACATCACATTCAGCATATTGTAATCCAGCAAGTCGTTTTCTTGATTTTGCTGGTGCTGAATAAATGATTTCGTTAATGCTTCAAG
This sequence comes from Bacillus sp. 22483, assembly GCF_052044605.1. Classification (NCBI taxonomy): domain Bacteria; kingdom Bacillati; phylum Bacillota; class Bacilli; order Caryophanales; family Bacillaceae; genus Bacillus; species Bacillus sp. 22483. The sequence continues at coordinate 5,290 of NZ_JBQENU010000014.1, read as the reverse complement.
ACGAAGAGAGCATTCATTCTGAAAATCATCGTCCTGCGGTTTCATTTTTCCAACAAACTTCATCAAGGTACGTTCATGCCAGTACAGTAAATAATCAATCTCATCTGTTAAGCTCTCTCTGAAATGCTCTGGCATCAAATGAATTTCATTTTCTAACTTATGAAGCTTTTTCAGCAAGTACAGCGCTCGATTAGACGTCATGATTGCCTGTCTGAATAAAACAAGCTTTCTAGATTTGACATAAGTTGTTTTCTTTAAATAGCTTCGTTCTTCTTTGTATAACAAGTAAATGTGATCTAATTTGATCATGCGTTCTTTTATTTGATCGATGTCATCCTTTAAAGTGGAATGATCAGTAGACTGTCTGGAGCTCAGACGGATCCATTTTAAAATCTCCTCCGTATTTTCCATAATGTGATGAACAAGCTTTGTTTCATACTTTGGCGGCAGGAAAATCAAATTCACTAAAAATGAAGAAAGTACGCCTAACACCACAGTTGCTGTTCGAATTAAGGCAAAGGAAAGGAAATGATCCCCTGCACTTTCTAAAATCGCGATGACGGTTACGAGTGCAATCGGAATCGTGTGTTCAATCTTCAGCTTTAAATTAATCGCAATGACCATGACGGCAGTTAAGCCGATGATGACTGGTCCTGTGCCAAAAAGCAGACCGAACGTAATGGCAAGTGCTGCTCCAATAATATTGGCTTGCACTTGATCAACAATCGTTAAAAATGATCGATAAATAGATGGCTGGATAGCAAATACAGCTGCAATACCCGCGAAGACGGGTGTCGGCAACCCAAGCCATGTTGCCAGGTAAAGCGCGAGTACAATGGCAATACCAGTTTTTAAAATACGGGCTCCAAGTTTCATTGGTTTTGTCCCTGCATTCCTTTCTTTTCGATAATAGATGACCACTTGTCATATATCATAAATATTTTGATGAAACAACTAAGTAATATACAGCGGTCTTCCGAAATATTCAAGTGATTTTTGAAAGTTCATGAAAACATCAAAAGAAGGTATTGAGAAAAAATGTAACAGATTCACTCGCTTTTGACAATCAAGAGCTGGTAAATAAAAAAACAGACGCATGAATTTACGTCTGTTTTTCTCTTCATTATGATTGTTTCAGCTGTTCAAACGCATGATCTACTGCTTTGAGCGTTTCAGAAATATCATTTTCAGTATGTGCAATGGTTAAGAACCACGCTTCATATTTAGAAGGCGCGAGGTTAATACCTTGTGCGAGCATGAATTTAAAGAAACGGGCGAACATTTCACCATCCGTATTTTCAGCCTGCTCGTAGTTCACAATCGTTTCCTTTGTAAAATAAATGGTGAGAGCACCTTTTAAGCGATTCACTGTAATATCTACTTGATGTTTTTTTGCGTGGGCTAAAATTCCCTCTTCTAACATGGCCCCGAGTTGATCAAGACGTTCGTACACCCCGTCTTCTTTTAACACTTCCAAGCATGCAATACCAGAAAGGATGGAGGCGGGATTTCCTGCCATTGTGCCAGCTTGATAGGCTGGTCCAAGCGGGGCGACTTGCTCCATAATTTCTTTTTTGCCGCCGTAAGCGCCGATTGGAAGACCGCCGCCGATAATTTTACCTAATGCAGTGAGGTCAGGTTTTACTTGAAGCAAGTCCTGTGCACCACCATACATAAAGCGGAAAGCTGTAATGACTTCATCATAGATGACTAGAGCCCCTTTTTCATGAGTCAGGTCATTAACCTGCTGCAGGAAACCGTCTTTAGGCTCTACGATGCCAAAGTTCCCGACAATTGGCTCAACAAGAACAGCTGCTACTTCATCACCCCAGCGGTCTAATGCTTCTTTGTAGCTGTCTATATCGTTGAATGGAACGGTAATGACTTCATTGGCAATACTTTTAGGCACGCCCGCTGAATCTGGTGTTCCTAAAGTGGAAGGTCCAGAGCCAGCCGCAACTAGCACAAGATCAGAATGGCCGTGGTAACATCCGGCAAACTTAATGATCTTTGTTCTGCCTGTATAAGCGCGAGCGACACGGATTGTCGTCATCACAGCTTCTGTACCTGAATTGACAAAACGAACTTTATCCAAAGCAGGCATCGCTTCCTTCAGCATCTTAGCAAAAGTGACTTCATGCTTCGTTGGTGTTCCGTAAAGGACACCCGTTTCGGCTGCTTTCGTGATGGCTTTTGTAATATGAGGATGAGCATGTCCCGTAATAATTGGACCGTATGCTGCTAAATAGTCGATATAACGGTTTCCGTCAACATCCCAAAAATAAGCGCCTTCGCCTTTTTCCATTGCAACAGGTGACCCGCCGCCCACTGCTTTATATGAACGAGATGGGCTGTTAACCCCTCCAACAATATGCTCCAGCGCCTCTTGATGTAATTTTTCTGATTCGGTGAATTTCATAAATAGCCTCCTATCTCAACGTATCACGTCGTCTATCATTATTTTAACATGCCGATGCAAGCGTCCTTAGTTGAATATCTTCTCGAAATTGGATAGGCTAATGAAAAAATAGGTTGGAGGGATTGTATCATGACAATCGAAGTGGGGCAGCAAGTACCTGATATTGAATTACTTGGTGATAATGGAGAGAAAGTAAAGCTCTCTGATTTTAAAGGGAAACACATTGTCCTTTATTTTTATCCAAAAGATATGACGCCAGGGTGTACAACGGAAGCTTGTGATTTCCGTGACCGCCATCAAAGCTTTGCCGAATTAGATGCTGTCATCATCGGCGTAAGCCCAGACGGTCAAGACAAGCACCAAAAGTTTAAAGAAAAACATGACTTACCTTTCCTGCTTCTTGTAGATGACGAACAAAAATTGTCTGAAGCTTTCGGTGTATGGAAGCTGAAAAAGAACTTTGGTAAGGAATACATGGGAATTGAACGCTCAACGTTTCTTATTAATAAAGAAGGAAAACTTGTGAAAGAGTGGCGTAAAGTAAAGGTGAAAGATCATGTGGAAGAAGCGCTTGAGGAACTGAAAGCTCACGCTTAATATGTTGACGAGATGAGATCGGCAGTCGTGCCGGTCTTTTTTGTATAGAAGAATAGGTAAAAAAGAGGATTGTAATTGACAAAGTTTCGGCTCTGGGGGTACACTATTTATAAAGATTATAATATAAGAATATTTTTGAAAAGAGAGGTGCATGATGAAATGGCTGCTCACGAACTAAAAGACGCTTTAGATGCTCTAAAAGAAACCGGTGTTCGAATTACTCCGCAGCGCCATGCCATCTTGGAGTTTCTCGTAAATTCTATGACACACCCAACCGCGGACGATATATATAAGGCACTTGAAGGGAAATTTCCTAATATGAGTGTAGCAACGGTTTACAACAATTTACGAGTCTTCCGGGAATCTGGATTAGTAAAAGAATTAACGTATGGGGATTCCTCAAGCCGATTTGATTTTGCGACATCTGACCATTACCATGCGATTTGTGAAAACTGCGGAAAGATCGTTGACTTTCACTATCCTGGCCTTGATGAAGTAGAACAGCTTGCATCCCATGTGACAGGCTTTACAGTAAGTCATCATCGCTTGGAGATCTATGGCACTTGTCAAGAATGTGCAAAAAAAGAAAATCATTAATGAAAAAGCTGACCAGTTGAATGGTCAGCTTATTTTTATGACTTTTTTCGATTGTAGGATTCATCAAACTCTTTGCCTTCTAATGCTGGATCGAGTGTAAGTGGCTCTCTGCAATGCATGCACATGTCCACCCGCCCAAGCACTTTTGTTTCCTTCTCACAGCCTGGACATACGACCCGGACTGCCTTCGTAGAAAGCATACCGATCCAAAAGTAAACGGCTGTACTCAATCCAATCGATAACACGCCGAGTAGCATAAAGAAGGTCGACAGCCAGACCGATTCCTTGAAGAACACACCGATATACATGATCAAAAAACCAACAAAAACCAAACTAAGTGCAAATGTTCTGATTTTATTAATCTTACTGGAGTATTTCGCCATCCCTAGTCCCCCTTATCTCCAATATAGCACATTTTACCTTTCTGTTTGAATTAGTTATAGAGTTTTGTGAATAAATTGCTTATAATGATTCAACGATCTTTTTTCATGTATTGAAGGAATTTTGATTCTATGAGGAGAAATACATAGCATTAGAGAAGAACCTTACACCCGAGTATTGGAGGAATCACTATGGAAAATCTTCTCCGTCCTATTTATCAAGAGAGAGCAAGTCATCCAGATACATTAGCTGTGATTATAGTAGAAAGAAGACATAAAGTATCTTCTGAGACGGATAACTTTGATGCAGCGCTTCTAGTCATCGTAAAGGATGCGGAAGAACCGTTATTTATTAAGCACTATGAATCCGGTCACCAAACAGCTTCTTTAAATGTTGTCACAGATGATCAGTTGAAGGAATGGATTACCTTAGGTACCAACAGACGGATTATTGATTGGATTTTAAACGGAAAAGTCCTGTTTGATCGAAATGAATATATTTTCAACTTGATTGATGAACTGAGTACATTCCCGTTTTCTAACCGCAAGCTCAAAATTGGTTTAGAATATGGCAAGCTCATTCGAAGATATATAGAAGGAAAAGCATTTTTTGAATCAAATCAATTCCTCGATGCATATAATTCCATTGTGCATGCCCTGCATCATCTGGCGCGTATTGAAGTGATTGATAAAGGCTTCCACCCAGAAGTGACCGTTTGGAACCAAGTACGACATATGGAACCGGAAGTATATAAACTTTATTCAGAGTTGATTGAAAGCCACGAAAGTCTTCATAAGCGGTTAGAACTTTTATTCCTAGCGAATGATTTCTTGATTCATTCAAAAGCAGAAATTGGTGCGGCTCATTTGCGTCATGTCATGGAACAGCAGGATATTTGGCTGTTTGGTGAGCTTCTTGCACATCCTGATCTCAAACATTTCACACCTGATCTTAGTGTGATGATTGATTTCTTTGTGGAAAAAGGAATTGTGCTAGTAGAGCCAATTGAGACGAAGGGGCAAAAAATCTATCATCGAGGATATTTTGTTAAAAAAGATATTGACGTATGAATATTATGATGGTATATTATTAAACGTCGCTAATGAGCAACTGAGTTGCTTTTAAAGAAAAGCTGACAAAAAGAAATTCAGAAAAACACTTGACGCACCCGGTGCTCAAATGTTATATTAAGAAAGTCGCCTCTGAGCGATAACGAAGATGATCTTTGAAAACTAAACAAGACAAAACGTACCTGTTAATTCGAGTTTTTATAAAAAATCCTATGATACATCATAG
>NZ_JBQENU010000013.1:0-87963 GCF_052044605.1 Bacillus sp. 22483 | reverse complement strand
TTCAACCGGAATAACTGGTCCAACCGGAGCTACGGGTTCAACCGGAGTAACCGGTCCAACCGGGGCCACAGGTTCAACAGGAATAACTGGTCCAACGGGAGCCACGGGTTCAACAGGAATAACCGGCCCGACTGGAGCCACGGGTTCAACCGGTGCAACGGGTTCAACCGGAGTAACTGGCCCAACGGGAGCCACGGGTCCAACGGGAGTAACTGGCCCAACGGGAGCCACGGGTTCAACCGGAGTCACGGGTCCAACGGGAGCCACGGGTTCAACAGGAATAACCGGCCCGACTGGAGCCACGGGTTCAACCGGTGCAACGGGCACAACTGGTGCCACAGGTCCAACGGGAGTAACTGGTTCAACCGGAGCCACAGGTGACACAGGTCCAACCGGTACTAGTTTAACAACTAACTCGATGTACGCATCCAATACGTCGGGAAGTACGGTGCTGGTTGTTTTAGGCGGAACGGCAGTGACGCTGCCTAATAACCAAAGTTTAGATGGATTTACTGTAAGTGGTGGGAATACGGTGTTTACTGTACCTGTTTCAGGGAGGTATTTCATCACGTATCAAATAAACACAAACGCTTCACTGCTTGCAGGAGCAAGGGTAATTAACAACGGAACACCCATAGCAGGGTCTATTTTATCACCCGCTTTATCTACATCTACCTACAACGTATCTCTCATTACAACACTTGCAGCAGGGAATCAAATTTCTCTTCAAATATTCGGTTTAGTCGCAACCGTAGTATTACTTGGCGGGGGATCTGTTGGAGCGGCATTAACCATTATCAGATTGGAATAAATCCAAAAAGCCCAATAAGGGCTTTTTTTTCAATTCAACCGTGTCCTTTAATAGAAAAAAGACGGAATTTTTAGTGTATGCATCATTGACTAGGAGAAAGAAACGCAATAACGAAGGAATCGGTTATTGAAGATTCAAGTGATTCATATTAAAATGATGTCAAATGGACTAATTAGCAATTGCTAATAGAAGTTCCATATTTAGTGAAATCATGTGGTGTAGCTGAAGGTGATTGGGGGTGTAGAATGAGCAAAGTTCCTGTGGCGGAATTGGCATCACTATTAAATGACTGGAACATGGAAATCAAAAAAGATCATGCAGATGAGGCAGAACGGCTATTTGCTAAAGCGAAACAGGCAGTAGAGGAAATTGATGATGCTGACATCCTCATGTATTATTCTCTTCTAGAGAAAAGGCATCATATTCTGATGTACAATTTAAGAGGGCAAAAAGGCAATGTTTCAACGAAAAGTATAGAAGGCCATTATGGGAAAAAAGATGATGATTTGTCTAATCGCCTTGCTTATTATTTTGATTTTTATGAGGGTGTGTATGAACAGCATCAGGGGAATTATGAGGTTGCATTACAGATGTATCAAAGTGCGGAAAAGCTCTTAGATAAAATTCCGAGTGAAATTGAACGCGCTGATTTCGATTTTAAGGTCGCGTGGCTTTACTATCGCCTGAGTCATATTATGCTTTCATTAAGTTATATTCGCAGGGCTCTACACGTCTATAAACGTCACAAGCAATATGAAAGAAGAACTGCACTTTCATATTCTCTTATTGCAGCCAACCTTACAGAGATTGGCAGGTACGAAGAAGCGCTTGAGAATTATCGTTTGGCGGAAGAGGTGTTGACGAGCGAACAGGATGATTTTATGCTGGCTCAGCACCATCATAATGTGGCCATTTTATATTCATTTTGGAATAAACCGAAAGAATCCATCAGCCATCTTGAAAAAGCATTGTCTCATCAAGAGTATTATGATTCAGATTTCTTTTTCCATTCTACGTATCTGATCAGCCGGGAACTCTGTGTGATTGGTGAAAAGCAGCGCGCAAGCCAGTATATAGAGGCTGCATATGCACGAATAAAAGATGCTTCTCATGAAGTGTTTCAGCTCAAAATAGGCATCGTACATGATCTTTACTTAACGAATGTGCCACAAAGATTTCAGCAAATTAATGAGAAATTAAGAAAGTTAGAAGAAAAGAATGAATATCATGAAGTGAAAGAGCTTTCTCACTTTGCTGCAAAGTATTGTGAAAAGCAAGCACTTTATGAGCAGTCTGTTTTTTACTTGAATAAAAGTTTAGAAGCGGATTTACATATGAAAAGAATGGGGTTGATATAAGATGAAAACAGGATTAAAAGTATTATTCGTTGTGGGTTTAGCGGTCGCTGCGGCTGTTTTAACTGAAAATGTAGCGGGTTCTTTCGAAGTAGCAGAAAAAATCATTGGTGGTTAATCACCCAATCATATCTCGCCCTTGTTGATGATCATCAGCAAGGGTTTTTTATATGGGTGAAAATAGGCTCTTCTTATTAAACGCTGCAAGAACGTTTAATAAGAAGAATTCGCAACAAAGGGGGTGTGCAAATTTGTTACCTGCTCCATTATTCTAAATAAACATAGGGCAGAGCAACAAGTTAAAAAGGTCACCTTTCTTTGCTTAATTTAATTTTTTGCAGGACTTTTCATTCAAATTTCATCAAATTGGTCTATAGTACATAGAAATTGTTACAAAAGAGGGAACACCGCTCCATTTGTCACGCATATGATGAGATGAAGTGTAAGTTGAAGGCAGGTGATTGTATGGATCCACGGGTGTATGGAGGCTTTCATGGCGGCGGTTTTAGCGGCGGAGCAGTGGGACCTCATATTGGCTTTGGCGGGTATTATGTGAGCCCTGGCGTGTTCTCGGGCTTAGGAGGTTACCCTGGATATGGAGGGTTCGGGACGTTTTCTGGATATTCTCCATATGGCTCCACATTCATTATGGGGCGTCCTCCTGGTTTTTATGTAAGAAGTTATTAATGTTTCATCACAGTGATTGAAATAGCCATCTAAGATTGGCTATTTCAATTGGTGAAAGTGCTTAAATGTAGCTGTGATCACAATAACCCCTAGGATGCAAATAGGCAGCCAAATGATGATAAACGGATCGTAAGCATCTGTATACGCAGCTAAAGCAGCACCTAGGCAGTAAAAGACAATAGAACCGATTCGCAGCAAGCTCACATGCTGAATAGGGGCTTTTCTTTTTTCCCGATTTGATAAGCGTTGCGCCAAATCTTCAAATAAGTTAGCAAGTGTACTCGTTAAAACTGTTGTAGAAATGCCAGCGACATTTAATTTGCGTGCGGCCGCCGTTTGCATGCCCATCGCCATACTTAAAAGGATAATCAGCATAAAATAAGCACCTTGCGTATAAGGAAAAATGGTCATAAGAGCAAATAGAAGCAAGATGATGACTTCTATGATAAAGATGCGTGTAACGGCTTTTGGCCAAAATGTTTTTTCTTGTTTTCCACCTATGACAACAGCTAGTAAAACACCTAGAACAAATCCGCTAAGTGCCGTGATGGAATGAAGAGCGGTTAACTGCAATGAACTGCCTGCTGCAATGCCAAGCAGTACAATATTTCCCGTCATATTTGCTGTAAACACATGCCCCAGGCTTAAATAGCCAATAACATCCACTATTCCTGCGGTAAGACATAAGAACATCAGTGCAATGTTTCGTATTGAGTGTGCGGTCAAAATGGTCATCCCTTTCTTCCTCTCTAATGAATAAGTGTAACGCTTAATGACCGCGTGTGTCCATTTTATGAGCTGGTAATATGTCCTGCAGCTGATATAAAACTTGTCGAAAAGAATCATCATTCACATGGTGCCTCATTTTCCGGAATGGATCGCCTTTTTCCTTTAGACGTTTTATAACAGCCGGCATCGTAAATAAAGAAGGGTGACATTCTTCGCTATTTAATTCTTCCCATTCAATCGGTGTTGCAACAAGTCCGAGCTCGTTTCCTCTCGGGGAATACGGGGCGATGATTGTTTTTCCAGCATCATGTTGAAGGTAGTCTAAATATAAACGGTTGCCGCGGTTTTTCTTTAGACGCTCTAGCGTAAACAGCTCGGGTGCTTGTTCGCATAAAAATTGGCAGATGAACGCAGTGAATTGTCTAGTTTGTTCATATGTGAAGGCATTTTTCTTCAATGGGATATAAACTTGTAGCCCTTTCCCACCACTTGTTTTAATAAATGCGGTGAGAAAGAGTCCATCTAAAATGGCCTTGATTCGTTTGGCTGCTTCTATTGCTAGGTGAAACTCTTTAACAGAAGGCGGATCTAAATCAAATACAATTTCTACAGGCCGATCTGTATCTCTCGTTTCAAAAGGAATATGAAATTCCATCGCCAGCTGGTTACCAAGCCAAAGCAACGTATTAGGATCATTACAGATTGTGTAAGACATATCGTGCGCTTGATCTGTCTCAACAAAATCAGGCGCATAATCGGGCGTTGCCTTTTGATAAAAAGATTCTCCACCAGTGCCATGAGGAAAGCGTATTAACGTAAGACGTCTTTCACGTAAAAAAGGTAATAAACAGGAAGCGGCTTGCCTCAAATAAAGTAAGTAATCTGCCTTTGTGATATGAAGGGCAGGTACAACCGGTTTCTCTGGGTGGGTGATATCAATCATAGCTGGGAGTGGATAAAGTTGTTTGAGCATGTGTTGAAAGGTACACGTTGCTGGATCTGCATCGAATAAAAACGAAGAAAACCGGGGCTCTCGTAAGGCTGATCCATCAAAAGAGATACAGGCAATCTTTGCGACAATGGATGGTGGGATTTCATAATGTGATGCTTCAGTCATTTGACCTTTGGTTAGAAATAAGGTACGCAGGGTTTGTTCTTCTTCTTTAGAAAAACCATGCTTAAATTGGACAACCTCTATGAGATTCGTTTCTTGATAAAGACATCCTTGAAAATAGCCATTGTCTTTATCAAAACGAGTCACGATGACAGATACATACCGCCAATTTTTGATTTTGAGCCATTCTTTCGATCGGGTATGTTCCTGCCATTTACTCATCTTCTTTTTAGCAACTAATCCTTCCGCTAAATATGTCAGCATGATTTTTTTCATGTCATCAGGGCTGCTATCGGTTTGGATGATTTGAAGAAGAGAGGGGTGATTCAGCTGAACGGAGGGAGGAAGATTTGCTGCTTGGAACACCTCATGCAGCTCAGCTTTTCTTTCAATCAGCGGTAAATCAACGAGGGATTTCCCTTTGCATCTCAATAGATCAAATGCAATCAAATGACATGGAAACCGCTTAGCCTGGCGTTGAATGGTTTCTGTGTTTTTCAGGCGGCCTCTTTGCTGAACCTTTGTAAAGTCGCTTTCTTGTTCACTCAGTAAAAAGACCAATTCTCCATCTAGGGTCAGCGGTAAAAAAGGTGCAAGCTGCTTTGTTAGTTGCTGGCACTGATCAATGACTTCAGGAAATTGTTTGTTTAATCGTTTTCCCGCTCTGCTCTCTAAATGGATGGTGTCTATTTCCCAAATAAGAATGGCCCTAAAGCCGTCATATTTTAATTCATACAGCCAGTCTGCTCCAACAGGAATATCATGTGCAGACGTTAAACGCATCGGTTTCATTGTGTTTTTCACTTCCTTACATCATGTGTTCTTATGGTGGGATGAAATTTTCATAAACATACATAACTCTGATGAAAACATTACATAGTAAGGAGAAAAGAACGGAGGCGTTACGATGCATACAGTATGGAAGGGCGGCATTAGCTTCGGACTGGTGAATATTCCAGTCAAGCTGTTTACCGCTACAGAAAACAAAGATATTAAATTAAGACAGCTTCATAAGGAATGCCATACGCCGATTAACTACAAAAAGGTTTGTGCTAACTGCGGCGAGGAGGTAGCGCCAGAGCAAATTGTAAAATCGTACGAGTATGCCAAAAATAAATTCATTGAATTGGATGAGGAAGAACTCGAAAGGCTGAGAAAAGAAAATGAAGAAAAAGCCGTCGAAATTATTGATTTTGTGAAGATAGAAGAAATCGACCCCATCTATTATGAAAGAAGTTATTTTCTATCTCCAGATACCGGCGGAGCAAAGGCTTATTCTTTATTAAGAAAAGCGTTGCAAGAATCAGGGAAAATCGGTGTAGCCAAGATCATGATTCGCTCAAAGGAGCAATTAGCGATTGTTAGGTGCTACGAACATATTTTACTAATGGAAACCATTCATTTCCCTGACGAAATTAGACAAGTATCAGACGTCCCGAATATCCCGCAAGAGGAAAACATCGTGAAGAAAGAGTTAGACACAGCACTCCTTTTAATTGAGCAGCTGACCACCACATTCGATCCAGCCGCTTATCGCGATGAATACAGAGAGCAGCTGATGAATGTCATTGGAGACAAAATCTCTGGAGAACATACCGTTCAACCAGCAACGACAGGTAAAAAAGAGGCTTCATCCAATGTCACCGATTTAATGGCCGCTTTGCAGGCTTCTATCGATCGATCAAAACCAGAAAAAACGAAAAAAGCAGCACCTAAGAAAAGAAAAGCACCCGCTAAAAAAGAAAAGAATGCATAAAGAAAAGACCGCTCGCCAAAGGGCGGTCTTATTTTGGCTTCACTACATCCTGAATCGTCCCGTCTGTTCGGTGGATGACAACTGCTGTTCCTTTTTTAGATGAAATCTCTTTCGCGCGGTCGATGGCTTCCTGTTTCGTTTCTTTTACCTCACTTGCACGCTTCGCTTTTTCAGTTTGAACCGCCCAGCCTTCATCATGTTTCACGACATGCTGCGCATGATCCATGAGCTCAGGTCGTGCAGAGCTGCTTTTCTTAGAAGGAGTCACAGAACCATGAGAGTGAAAGTCCTCCATTTCTTTTTCCGTCGCATTCTTTTTCCACTCTTTCGCTTGATTGATCGCAATTGGAATCGCTCTACCTTCTTCATAGCCTTCCTGCACCATTTTGTTGGCAATCTCAAGTGCTTTTTTTCGAATGACTTTGTCTAGTGATTGGAATGAAGCTGGATAATCTTCCATTGTCCAAGGCATATTGAACGCTCCTTTCTTTTATTTGAACACCTTCCCCCATATGCAATGGATCAAACATTTAACCATCTCAATCCAATGGCTTGGTTGAAATACATCGTTTTGCTGAGGAAGAATGTTTTCAATTCCTGCACAATAGAAGATAGTAAAGGAGTGATTGAAATGATGATGAAAGGCTTGTATGAAGCACATTTACCTGTGAGTGATTTGAAGGCATCCATTTCTTTTTTTGAAAAATTGGAATTAACGCTTGCTCATGAAAATGAACGAGTGGCCTTTTTATGGATTGAGAAAGGAAAGAGCTGGCTTGGTCTTTGGAAGGTTGATATGTCCACTGTTCCATATCATCCAGCGACGCGACATGTCGCCTTCCAAATAGAAACATCCAGCATTGACCAGATCAAAGAATGGCTGATAGAAAAAGGGATCGGCATTCATCCGATGTTTGGTTTTTCGGAAGAGCAGCAGCCTTTAGTTCTTGATAATCCACCACAATTTCATGCTGCCATTTACTTTCTTGACCCAGATGGCAATTTGCTTGAATGCATAGCACCGCTTGAAATTGATGCAGGAGAACATCATGAGATGATGACATTTGAAGATTGGGAAAGAAAGAAACATCCGTTTATTGATTGACAAAACCGCTTATTGTAACTATATTGATTACAACGGTGGTGAAGGAATGTGAAACAAATTAGCAGCAGGTATACCATTGCTGTTCATATCTTGTCTTTTATTGCGGGTGTTTCAAAAGAGTGCACAGGGGATTTTATTGCAGAAAGTGTTAATTCAAATCCAGTCATTATCAGAAAAATGATGGCTATGCTCAAAAAGGCGGATCTCATTGAGATTCGCCGAGGAGTTGGCGGTGCTTCCTTAAAAAGGCCGGCAGAGGACATTACTCTACTAGATGTGTACCGGGCTGTGGATGTAAGCGCAGATGAAGAGTTATTTAACTTTCATCAACCAGTCATTGCATGTCCAATTGGTCAAGCCATGGATACGAGACTGCGGCAAGAACTTAAAGAAGCACAGTCCGCACTTGAGCATCACCTTAAACAAGTGACAATTAAGCAATTATTAATCGAGGCGGAGTAGAAAAAGCTCATACATAGAGCTTTTTTTACCCCTTCGTTGTAACCATTTCGATTATAACGAATGATCTGATGCAAGAAACTAGCTGCTTCATACATGAAACATCACCGTTGAACGAAAAATGAGGAGGTCAAATCAATGACATTATTAGTGACAGGTGCAACAGGACAACTTGGATCGCTCGTCGTCAAACATTTGCTCGCGAAAGTGCCAGCTGAACAAATTGCGGTCAGTGTTCGAGATCCGCAAAAAGCAGTTCATCTAAAGGAAGCTGGGGTGGATGTGCGCAAGGGAGACTTCACACAGCCGGATACACTTCAATCAGCGTTTCAAGGGATTGATCGCCTTTTGATCATTTCGTCTGGGGATGGAGACCGCGTGAAGCAGCATATCAATGCCATCCAAGCAGCGAAAGCAGCGAATGTGTCATTTATTGCTTATACAAGTGTTGTCAATGCAAGAGAAAGTCAGCTTAACCTAGCACATGACCATGCAAAAACAGAAGAAGCAATTTTGGCCTCTGGCATACCTCATGTTTTTCTAAGAAACAATTGGTATGTGGAAAATGAAAAAGATACGATTCTGGCATCAGTGAACGGAGCGCCGTTTATCAGCCCAATTGGTGAAGGTAAAGTCGGCTGGGCAACAAGAGATGACTATGCAGAAGCAGCAGCAAATGCGTTAACAATGCCGGCACATGATCAGGAAATCTATGAATTGTCAGGTCCGCTTCGCACACACACTGAACTTGCACAAATGGTCAGCAACGTGAGCGGGAAAGAAATCAAAGTAGAGCACATGGATATAGACGCATTTGGAGAATTTTTAGCGTCAAATGGTGTGCCAAAAGAAGTCGTTCCATTTTTCAAAGCGATGCAAAGCGGAATTCGTGATGGTGCGTTAACAGTCGAAAGCAATGATTTCGAAAAATTATTAGGCCGTTCTTTAACACCTATTGAAGATAGAATACGAGAAATGATATCAAACTAAACAATTAAAAACGCCCTGTAAAAGGGCGTTTTTTCTATCCTTGTTGATCCGTTATTTTGAAAAAATAGGTGTAATGTCCATTTTGTCGTACATATTCTTGTATGTAGATGTTAGAATTTTATGAGATGATTCCAGCAAATGAATGACGCTTACTTTATTATGAAATACATTATTCAAGATATTCATTTTGTTTTAGTCCTATTAAACAGCAGGATGTGATGACATGTTACGCAAAGCCTTCCTCTCTTATTTGACTGCCAGTATGATCACAATCATCGTCATTATGATTGAACTCGGCTTTCGTTCAGCCGTTGTTTCACCATTTGTTTTACTTGATTCGAACGAAGAAAGCAACCCAAAAGTATTCGTCGCTCATTCGCTATATCAGGGTGACGTTTTATTAACCTATCAAGACGGTTCTTTCAATGGCCCTTCAGAAGCATCCCTTCAATTAAGTGGAAAGAACATAAATCTCACACAGATCCCATCTACGAATGGAATCAGTATGATTGAAACAGACAAAATAATGAATGATAAGGCATTGGTTTTTCTAAGAAAAGGTTTTGTACCTATCCATGATGAGACGATCATGATGGAACAGGTAACGCAAAATCCCTTCTTTTCTACATACAATCTAACAAATCTAACAGAAACAACTAAGATCAACACAAACTTTAAGTATAGCATCACATTTGTTACATTCATGACTCTAATGGGAATTCTTTTGCCCGCTTTGTTATTTTTCCTTTTTAACCTTCATGAATCGATGAAAAACCTATTCACATTATTCATTCCCTTTGTTCTAGCCATTTTTCTTCCCTTGGGATTAAATTATTATTTTTTAATGGGATACGTGCTATCAGTTACAGGATCTTATGTGTTGAGTATGATTCTCTCTATACTTGTGCCTAGTTTCCTGTCAGTCTTATTGACAGCTTATTCATTTGAGTATGTGACAAAAAATTCTTCTGATGTATTAGGAGAAAATGAAGACACTTTAGGAAATTCATTCTTTCTAAACGTTAGGGAGCAAGCCGTTTTATTTGGTGCTATCACATTATCCTTGATATATTTCGGCTCTTATTTAGTCATGCCTTTGTCGTTTCAAGCGAAGGTTATGAATCATCTTTTTCTATTTTGTGCTTGGTATTTCGCCCTAGTAATCTTATTTATCATGGGTCACTCATTCATTCAAAAAATGATAAATAAGTATGAAGTCTTACGGACGGACGAATTCATAAATATTTGCAAAGATATTGAGCATCAAACGAACCAAAAGGTAAAAATATGGGTAAAAAAAGACTCACAACATGATGTGAATGCATGGATATATTCATTTCAACTTCCATTTAGAAGAAAAGTCAATCTATATGTGACGGAAGGGTTATTAGATAAGTTTGATACAGAGGAAATTCGTGCGATCTTATTCCATGAAATGGGACATGTAAAATTAAAACATGCGCATTTCACCATTTACCTCACTGTGATTGTCACTTTACTTATGGGAATCAGTATGTATTATGCCAGACAGGTGATGCTTGCCAATGGTTGGTGGCAATATATTTTGTTGTTCCCAGTAGGGGTATTAATCATAATATTTATGACGGAGTGGTTGCCAAAGAAAATGAGTCGGTTATTTGAGATTCAGGCGGATCGCTTTGCTGTTCACCATCTTGAGAATCAAACTCTATATCTCAATACTTTGATAAAATTAAGTCATTTGATTGAAGAAGATGGAGATGACGGAAGAAAATCTGAATGGCGTGAAAGTCATCCTTCTTTTGAAAAACGAATTCATCACATAAAGAAAATCATGAAGTGAAGGCGGTTTGTGTGAAAGACGACACTTCCTTCGGTAGTATGAAGAAATAAAAACATGAATGTTCTCAAACGCCCTGTAAAAAGGGCGTTTTTTTCATGTACCTTCACAAGCACAATATCCAAACTTTAAACAAATCCGTTCGTTGAAATTTCAGAAATTTGGGATTAAAATGAAATGAAGGTCCATTATTTAGTCATCAGATGACCAGACATAAATCAAGGTGCAGCAAAAGAAAGGAAGTTCGCCGATGAGAGTCAGTTTATTTGTCACCTGTTTAATTGACACGATGCAGCCACATGTAGGAAAGGCGACTGTTGAGGTATTAGAGCGGCTCGGTGTTGAAGTAGAATTCCCTGAGGCACAAGTGTGCTGCGGGCAGCCCGCCTTTAACAGCGGCTATACAAAAGAAACAATCAAAGCGGCCAAAAATATGATGAAAGCCTTTGAATCAGCTGAATATGTCGTCACACCATCAGGTTCTTGTAAGGCCATGTTTTTAGAATATCCGCACCTTTTTAAAGAAGACCGAGCGTGGTTCGCCCGTGCTCAGGCACTTGCTGCGAAAACATATGAATTAACGGAATTTATTGTTGATATATTACATGTAACAGATGTAGGAGCGAGTTTGAAAGGAAAAGCCACCTATCATACCTCCTGCCATATGACGAGACTGCTTAGAATTAAAGAAGCGCCTTTCACACTGTTGTCAAATGTCAAAGATTTGGTGATGGAACCATTGCCTCGCGCTGAAAATTGCTGCGGATTTGGAGGAACTTTTTCAATCAAAATGACACCCATTTCTGAGCAGATGGTTGATGAAAAAGTACAAAGCATAGAGGAGGCAGGCGCTGAATATATCATCGGTGCTGACTGTGGATGTCTGCTCAATATCGGAGGAAGGCTGAATCGTCTTCATAAGCCAGTTAAAGTGATGCATATCGCAGAAGTGTTGAATAGCCGCTGAAGCTAAGAGGGGGAACGGCACATGAGTATGAAAATTGGAGAGAAGGCTTTTAAAGAGCGGATCGGCGAAGGATTAGAAGACGCTGTGATGAGAGGAGCTGTTTCCTCAGCACAGGAGCGTCTGTATAAAAGGCGGATGACCGCAAGTGAAGAGCTTGGAAACTGGGAAAAGTGGCGTGAACTTGGAGAGGACATCAGGCAGCATACACTTGCCCATCTTGATGACTACTTATATCAATTAAGTGAGAACGTGAGTAGACGTGGAGGTCATGTGTTTTTTGCAAAAACAAAGGAAGAGGCATCGGCGTACATTCAAGATGTAGCACAAAAAAAAGCAGCAAAAAAAATCGTGAAATCAAAATCAATGGTCACAGAAGAAATTGAAATGAATGAAGCGCTAGAAGAGATTGGCTGCGAGGTAGTTGAAAGCGATCTTGGAGAATATATTCTTCAAGTTGATGACCATGAACCACCTTCACATATCGTGGCACCAGCCCTTCATATGACGAAAGAACAAATACGGGAAGTTTTTCACGAAAAGCTTGGATATGATATGTCAGAGACTCCTGAAGAAATGACCAAATTTGTAAGAGCTTTGTTACGAGAAAAATTTCTTGAAGCAGATATTGGTGTGACGGGCTGTAACTTTGCTGTGGCTGACACAGGATCGATTTGTCTTGTGACGAATGAAGGGAATGCGGATCTTGTCACGTCCATTCCAAAGACACATATCGCAGTCATGGGAATGGAGCGGCTTGTACCAACGATGGAGGAGCTCGATGTCCTTGTCGGTCTATTGTGCAGAAGCGCAGTCGGTCAAAAGTTAACAAGCTATATCTCTGTCGTGGGACCAAAAGGAGAAGGAGAGGTCGATGGACCAGAAGAGTTTCATTTGGTCATTGTGGATAACGGACGGTCAAATATATTAGGGACGGAATTTCAGCCAGTTTTGCAATGTATTCGGTGTGCAGCCTGTATTAATGTGTGCCCCGTTTACCGGCATGTTGGCGGTCATTCGTACGGATCAATTTACCCGGGTCCGATTGGCGCTGTTCTTTCGCCGCTACTTGGAGGATATGACGACTACCAAGAGCTTCCTTTCGCCTCAAGTTTATGCGCAGCCTGTACAGATGCTTGTCCAGTGAAAATTCCACTTCACGAATTATTAATCAAACATCGACAAGCCATCGTTGAAAAAAAGGGGAGAGCGCCTAAAGCGGAAATGATGGCAATGAAAATGTTCGGAATGGGCGCATCCACTCCTAGAATGTATCGATTTGGAACAAAAGCAGCCCCTGTGCTCTTGAAACATATGGCTTCAAACGGACAGATTTCAAAAGGTGCGGGTCCTTTAAAGAATTGGACAGAAATTCGTGACCTCCCAGCGCCAAGCAAAGAAAGGTTTCGGGATTGGTTTAAAAAGAAACAAAAGGAGGAGCGGCAATGAAAGGAACCATTTCTCATCGAGATCCATTTTTAGCACATATCCAGCAACAATTAGGCAAAAGCTCCTCCAAGCCTGCATCTATTCGGCGTCCGGCTTGGAAGAATCGAGTCAATTGGGAAACAAATGAAGGTCTGTCGAAAGAAGAATTGATAGAGCAATTGAAGGTGCAATGTCAGCAAATTCATACGAGAGTGGTAGAAACAACGCCAAAAGAAGCACCCTCAACGTTACGATTATTGATGAAAGAGTATGGAGAAGGTCCTGTGATGACTTCGAGCGATAGACGTTTTGCACAATATGAATGTCATCCTATGTTTCAAGCTTTGCAGAAAGAAGGAATCTCAGTCACTAGCTGGAATGCAGATACATCAAGAGAAGAAAATATAAGGCAGGCAGAACAAGCGAAATATGCAGTGGTATTCAGTGATTACACACTTGCAGAATCCGGAACGGTTGTTCTTTCCTCCCATCAAGGTCAAGGGAGAGCACTTCATTTTTTACCGATGATGTATATCGTATGTATTGAAAAAAGCACAATTGTCCCGCGGATGATTCATGCTGTTTCAGCTCTTCATCGCTTAGTAGAAGAAGGAGAGCAGACGAAAGGCGCCATTCATTTTATATCAGGTCCAAGTAATTCTGCCGATATTGAAATGAATTTAGTGGTTGGTGTTCATGGGCCGGTGCGGGCTGTTTATGTATTAATAGATGATGAATGAGGCTTTCGTGAAGAAAGCCTTTTTTATGTAAACATTCTTAAAATTCATCTTGCCTCTAGGCGAATAGTCATAGTAAGATGACGTCATATAAGATGAGAAGCTCATCTACTGCTGATGTAAAGGAAGCTGCTAATGGAAATGAAGACAAATGCTCCAAAGAAGTCGATTGCGGTGCCGCTTGTGATCTCCATCATTGCGATTTCGTTTTCGGCCATTATTGTGAAGTGGTCAAGTGCGCCTGCTGCTATTTTAAGTATGTATCGAATGATATTTGCGGCGGTTTTGATGCTTCCCTTTATTCTGCCGCGTCAAAAAGAGCTTGTCTCGTTAAAGCGGAGAGACTGGTTTTTCTTATGTATGTCAGGTTTCTTTTTAGGGCTCCATTTTGTTTTGTGGTTCGGCTCATTGAAGCTCACCACAGTGGCGAGCTCTACAATCATCATTGCACTTCAGCCGATGGTGTCATTATTAGGCGGATTTCTCATTTTTCGTGAACGAACAACGAAGTCAGCCATTTTCACAATGTGTGCGGCGATTGTTGGTGCGCTCATGATTGGATGGGGGGATATCGGACATAACCAAGACGCCATTATAGGAGACATTTTATCCTTTTTCAGTGTAATCGCTGTTGTTTGTTATTTATTAATCGGTCAACAAGCTGTGAGAAAGATATCTCATTGGATTTATAGTTTTTGTGTATTTGGTTTTGCCGGCCTTTTTTTAATTTTATTTAACCTTATACAGCAAACGCCTTTTGTAGGCTATTCGGGTAAAGAATGGGGGATTTTCTTACTGCTCGCCATTATCCCTACCATGTCCCATGTGATTAATAACTGGCTGTTAACCTATGTGAATGCGACAACTATTTCAATGAGTATTCTAGGCGAACCTGTTGGGGCAACGATACTCGCTGTTTTACTGCTTGGAGAGAAAGTCACGCTGCTACAAATGTTCGGTGGTCTTCTTGTCCTTTTAGGTGTCTTTTTCTTTTTGATGCAGCAGCGACAAGGGATCGTGATGAAAACAAAAAAATCCGGTTAACTCCCGGATTTTTTTACTCTTTTAAATGATTTTTTTCAATTACTTTGTTTAATCT
Source organism: Bacillus sp. 22483 (assembly GCF_052044605.1). Taxonomy (NCBI): domain Bacteria; kingdom Bacillati; phylum Bacillota; class Bacilli; order Caryophanales; family Bacillaceae; genus Bacillus; species Bacillus sp. 22483. Next base: position 72,910 of record NZ_JBQENU010000013.1, on the reverse strand, counting down.
AGCCTCGACTTTCTTCAATTCCACTTGTTTTCTTCTTATCATTCGAATCGCGATGACAACGATGGTCACGATCAATGCGATGAATAGAAGAGAAAATACTTGAAATACAATATCCCCAATATTGAATGCAGCCCTCTCTTCATTAGACATATGTAACCCCTCCCTTTCGATATCTATATATTACCATATTCAATAAAAGATTGAGATTTATCCATAATTTATCTATAATAGGTAAAATATCACTCATTAAAGGAGAACCATTATGAGAACTTTAGTCCTTTTACGAGGTCTCCCAGGTGCAGGTAAATCAACTTGGATCAAAGAACAAGGCTTAGAACCATATACATTATCAGCGGATCAGATCCGTCTGTTAACCCAGCCTCCGCAGTTATCAGTCAATGGGAAACCAGAAATTTCAAGCAAACATGATCATAAAGTCTGGTCTTTATTATTTGAACTCCTCACAGCCCGAATGGAACGAGGAGACTTTACTGTCATTGATGCAACACATGTCACAAGTAAGTCCATTTCGCAGTATAAATCATTAGCTACTTCATACCGCTATAGAGTGTATGTCGTCGATTTTACGCAAGTGCCTCTTGAAACAGCCCTGCTGCAAAATCGCGGTCGAGAGCCGCACAAAGTAGTGAAGGAATCTGTGTTATATCAAATGAATGAACGGTTAAAGACAGAGAAGGTGCCTTCATGGGTAACCGTTTTGACGCCTGAGGAATATCCAGTCATTATGACGTATCAGCCCAGGTCTTTTGATCAGTATGAGGCCATTCACGTCTTCGGTGATATTCACGGCTGTTACACAGCTCTAAATACTTATTTGCAAGGAGACTTGAAAGAAAACGAGCTTTATATCTTTGCAGGTGATTTGCTTGATAGAGGAATAGAAAACAAGGAAGTTTTAGAATGGATGCTGGCACATAGAGAATGCCGCAATGTGATCGTCATTGAAGGAAATCATGATCAGCATCTTTACAAATATGCACATGAAGAAAAAGTGAGAAGTAATATGTTTAACCGTCATACTGCGCCTGAAATTGCGGAAGCAGGTTTTGACCTAAAAGAATTAAGGAAGTTTGTCAGAACATTTCATCAGCTCACCTATTTTACGTATCATGGTCAGACATTTCTTGTCACCCATGGTGGGCTTGCCCATTTGCCAGAAGAGCTTCTGCATGTCTCAACGCAGCAGCTTATTCACGGAGTAGGTGAATATTCAGATGACATTGACCACTTATTTGTGCAAAATACTTCTGGATTAGATATCATTCAAATTCACGGTCATCGCAATTTATATAGACTGCCTATCCAAGCGGCGGAAAGATCTTATAACCTCGAAGGTCAGGTTGAATTTGGTGGACAGTTGCGTGTGTTAAAAATTACAGCAGGCGGGATTGAGACACATGAAATTGACAATCCTGTCTACAGAGCTTCTGAAAACAAGCAACCGGTCTTTGTTCAGCCCAATTTGACGCTGGGTGATTTTTTAGCCCATTTAGATCAGCATGAATATGTACAGGAATTAAAGCTGCCACACGATATTTCATCTTTTAATTTCACGAAAAAAGCATTTAGTGAAAGACAATGGGATGAAATAAATGTCAAAGCAAGAGGGTTGTTTATCAATATGACTTCAAAGCAGATTGTGTCTAGAAGTTATAATAAGTTCTTTAATATTGATGAACGTCCTGAAACAAGAATGCAGCATTTAGTGAATCATCTTCAATTTCCTGTGACGGTCTATGATAAAGCAAATGGATACTTAGGCACGGTTGGGTTTAACGACATAAAAGATGAGCTGGTGTTTACGTCCAAATCGTATACGTCACATGTGAAGCAAAATCAGCATGCTGCTTGGGTCGAAGAGCTATTTTATGCGACCTTTGACGATGTGCAGGTCGACTACATCAAATCATACGTACGCGACAACCATGTATCCCTTGTATTTGAAGTCATTTTGCCAGAGAAAGATCCGCATATTATCACATATGATCATGATCAACTCATTTTACTTGATATCGTGAAGCGTCAGCTGAGCTATCAAAAAGAACCATTTGCTGAAGTGAAAAGGCTCAGTGAACAGCTTGGCATGCGGTGCAAACAGCAAGTGGCAGTGTTTCATGATTGGACCTCTTTCTATAAATGGTATCAATCTGTATCACATGATGACACAATCAAAGAAGAAGGCTATGTCATTGAGGATAATAGCGGCTTTATGACCAAGTTAAAGCTTCCTTATTATCAATTTTGGAAGCAAATGCGATCCATTAAACAGCGTGTTGCAGATAAGCGCTCCACCCAAAAATATATGCAGGCTTTGCAAACAGCAGAGCAAGCAAGATTTTATACATGGCTACTCGAGCAAGATCCAGTAAACGTGAGAAACAGCTCAATCATTGAGCTGCGTTCACAATTTGAGCAAACGGAAGCGGGCCATTTGAATAATGACGGAATAAATGCATAGTCTAACAAAGAGTCTTTTCTAGAGAAAAGGCTTTTTTTCATGAAATCGAAAGGTGGAAGCTGAAATGCCAGATCATATTGAAGTCATACTTCGAACCATATTTGCTTTTGCTATTTTATTCGGCGGTGCCCGTCTTCTTGGAAAGCAAACCATTGCACAAATGAATATTTTTGATTTCATTGCGGCGATCAGTCTAGGTTCAATTGCGGCGAACTTGGCGTTTAATACTACGCTTCCGCTTCATCACACAACCATTTCTTTTGTGACACTTGTGATCATTATTTATGTGATTTCTTTACTTGCTTTAAGAAGCCGGAAGGTGAGAGGTTTTATGGCCGGTAAACCAACGCTTGTGATTCAAAATGGCAAAATCCTTGAAGAGAATATGAAAGGAATGAGGTATACACTTGATTATTTAAATCAACAGCTCAGAGAAAAGAATGTGTTTGACATTAGTGAAGTTGAATTTGCAATGATTGAAACAGATGGGCATATGTCGGTGAAAAAATACCCTTCATTTGATTATGTCACGCGAAAAGATCTTAACCTATGGATGCAGGCAGAGCGTTACATGCCCATTGAAGTCATTATGGACGGAAAGCTCATTTTGAAAAACCTTCATGAAAACCAATTAACGGAGCAGTGGATATATGAAGAAATTCAAAAAAGGCAGCTGTCTTTAAAAGACATTGTTTATGCGGTTCGTTCAAGTAATGGCAGTTTATATATTGATACATATGACGATCACATCCATTCTCCAATTGACCAAGAATGAACATATAGTTCAGTCGACACCCGCGCGTCACAGAACTGCCAATATTTATAAGTCGTTTGGATGTCATCTATCTAGGTATCATTTCTCAATTATTATTATTTTCAAAAAATGTAGTGACGGAGAAAAATAAGTATGTTTAAGTATAAATAGAAGAATTTAAAATATTAATATAATATACACCAAGCGGAATGAATATTCATTCCTGATAAAACGAAAGGAGAGGATGAAATGCCCGCAGCAACTACTGATAAACAGGAGCAGATTATGAAGGCTTCTCTGGACTTATTTATTGAACGGGGTTTTGACGGTACAACGATGCCGATGATTTCGAAAAGAGCCAATGTTGGAGCAGGAACCATTTATCGTTATTTTGATAGTAAAGAGGCTCTTGTGAACATTTTATACCAGCGAAGCCTGACTGCATTTATCGACAAGGTGAATACAAACAGTCCAGACCCTAAAGCAAGCATTAGGGCTTATTTCAAACATGTCTTTTATTGCTTAGTGCTCTTTACAAAAGAGAATCCAAGTGGTCTGTACTTCTTAGAAATTGACAAACGCTCACACTATTTAGATGAGAAAAGTAAAGAGAAGATGCAGCAGCTATTAAATGAGCTATTTCATATTTTTGAAGAAGGCAAAAAGGATGGAATTCATCCAAATCTTTCAGGGAGAACGATTTTATCCATTGTATTTGGAGCGTTCGTTCAGCTTCATAAACAGATTCTAGCAGAGGAAATTGAACCAACGATTGAATTTTTAGAAGATATTGAGCAATGCTTATGGCGTGCCATTAGCGTTGCATCATAAAGAAATAAAGGGAGTGGGCACATGCAACAAACATCAATCATTCCAAAACCAAAAACATACGGACCTTTAAAAAATATTCCTCATATCAAAAAAGGAGAGCTTTCTCAAACTTTTTGGCGGCTGGCAGATGAATTAGGGCCGATCTTTCAGTTTGAATTTTCAAAAGCAACAAGTATTTTTGTTTCCAGCCATGAACTTGCCAAAGAAGTATTTGATGAGAGGCGTTTTGATAAATTCATTGGAAGCAGTCTCAATAAAGTGAGAACATTTTCAGGGGATGGGTTATTTACAAGTTGGACAGAAGAGCCGAATTGGAGAAAGGCTCATCACATCTTGATGCCGGCGTTTAGCCAGCAGGCCATGAAGGGCTATCATGAGATGATGCTCGATATTGCCACACAGCTTGTACAAAAATGGCAAAGAACGGGCCGTGATGAAGAAATTGAAGTAGCAGAGGATATGACAAAGCTCACTTTAGATACGATCGGGCTATGCGGTTTTGATTTTCGATTTAACAGCTTTTATAAAGAAAATCAACATCCATTTATTGAAAGCATGCTGAATGGTTTAAATGAAGCGATGGATCAAGCAAGCAGATTGCCGGTCGCAGATAAATTAATGATCAAAAGAAGAAAAGAATTTGAACAAGATGTTGATTTTATGAAGCAATTAGTAGATGACATTATTCAAGAACGGAAAAAACAAGATAAAACGGGCAATGATTTACTATCTCTCATGCTACATGCAAAGGATCCTGAAACAGGTGAACGCCTGTCGGATGAAAATATCCGTTATCAAATCATTACCTTCTTAATAGCAGGTCATGAAACAACAAGTGGATTGTTGTCATTTGCGATTTATTTTTTACTAAAGAATCCAGACAAATTAAAAAAAGCCGTACAAGAAGCAGACAACGTGCTACAAGGCGGACTGCCGACATTTAAGCAGGTTCAAAAACTAAGTTATACGCGTATGGTCTTAAATGAAGCACTTCGCCTCTGGCCGACGGCGCCTACGTTCTCTCTTTATGCGAAAGAGGATACAGTCATTGGAGGAAAATATCCGATCCAAAAAAACCAAAGTGTCAATGTGCTGCTTCCTAAATTACATCGGGATCAAGCGGTTTGGGGGGAGGATGCAGAAGAATTCAAGCCTGAACGTTTTATGCATCCTGAAAAGATTCCACAGCATGCCTATAAACCGTTCGGAAATGGCCAGCGTGCATGTATTGGGATGCAATTTGCCCTTCACGAAGCCACGATGGTTCTGGCGATGGTTCTGCACAACCTTGAATTGATTGACCATACGTCGTATGAACTGGATTTAAAAGAATCCCTGACGATTAAGCCGAATGATTTTAAAATCAAAGTGCGGCCAAGAAAGCAGCAATTCTTTATGGCGCCTCCGAAAGAAGAACCAACAAAAAGCACGGCATCTGCTGAAGTGAAAATAGCAAGTCATGGAACACCGCTATTGGTCTTGTACGGATCAAATCTGGGCACAGCAAAGCAGATGGCAAACGAATTTGCTGAAGACGGGAAAGCAAAAGGGTTTGACGTGACAACGGCACCGCTTGATGATTATACTCGAAAGTTACCAGAGTCAGGCGCAGTTTTAATTGTAACGGCTTCATACAACGGTCATCCGCCTGATCATGCGAAACAGTTTGTGGATTGGGTAACGCAGGATGAGGAGCAGGATCTATCAAATGTGACATTTGCAGTCTTTGGGTGCGGGGATCGAAATTGGGCGAGCACGTATCAGCGTATTCCTCGTCTGATTGATGAAGCACTTGAAAGAAAAGGGGCGAAGCGTGTAACGGATATTGGTGAAGGCGATGCGGGCGGTGATATGGATGAAGATAAAGAAACATTCCAGAAGACAGTCTTCAATGAGCTTGCAAAAGAATTCAAATTAACCTTGCAGGAGAAACGTCAAGAAAAGCCAAACCTATCCATTGCATATACGAATGAGCTAGTGGAACGTCCTGTTGCTAAAACATACGGTGCCTTTTCAGCTGTTGTATTGAAAAATCAAGAATTACAATCTGAAAAAAGTACCCGCCAAACAAGGCATATCGAACTTCAATTACCTGAAGGCAAGCACTATAAAGAAGGAGATCATATCGGAATCGTGCCAAAAAATAGTGCAACACTCGTTCAGCGAGTGACCGATCGTTTTAAGCTGGATCCAGAGCAGCACATGATACTCTCTTCGGAAAAAGAAGCAAGTCATTTACCATTAAATCAGCCAATTCAAGTCGGAGAATTGCTGGCGTCACATGTAGAGCTACAAGAGCCTGTGACACGTACTCAGCTAAGAGATCTTGCAAAATATACGGTATGCCCACCTCATCGTATTGAACTTGAACAAATGGCGGGAGAAATTTATCAAGAAGCTGTATTAAAGAAGCGTGTGACCATGCTTGATTTACTAGAACAGTACGAAGCATGTGAACTGCCATTTGATCATTTCTTAGCCCTTTTACCAGGATTGAAGCCTCGTTATTACTCGATCTCCAGTTCGCCAAAGATAGATGAAAAGAGGCTTAGTATCACAGTAGCTGTTGTGAAAGGAAAATCATGGAGCGGACGCGGTGAATATGCAGGCGTCGCATCAAACTATTTATGCGGACTGCAAGAAGGAGATGAAGTGGCCTGCTTCCTTCATGAAGCTCAAGCAGGATTCGAATTGCCGCCTTCTCCTGAAATACCAATGATCATGATTGGACCAGGAACAGGTATCGCCCCGTTTAGAGGGTTCATTCAGGCAAGGGAAGCATGGCAAAATGAAGGGAAGTCGTTAGGTGAAGCCCATCTTTATTTTGGCTGCCGCCACCCGCATGAAGATGATCTGTATTATGACGAAATGCAGCTTGCACAAGAAAAAGGAGTCGTCACCATCCACCGTGCTTACTCTCGCTACGAGGAGCAAAAAGTGTATGTCCAGCACTTCATTAAAAATGATGGAGCCAAGCTCATTGAATTGCTCGACAAAGGCGCCTATCTGTATATTTGCGGGGATGGAAAGGTCATGGCACCAGATGTCGAGGCAACACTTATTGAATTGTATCAGGCTGAGAAACAGTGTGCGAAAGAAACAGCTGAACAATGGCTGACATCTTTAGCCAATGACAACAGATATGTAAAAGATGTATGGAGCTGATCACGCTGAAAAGAAGACAAAGGGCTAAAATAAAGTTCATTTTAGCCCTTTGTCAACAATCTTAAAACCGCCAAATTGGCGGTTTTTCTTTTTTCATAGAGAGATCGCTAGAATAAATATTTGGAAGATACGAAACACCTAATTTACAAATGAAATATTTTGTAAAAAATAAGAATATTCTCTCATTTACTCCAATATGAAACAATCGTATCATTTTTGATATAGGACATAAAGGAGGAATATGATGAAAAAGATGAAAAAATTAATCCCTTCTCTACTCGTTTTTGGTGCTTTAAGTGTGCCTAGTTTTGCCCATGCAGCATCTGATTCAGTACTTACGTCTGATTATGACATGGTGACTTCTGACGGAAAGGTGATTTCTTCAGCTGACTTCCACAACGATATGAAAACCCCCTCATCCTTTGACAAAGTGGATGATCTCTCTTCTACTATTGGCGAAAAAGTAAAACCACTCACAACATATTTAAAAGACTTTCAAACAAAAGTAGTCATTGGAGACGATGGTAGAACAAAAGTGACGAATACAAGAGTAGCACCCTACAACTCTATTGCTTATATTACATTTGGTGGATCTAGTTGCACCGGAACACTTATTGCTCCAAACAAAATATTGACAAACGGACACTGCGTCTACAATACAGCTACAAGAAGCTATAGTGCAAAAGGGTCTGTCTACCCAGGCATGAATGACAGCACTGCCGTGAACGGCTCAGCAAACATGACCGAATTCTATGTACCAAGCGGATATATCAACACGGGGGCGAGTCAATATGATTTTGCCGTCATTAAAACAGATACGAACATTGGAAATACGGTCGGCTATCGCTCTATTCGTCAAGTGACAAATCTAACAGGTACAACGATTAAAATTTCTGGATATCCAGGTGATAAAATGAGATCGACTGGCAAAGTGTCACAATGGGAAATGTCAGGTCCAGTCACGAGAGAAGATACGAATCTCGCATACTATACGATCGATACATTTAGCGGAAACTCTGGCTCTGCGATGCTAGATCAGAACCAACAAATCGTCGGGGTCCATAATGCGGGTTATTCAAACGGAACGATCAACGGCGGACCAAAAGCGACTGCTGCTTTTGTTGAATTTATCAACTATGCGAAGGCGCAATAAAAAATAGGGCATTCAGCTTGTTTCCTTTACAGGGGACAGGCTTTTTTTATCGTCAAATGCAGAAAAGTTTCTTTTTTTGTTCATCACTATTTCATATTTACAAGCTATGCTGAATGAAATAAATGAAAAAGAAAGAAGAGATATGAGTGAAAAATAAAAAAATAGATATGATATTGTTGTTGATTTTATTGATTTCAGCTATTCTCTACACTTATCAAATTTGGCAGAATGACAGTGCCAATCAATATTATTTAGCTGCAGTCAAAAGTATGTCCAAAAGCTTCCATCACTTTTTTTATGCCTCATTTGATGCAACTGGATTCGTATCAATTGATAAACCACCCGTCGTTTTATGGATTCAAACCATCAGTGCACTTATTTTTGGCTTTCATACATGGAGTGTGATATTGCCGCAGGCACTTGCTGGAGTGGGGTCTGTTCTTCTTCTTTATCTCATGATAAAACCGGCTTTCGGTCAAGGTGCTGCAAGGGTGTCAGCGGCCGTTATGGCTCTCACACCAATTGCCGCAGCTGTGAGCAGAACGAACAATATCGACAGTATGCTCGTCTTCACATTACTTGCGGGTACGTATTTCTTGATGCGTGCTGTAAAAAGAGGGAAGTTGCGCTGGCTTCTTATTGCCTTCGCTTTGGTAGCGGTAGGATTTAATATGAAGATGCTGCAAGCGTTTATGGTCGTTCCAGCATTTATTTTCTACTATTTCATTGCTGCTCGCGTACCGTTAAAAAAGAAAATTTTCTCTCTCTTATGCTCGATCGTCGTATTAGTCTGCTTATCTCTATCGTGGGCAGTTGCTGTAGATATGACAGCTGAAAGTGAGCGCCCTTATGTGGGAAGCAGCCAAACAAATTCAGTGTTAGAACTTGCCTTTGGGTATAACGGCACGGAACGGCTGCTTGGTCAGACGACAGGGAAATCTTTTGGTGACATGAACCAGCAAGCAGGTATGGTGATGCCAGACAATTCTGGATTAGGGAATTCGTCAGAGAATCAGTCAAACAGAAATCAGCCGCCTCCATCCCAAAATCAAATGATGCCACCTCAACATGGTCCAGGTGGTGGTTCTCCGCCTGGAAGTGCTGTAGGTCAACAAAGTATGAATATGTATGGCACGGGGAATCCCGGTATATTTCGTTTATTTCAATCTGCATTGTCAGGTCAAATCAGCTGGATGCTGCCGTTTGCTTTGTTTGGGCTTTTAGGGATGATCATCAGTTGGTGGAAGGAGAGAAAAGCTCAATTAAATGAATGGAAACAAACGATGTTTTGGACAGCATGGCTGATTCCTGCTGCCGGATTCTTTAGTATTGCGGGTTTCTTTCACCATTACTATCTCATTATGCTTGCCCCGCCTATTGCAGCACTATGCGGCATAGGAGCTAAGAAGATGGGAGAGTTATTTAAGGCAAACAAAGGAGTATCTGCGTATTTGCTTCCAGCAGCAATCGCTGTTACAGCCATCTTCCAAGGGTATATTTTGAGTAACTATACGACTCAAATCAGTAGTATTTGGATGTATGCCATTGCGATTGCGGGAACAAGTATCGCTATCCTATTGCTGATGTACAGAGAAAAACAATTGATCATGAAACGACTGCTCATCACTGCTTTGACAACGCTGTTACTGTTTCCAGGTTTTTGGTCCGCCACCCCAATCATATATGGTGGAAATGCTGTTCTTCCAGAAGCAGGTGTACAGCTGGCTAGTTCACGAGGAGGGAACATGTTTACATCTAGTGTCGATCAAGGCTTACTCACTTATTTAAAGGCTCATCAAACAGGTGAAACGTATTTATTTGCAACGCTTACGACTGTTACCGCAGCGCCATATATCATTGATGAAGATGAGAATGTCATGGCATTAGGTGGTTTTAATGGGACAGATCCTATTTTGACTGTCAACAAATTAAAAGCACTTATTCAACAAGGAAAGGTGAAATACTTTTTATTACCAGACAATCAGTCATCAGCTAACAGCAAATTGGTTAGCTGGATTAAATCACATGGTACAGTCATCTCATCTGAAGAATATAAACGATCCTCATCAGCTGAAGAGGGGATGCCGTCCGAGATGTCTTTACAAAACGAAACATTATATAGAGTAGATGAAATATCTTAATTAGAACAAGGCGAATGATGAAGAGATCATTCGTTTTTTCTTATGGATCAGTATCTAGGAAGATTCAGCTCATGTTTTTCACATGTCATCACTCAGCCACTCATACATTAAAAATGACTCATTCCCTAGAAGTCAACATCATTTCATCAAAAGTATGAGGAGGTCACGAGCTTTTGAAGATGAGAAAAGGCTGGATCGCTGCTGTCGTTCTTTGTTTTGTCATTTGGATGGGTGCGTTATTAGGTGGTTTTGGAGAGGATCGTTCCGCAAAAGGGGCAGATCGTTATGATCATGTGATTCAATTTCCTAAGGAACGGTATCCTGAAACAGGCAGTCATATTCAAGAAGCTATTCGAAAAGGACACTCAGACGTGTGTACCATTGACCGAAATGGGGCAGATGCTCGCAGGCAAGAATCATTAAAAGGAATTCCCACAAAACCTGGTTTTGACCGGGATGAATGGCCGATGGCGGTGTGTCTTGAAGGAGGAAAGGGGGCGAGCGTTCAATATGTCAGTCCATCAGATAATAGAGGCGCTGGTTCATGGGTCGGGCATCAAATCAGTGGGTATCCTGACGGGAAACGAATTTTATTTATTGTCAAATAAACATAGACAAGAGGCTCCTTGAGAGGGGCTCTTTTTGTTCAACAGGAGCGTATTCGAGCTAGCAGGTACAAAAGATTCAGTGGTACAATCAATCCATCAGGTACAAAGACTGACAAGTAGAAAATGTGAAGGGACATATGCTTATGGAAAAGAACCGTGCATTATACGATTTTTTCATGCAACATGCAGAGAAACTGACTGAAACATGGTATGAATCAATTGAGGATGATGATCCAGAATCCATTTATCGTTCAACAGATTCCAGCATCATAGCAGAGCTAAAACGGCAAAATCAAGATTATTATCAGCATTTTATACGCGCACTTATTGAAGACAAGACGTATTTACATACGAAATTTAAAAAATGGTCTGAAGACTTAGCAAGTGATCCGAAGCACTTGAACACGCCATTAGATTACGTCGTGAGAGAATATATGTCCAATCAAAGAGTAGTTCTTCATTACTTAAAAGAGTTTATAAAACAGCATCAAGGTGATATTGACATTGACCGAATATTTTATTGGTATGATTTGATATCTGAGGCATTTAACATTTCAATTCATGTCTTTATTCAGCAATATGTGAAAAATACCACCAAAAAACTCGTTGCACAAAGAGACATGATTTATGAGTTGAGTTCCCCAGTCATTGTGTTAAAAAGTCATGTTGCCTTATTGCCTTTAGTTGGAGATATTGACACTGCGCGAGCAAAGATTATCTTAGAAAATACATTAAAACAGTGTTCGCAAAAAGGTGTTCAACATTTATGTATTGATTTATCGGGTGTCGTCATCATTGATACGATGGTAGCACATCAAATCTTTGATCTTGTCACGTCACTTCGGTTAATCGGGGTTGATACGACCATTTCAGGTATTAGACCAGAAATTGCTCAAACGGCTGTACAGCTTGGACTTCCTTTTAATGAATTTCAAACGGCTTCATCACTTGCTCACGCTTTAGATCGTATGACTGAATTTTCACCAATATAAAAAACCAGGCCTAGTAAACGGCCTGGTTTTTTATTTAGATCACAGCGTCAATTTTTGTTACTTTCCAATCCTTTTGTACTTTCTCGAAAGTGACAGTACGTTTTACTTTGCGTCCATCAAGTGTTGGGACTGTGAATTCGTATGTGCGGATTGTATTTTTCTTAGAGACGAGTTTAGGTGTTGCCTTATCCCAATTAAGCATATTGTCTCCGTCACCAACTGGCACAGCCATTTTTCCTTTATGAACGATGAACTGATAGTCTTTTAAACCGTGAGTAATGGCATCTTTTGTGAACACTTGAGATAGATAGCTGTTTAGTTTTTTCTTTGTATCAAATGTGTTAGACAGGTAGTTGTAAGTCATGTCTTTATAAGTAAATGATTTTAATTTGTAATCTGAATGCTCTTTAATGTTGTAGCCTGACATAGCACTCCAAAAGTGTTCTCTTGCATCAAGGGCAATATGTAACGCTTCTTTATTTGTCAAAGCGGCTGATTTTTTGGAAGCGGCCAGTGTTGTTGTTTGTAATGAGATCATAAGCATAATAGCGGTTAATAAAACAAATAATTTTTTCAAGGCGATTGCCTCCTTTTCTCAATGAAAACTTCTTATGTTACAAATGTTACAATAGTTACAGAGATATTACAAGTATTAAATCTAAATGTTTTTTATTTCTTTTCTTTCTATCTATATAACGTTTGAGGGAGACAAAAAGTTTTCATTTTTTTATTTTTTTCTTCCTCATTAGTATTTAACCGTTCTAAAGAAGAATAAAACGTCTTTTGGAAAGATTTCTATTTGTCTCCTCAACACTCTTTTTTTATGTATGACATATACTGTCGTGATGAATGTCTAAGAAAGTGGTGTTTAGTATGTATAATCCATATGAAGGTACGTGGAATGGGTACTTGTACGATCGGCAGGTACAAAGCATGCCGGCGTTTCCTATTTCTCAAGTTGGAGGATTTCCCGGCTTGCCATTCGGAGGGACTGGGCAAGGGCAAGGTGCAGGAGGACAATCGGTCCCGCCAGCCCCGCCGCAGCATATCATCTCGCAATATCAACAAGCAGTCTCTCAGCCTCAAAGTATGCAGCCGCTCATTGCAGGGCAGAGTGTAGGCGGAAGCCAGCAAACGGTTCAATTTGCAGCTGGATGTAATAGAAGGTGGACTATTGTGTTCCTTAGAAACGGTCAAGTATTTCTCATGTATGTTCTTTCGTCGCAGCCTTTTGGCCGTACAACAGGTTTCATATGGCCGAACTTTACATTCGGCTCGTTTCCAAGCTCCAGTATTCTTGCATATTCTTGTTCATAAAAGAAAAAGCCGGCTCTCATCAGCAGTTGATGAAATACCGGCTTTTTTTTAATGAATATTTCTAAATACGCCAATCACTTTACCTAGTATACTCACATTCTGTAAAATAATCGGTTCCATTGATGGATTCTCGGGCTGTAATCTAAAGTGTGTATCTTCCTTATAAAAACGTTTCACTGTTGCTTCATCTTCTTCTGTCATAGCCACCACGATATCTCCATTGTTGGCAGTGCTTTGCTGACGCACAATGACGTAGTCTTTGTCCAAAATACCTGCATCAATCATACTTTCTCCCATAATTTCAAGCATAAATACTTGTTCATCTGGCGCTGCAAAAGTTTCTGGAAGTGGGAAATATTCTTCTACATTCTCAACAGCCGTGATAGGCAAGCCTGCTGTGACTTTTCCGATGACTGGAACATTCATTACAGCGCTCTTTGGAATATTCATTTCCTCTTCATCTAGTACTTCGATCGCTCTAGGTTTTGTTGGGTCTCTTCTAATTAAACCTTTCGTTTCTAGTCTAGCTAAATGTCCATGGACAGTTGAACTTGATGCTAGACCGACAGCTTCGCCAATTTCACGAACGGATGGGGGATAACCCTTGCTTTTTACTTCTTCTTTTATGAATTTCAGGATATCGAGTTGTCTTTTTGATAGCTTCGTCATCTTTTGCACCTCAAAACGTCAATTTTAAAGAAATTATAGCATGTTTTTCCTAACAGTACAAACATAGGTTCGAAAAAAACGTTTGACAGAAACGTTTGTTCGTATTTATAATGAGTGACAGAAAGAACGAACACACATTCTATTAGGAGAGATGACATTATGAGGTTAAAGGAATCTATTATTTTTATTGGGCTATTCTCATTCATCGTTGGCATATTTCTCTCACTTATTGCAGTCACTAGCCATAATGATCCAAATCAATATGTTAAAATAGAGGTTCAATCAGGTGATACTCTTTGGGGATTAGCTGACCAAGTAAACGACAGTAAATCAATCGATAAAAATGCTTTTATTGACTGGGTAACTGAACACAATGATCTCGCTTCAACTGACATCCAGCCTGGAGATATCCTTGTAATTCCAGTTAAAAAAGAGCATCCAGTCGTATATCAACTTGCAACAGTACAGTAGAAAGGTCGATTGAAGACATGAATGCAATCATTTATGCGAGAGTAAGTACTGCCAAAGAAGAGCAAGAAACCTCGCTTACAAGACAAGAAGAAGAACTGCTTGCTTTAGCCGCAGCGCACAAGATGAATGTAGTCAAAGTGATTAAAGAAAAAGCGAGTGGATACGATCTTGATCGTGACGGTGTTTTTGACATGCTGGCTGCGCTGAAAGAGGAAGAAATCGATGCTGTTCTCATTCAAGATGAGACACGCCTTGGAAGAGGGCAGGCGAAAATCGCTCTTCTTCATTGTCTTTTTAAAGAAAAAGTCAAGGTGTACAGCGTATTTCATAGAGGAGAGCTTGAGCTTTCAGAAGCAGACGAGATGGTCATTGAAATTGTAGGCGTTGTAGAAGAGTATCAGCGGAAAATTCATAATTTGAAAATTAAGCGTGGGATGAAAAAAGCTGTTGAGCGAGGGTATCAACCCGAACTGAATTTAAAACACCAAGAACAGGCGCCTGGCCGCGAACGTATTGAAGTACCGATTTCTGAAATTGTTCGATTAAGAAAAAACAACATGACATTCGCTGAAATTGCAGTGACATTGCAGGCACTTGGTTTTGACATTTCAAAAGCAACCGTCCATAGAAGGTACCAAGAATATGAAAAAGGGCTTGCGACTTAAAGCGTGATTTGTTGTAAAAATGACTGATATTTAGTAGTATGTAGAGAAAATGTTTTAAAGGAGTTTGTCATGATTTCTAAAGAACAGCTTGCAAGAATCAATGAGCTTTCAAAAAAGTCGAAAGAGGCCGGTTTGTCGGACGCTGAGAAAACAGAACAGAAGCAATTAAGAGAGGAATATTTAAAGGCTTTTCGTTCTTCTATGAAAAATACACTCAAAACCGTGAAAATCGTCGATCCAGAAGGAAACGATGTCACACCAGAAAAATTAAAAAGAGAAAGAGACCAGAATCTTCATTAAAGGTCATCATTTCTTTATTTTTGAAAAGATGGGAGGAATATTCTCATCTTTTTTCATATTTGCATAAGTTTTTAGGTGATCGATAAACTAAATGTGACAAAATCCTTCTTTTTCGGCGTGAAATAGTTGTGAAAAAAGGACAGTAGATTTATGATAATGGTGTACACAAGATACGGAAGGGGATTTATATGGAAACGATTGAATTGAAATCTATTGCAACAATACGTACTCTCTCCATAGACGCAATTGAAAAAGCGAATTCCGGTCACCCTGGAATGCCGATGGGCGCTGCACCAATGGCATACGCTTTATGGACGAATCACTTAAACGTAAGTCCGCAAAATCCAAATTGGTTTAACAGAGACCGTTTTGTGTTATCTGCGGGACATGGCTCTATGCTTTTATATAGCATGCTTCATTTAAGCGGATACAATCTGAGCATCGAAGATTTAAAACAATTCCGCCAATGGGGAAGCAAAACACCTGGACATCCTGAGTTTGGACATACAGAGGGCGTAGATGCGACAACAGGTCCTTTAGGACAAGGGATTGCGATGGCTGTTGGAATGGCACTTGCAGAAAGACATCTTGCAGAAACGTATAACAAAGACAATTTTAATGTTGTGGATCACTATACATACAGCATTTGCGGAGATGGAGACTTAATGGAGGGCATTTCCTCTGAAGCTGCTTCACTTGCTGGTCATTTAGGCTTAGGCCGTTTAATTGTTCTTTATGATTCAAACGACATTTCTTTAGATGGCGACCTCGATCGTTCTTTCTCTGAAAATGTGAAGAATCGTTTTGAAGCGATGAATTGGGAAGTTCTTTATGTAAAAGACGGCAATAACATTGACGAAGTGACGGCTGCCATTGAAAAAGCCAAACAAAGTACAGACAAACCTACACTTATTGAAGTGAAGACGACAATCGGTTTCGGATCTCCAAACCGTGCGGGAACGTCTGGGGTGCACGGTGCACCGCTTGGCAGTGAGGAAGCGAAGCTAACGAAGGAAGCTTATTCTTGGACGTTTGAAGAAGATTTCCATGTACCTTCTGAAGTGTACGATCATTTCAAAACAGCTGTTAAAGACGCTGGACAGAAAAAAGAATCAGCGTGGAATGAACTGTTTGAGCAATATGAAAAAGAATATCCAGAACTGGCAGCTCAGCTGAAGCTTGCGATTGAAGGGAAACTTCCTGAGAATTGGGATCAAGAGGTTCCTGTTTATGAAGCAGGTTCAAGCCTTGCCTCTCGTGCTTCTTCTGGAGAAGTATTAAATGGTATTGCAAAACAAGTACCATTCTTTATTGGCGGGTCTGCTGACCTTGCTGGATCAAATAAAACAACCATTAAAGATACAACTGACTTTGGCAGAGAGAATTACGCTGGCAGAAACATTTGGTTTGGTGTGAGAGAATTCGCAATGGGTGCAGCATTAAACGGTATGGCACTTCACGGCGGACTTCGTGTATTCGGCGGAACATTCTTTGTTTTCTCTGACTACTTAAGACCTGCCATTCGTCTTGCTGCATTGATGGGACTTCCTGTCACTTATGTATTTACGCATGACAGCATTGCGGTTGGGGAAGATGGACCAACGCATGAGCCAGTTGAACAGCTCGCTTCATTACGTGCGATGCCTAACCTTTCTGTTATTCGTCCAGCTGATGGAAACGAAACAGCTGCAGCATGGAAAATTGCTGTATCTTCAACGAATAAACCGACAGCGCTTGTTCTTACTCGTCAAAACCTTCCAACGATTGATCAATCACCAGAGAAGGCGTATGAAGGCGTAGAAAAAGGTGGATATGTCGTCGTTGAAGCAGCTGATGCACAGCCTGAAGCTCTTCTACTTGCTTCAGGATCTGAAGTAGGTTTAGCCATTGAAGCGCAAAAAGCACTTGAAAAAGAAGGCATTCGCGTTTCTGTCGTGAGCTTACCTGCATGGGATCGCTTTGATGAGCAGTCAGACGAATACAAAGAGTCCGTTCTTCCTAAAGCAGTGAGAGCACGTGTTGCAATCGAAATGGGTGCTTCACTTGGCTGGGAACGTTACACTGGCCTTGATGGCGATGTGATTGCGATTGATAAATTTGGCGCTTCTGCACCAGGCGAAACCATTATTGAAAAATACGGTTTCACTGTCAGCAACGTGGTGAGCCGCGTAAAAGCAAAGCTGAATAAATAATCAGTCTCCAAGCATCATGCTTTTTTGCAGTCGGTTTGCAGAGCTTTTCACTATGCTCTGCAAACTTTTTTCTTTTTTCTTGTTTTTTTGACAAAACTAGTTTCTTCTTGCTTCATATATAGACAATTCTTTCTTTCACATTTTTGTATAATACAAGCAATAAGCGAGATTGACGAAATGTGAAAGGAAGGGATAGACATGGAACGCCATTATTATATTTATTGGATTGAGGATGAGTTTGCTCATCATTATTTTGGTAGAGAATCTATTTTGTTTCATTTGTTTGAATCGTTACACTGGACGAACCGCAGTGATGACGAATTAGTCATGCTTGTTAAGCAAGTGGATTATGTAACGAAACGAATCCCTGCTTTTCATATGCACCAGCGTTTAATGAACAATTTAACCAACATTCACTATACACAAATAGGCTCAATATACAGTGCATCGCTGCCAGATGGAAAAGGCACAGCCGCATTCATTATAAAAGACCGTTACATTCAAATGTCTGCCACAGGCAGTTATGAGGCAGAAGCGGTGTTTTTTGAAGTACTCAGAAAAATTAGTCCTTGTTTCCTGGCTATGGACTTTGGATCAAAGAAGCACGGGTGGCTCAATCCGGTAAAAGTAAGGAATTTTGTTTAAAAAAATAAAATTGAACGTGAAATGTTGTATAATAGCCTTTTGTTTAGTACACTTTATACGAGACAACATGAAGGAGGAAGAATTATGGATTTATGGGTTGTCATCCTTGTAGGCGTTGTTGCACTGCTTGCAGGAGTTGCACTCGGATTCTTTATTGCTCGTAAGTATATGATGAGCTACTTGAAAAAGAATCCACCAATTAATGAACAAATGCTTCGAATGATGATGATGCAAATGGGCATGAAACCGTCCCAAAAGAAAATCAATCAAATGATGAAAGCCATGAACAACCAAGCGAAATAATACGTACGTTATTATGATCATAGATGGAACATGGTCCCTAAAGATTGGACAAGCGATGTCCTTTCTTTATTGAAGTCACCTTCATCAGACGCATAAAACCACTGTACTTGCATGAATAAAGCAGGGAAAGTGGTTTTTATTTTGCCGTGAACCGTCCGTTAAAGACAAAACAAAAAACCCCTGTGAGCAGAGGTTTTCGTTTCTTTTATTGTCACACATATCAACTTTTCTAAAATCGTGCGGCATTTGTTTCTATCTTGAGATATCATTAGTTGGCTGAGTTTGAGTGTAAGTGTCGTTGATATTGTAAGAGGAGATGATCTAGCTGCTGGCTATGTTCGATGGTCACTGTTGATGTCATCCCATTATGCAAGACAACTTTCATCAGCTCTTCTCTTTTTTCTTCAATTTGAGTTAATAATGATGTTTTTACCAAAGTCATGTTCCTTTCATGCAAATCTTGATAAAAAGAATCGATTCTATTATATCCATTTTAAGGTTTATTTTCAAATTTAAAGGGTTTGGTATCTTGATGTCAAATTAAATTATATAAGGTTTTAAGAGATTAGACCATCTTTATTGAGATGATGTAAAAAAAATGAAATGAATTTGTCATCTCTTATTGTATATTGTAAGAAGGGGGTGTTCTTTTGTCAGATTTGAATTACTTTTTAGCGTTTGGAGCAGGGTTTCTTTCTTTTATCTCACCGTGCTGTCTGCCACTTTATCCAGCCTTTTTATCCTATATTACGGGCGTTAGTATAGATGAAGTGAAATCTGAGAAGGTGATGCTGAGAAGGAGAAGTCTTCTTCATACATTATTCTTTTTAATTGGATTCTCTCTCATTTTTATTGCCATTGGATTTGGGACATCGTTTGTTGGGAAGTTTTTCATTGAATATCAAGATGCGATTCGTCAAATTGGTGCCATTCTCATTATTTTCTTTGGCTTTATGATTCTTGGTGTATTTCAGCCTTCTTTTTTAATGGGAGAAAAGAGGTTGCAGTTTAAGAATCGTCCAGCCGGTTTTTTTGGATCGATTCTCATCGGAATGGGTTTTGCTGCTGGTTGGACACCATGTACCGGCCCGATTTTATCAGCTGTCATCACACTTGCCAGCAACAAGCCAGAGTCCGCTGTGACTTACATGATTGCGTATGTATTAGGTTTTGCTATCCCATTTTTTGTTCTTTCCTTTTTCATCACAAAAATGGCTTGGATCAGAAAGCGTCAGCAGCTCATCATGAAAACTGGCGGAATTATTATGATCGTAGTAGGGATCTTGCTGTTCTTTGATCTTCTGACATGGATCATTATTATGTTCTCATCATTATTTGGAGGATTTACGGGTTTTTGAAATCGTTTTCTACAGTCGCGGCGAATGGTTTTTTTTCGTCAATTGGAGTATATTATACATAGGCTGACCTTAAAGAATAAAGGAATGATTTGATATGATGATCATAATTTCTTCTATAGTGGCGGTATGTATGGCGGTAGCCGTCATGTTTATTCGCATTAAATCATCTGCAAAACCTGCAACCGCGAAAAAAATTATTTTACCTCCTATCTTTATGAGCACTGGTGCACTGATGTTTTTTGTGCCAATGTTTCAAGTAACTGGAGCTGAATTTTTAGAGGCGATTACTGTAGGGATGTTTTTCTCTATCTTTTTAATTAAAACATCGAAATTTGAAATTAGAGGTAATGAAATCTATTTGAAGCGTTCAAAAGCATTTGTGTTTATTCTCATTGGGCTTCTTGTCCTTCGTATCGGAATGAAGACGATTTTAAGCTCTTCCATTGATTATGGTGCGCTTAGCGGGATGTTTTGGATTCTAGCCTTTGGCATGATTGTCCCTTGGCGTGTTGCGATGTATTTGTCGTTTAGAAAGATGTCTAAACAATTAGATCTGCAGCAGGCCCAAATAAATTAAACCTCCTTTTTAAAAAGGAGGTTATTTTAATAAAGATTCATATGGTGAATGGTCGATCTTTTTTTCTTGAAGGCGCTTTAGTAGAAATTTATGATCCCGCTTCGGTGTAGCGATAATATAGCCGCGAATGATTAAGTCTAAATTAATGCTGGCCGCTTGTTCTTTAAGTGCCAGCTCGCCAATTTTACCGGCGATTTTTTCTTTGGCGACATCTCTAAAAAGTTCTGGAACCGGTAATACTAGCTCATTTAATAGCTGTTTGTCTTCATCACGCCATAGGTGCAGGCTCTTTTGAATATATTCATCCTGCCAATCAAGCTCTGATTTCCCGTCTTCTTTCGGCAATCGTTTTAAAAACTTGCGAAACATAAAAAAGCCACCGATTGCTAGTAATCCAATCATCACTGTACCCCAAAATAAAATGAACCACAAAAACCAGCCGCTTAACATGTTCTCACTCCCTATATCCCTTCTCTCTCTATTCTATTTTACATGAAGGGAAGGTAGAAGAAAATAACAAAAATGTATGTGTTTTTTCTATAAACGCCTTTTTTGATCAAGAGGCGCCCATTTACTAGAATGACCCAAACGATTTAGTAGAAAAGGAATACATTATTGTATAGCGACTCTACTATTTGGCCATGGTGGTTCGCACAAGGTATTGACTTGAAACGAACGGAAGAGAGCCCGCCTGTATACAGGCGGGCTCTTAATGTTTGAAGTGTGGCATTTGAAAGGAAAATGCTCCGTCTTGACGATGGGCATCCTTTTTGATTTTGATTGATATGATTCGGTTTTCGTAATCTGTATCAATGTCTTTGTCATTCAAATAAAAAGGGAGCATGACACTTTTTTCAATCGGCTGTTCTCTTTCATCAATCAAATAAGCGAGGATGAGCTCACATCCGGAAAAGGTCAGTTTTAAATCAGTGATCGATAGGGTGGAGAGGTCGATCTCAATAATATAATCACGGCTCGTTTCATAAAGATCTATTGGGAGCTGTTCGTCATACCATGCAAAAGGATCGTCCATTAATACACTCAGCCAATCATCTATTTCAAGAAAATCAGAGGAATTCACTTGCTTTTCATTCTCCATAAACACTCCTCCATCACATCTCATAATAAATCATATGATGAAAGTTGAAATGTGTGAAAGACCTAAAACATCCCGTTTGGTTACGGGCTTAAGAGAAAATGTTTACATATCATGATGTGAATTGTGCTTTTGTCTTGTATGGTTGCGGTTTTTCACTTTTTTACTGCCTGATAGTGGCTCAGGCTGCCCGCCTTGATGCTCTTTAGGAGAGTTTTGACGTATGTCTTTCCCGGTGTTTTTGTTCGTCATCATTACTCACTCCTTTCTTATTGGTTTTTTTTACGCTTTTTATTGTTTTGCTTTTGTTCTTCTGTTAAAACGAGCTGATCATTTTCTATATAGCCTGCACCATTTCCTTGGCTTTTGGCTGCGTTCATGCCTTCAATTACATGATTTGCTTTTCTTTTTGTCATGTTCTATCACCTCAGCATTAGTATGAACCCGTGCTGCTCAGTTTATGAAGAGTAATCATTTCCTTATGATAAGCTAAACTTATTGAATTTAATAAAAGCATTGTTATTTACTTATGTATGAATTTGTTTTAAGATGAAATTGTGAGAAAATTGTGGTGAAATACGACGATTTTTCTGAGAATTGAAATTGATCTTGATCATCAAAAGGGGGATTTTGGACATGTCGAAACAGCAGCAAGTCGCTAAACAAGACGCTTTTCAATCTAGAAAAACGTTTTCGACAAATGGGAAAACGTATCACTATTATTCGTTAGAAGCACTAGAGAAACAAGGAATCGGAAATGTTTCTAAGCTGCCTTATTCCATTAAGGTACTTTTAGAATCAGTGCTTCGCCAAGTAGACGGTAGAGTGATCAAAAAGGAACACGTTGAAAACTTGGCAAAATGGGGAACTGCCGAGGTAAAAGAAATTGATGTTCCATTTAAACCTTCTCGTGTTATTTTACAAGACTTCACGGGTGTGCCAGCTGTCGTTGACCTTGCTTCTTTAAGAAAAGCAATGGCAGATGTGGGAGGAGACCCAGATAAAATCAACCCTGAAATTCCAGTTGACCTGGTCATTGACCACTCTGTACAAGTCGATAAAGCTGGAACTGAAGATGCATTAAACATTAACATGGATTTAGAATTCGAACGTAACGCAGAGCGTTATAACTTCCTTAGCTGGGCAAAGAAAGCGTTTAACAATTATCAAGCTGTTCCGCCTGCAACAGGGATCGTTCACCAAGTGAACTTAGAGTATCTTGCAAGTGTTGTTCATGCAATCGAAGAAGATGGCGAGATCATCACTTACCCAGATACATTAGTTGGTACTGACTCACATACAACAATGATTAACGGTATCGGTGTACTTGGATGGGGCGTTGGCGGTATCGAAGCAGAAGCTGGTATGCTTGGTCAGCCTTCATACTTCCCAGTACCAGAAGTTATTGGTGCTAAATTAGTTGGAGAGCTTCCAAACGGAACAACTGCAACTGACCTTGCATTAAAAGTGACACAAGTTCTTCGTGAAAAAGGCGTAGTGAACAAGTTCGTCGAGTTCTTCGGACCTGGTGTTGCACAATTGCCGTTAGCAGATCGTGCAACAATTGCAAACATGGCGCCTGAATACGGTGCTACTTGCGGATTCTTCCCAGTAGATGAGGAAGCTCTTGCTTACCTTCGCCTTACTGGACGTGATGAAGAGCAAATTAATATCGTTGAAGAATATTCTCGCGCAAATGGCTTATTCTATACGCCAGATGCAGAAGAGCCAATCTTTACTGATGTTGTGGAAATTGATCTTTCTCAAATTGAGTCAAACTTATCTGGTCCTAAACGTCCACAAGATTTGATTCCACTTTCTCAAATGAAAGAGACGTTCCATAAACACATCGAAAGCCCAGCTGGTAACCAAGGGTTTGGCTTAGAAAAATCAGAGCTAGACAAACAAATCGAATTTGATCTAGCAAATGGTGAAAAAGCTGTGATGAAGACAGGTGCGATTGCCATTGCAGCGATTACGAGCTGTACGAATACATCGAACCCATACGTCTTAATCGGAGCAGGTCTTGTTGCGAAGAAAGCAAGTGAGCTTGGCATGAAGGTGCCAAACTACGTGAAAACGTCACTAGCGCCAGGTTCTAAGGTTGTAACAGGATACCTCGTGAACTCAGGACTTCTTCCATACTTAAGAGACCTCGGATTTAACATTGTTGGGTATGGCTGTACAACATGTATCGGAAACTCAGGACCGCTGGAAAAAGAAATTGAAGATGCTGTCTCTGAAAATGATCTGCTGATCACTTCTGTTTTATCAGGTAACCGTAACTTCGAAGGTCGTATCCACCCGCTTGTAAAAGGAAACTACCTTGCATCTCCACCATTAGTTGTGGCGTATGCACTTGCTGGTACGGTGAATATTGATTTAACAAAAGATCCGATCGGTGTCGATAAAAATGGCGAGAACGTTTATTTCAATGACATTTGGCCATCAATGGATGAAATCAACAGCGTCGTGAAAAGCACTGTCACACCTGAGCTATTCCGTTCAGAGTATGAAACTGTTTTTGACAACAATGACCGCTGGAATGAAATTAAAACGACGGACGATGCATTGTATAAATGGGATGAAAATTCCACATACATTGATAACCCGCCATTCTTCGAAAACTTATCAGTTGAACCTGGTAAAGTTGAACCACTTAAAGGATTGCGCGTAGTGGCGAAGTTCGGTGATTCTGTCACAACGGACCATATTTCTCCTGCTGGAGCGATTGGTAAAGACACACCTGCAGGTAAATACTTGCAAGAAAGAGGCGTATCGCCTAGAGACTTTAACTCATACGGATCTCGCCGTGGTAACCACCATGTTATGATGAGAGGTACTTTTGCAAACATCCGTATTAAAAACCAAATCGCACCAGGAACAGAAGGCGGGTATACAACGTACTGGCCAACTGGTGAAGTAACATCCATTTATGATGCATGCATGCGTTATAAAGAAGATGGAACTGGTCTTGCGATCTTAGCAGGTAAAGATTACGGAATGGGTTCTTCTCGTGACTGGGCTGCAAAAGGAACAAATCTTCTTGGAATTAAATTCGTTCTAGCGGAAAGCTTTGAGCGTATCCACAGAAGTAACCTTGTCTTCATGGGTGTACTTCCTTTACAGTTTAAAGATGGAGAAAGTGCAGAAACTTATGGACTAACAGGAACAGAAACATTCGAAGTAGATGTTGATGAAACAGTTCGTCCGCGTGATCTTGTCACTGTAAAAGCAATTGATACAGATGGCAACGAGAAAACATTTGAAGTAATTGTTCGCTTTGACAGTGAAGTCGAAATTGACTATTACCGTCATGGTGGTATCCTTCAAATGGTATTGCGTGAAAAATTGGCAAGCAACTAATAAAGCAAAGAAGAGAAGGCGCTTAGACAGCTTTCTCTTCTTTTTTAACATAGTGGAGGATCAATCATGTGGAAAAAAGGAATGGCAAGCGCTGTTTTACTTGTGTTGATTGGTTTACTTGCATGGAATGTATTCGGACCAAAAGAACCTGCCATCGGTCTTGAAACAGGGGACAAAGCCCCTGATTTTGAGCTCAAAACCCTTGATGGCAAAACGGCATCGTTATCTGATTATCGAGGGAAAAAAGTACTCCTCAATTTTTGGGCGACATGGTGTAAGCCTTGCCGAACAGAAATGCCAGATCTAGATGCAATTAGAAGTGAAAATGACCAAGTTGAGGTACTAGCGGTGAATTTGACGAACACTGAAAAGAGTGTGGATCACGTCGCCTCATTTATTGATGAACTTAAGGTCAGTTTTCCTGTTTTATTAGATCAAAAAGGTATTCAAGCGAGATATCAGGTACTTTCCTATCCGACGACATACATACTAGATGAAAAAGGGCGTATCCTGTCTGTAAAGCATCAAATGCTCACAAAAAAAGAAATTGAAAAAGAGCTGGATCTATAATGATTCAGCTCTTTTTGCTTATTTTCTAAATGTTTTGGCGAAAATGGTATGAACAGAGTGGAGGTGGTGATAGACATGAGAAGAAGAAAGCGCCGTACATTTGAAGAACTTGTGCTTGAAAATAAAAAAGAATTATTAAGCAATGAGGAATTTTTAAACCAGCTTGAAGAAAAGTTGGAAGAGCGATTTAGACAGAAATAAGTTATGATTTGTCCTTTTTCGTTCATCCTAAAGAAGAGGGAGGGATGAATGATGGGTAGAGAGCATGATAAACAAGCGCAGTTTACACCAGACCATTTAGGGACAAAACCTGTAGCATACAAACGAAATAAAGGCAAAAAGATGCATAATAAATCGAATGAACAGCCTGATGTGATACAGACGAAGGGCGAATAATAGGAGGGAAGCATGATGAATGACAAGTCATATCAATCCAATCCAGATGATCGTTCTGACAATGTTGAGAAGCTGCAGGATATGATTGAAAACACACTTGAAAATATTGATGAATCTGAAGCAGCAATGGGTCTTTCAACAGAGGAAGAAAAGCAGATGATCAAGCAAAAAAATGAAAACCGTAGAACAAGTATTGACGCAATGCGTTCTGAAATAAAGGACGAGGAAGCAGCAAGAAAGAGCGGTTACACTGAATAAACCAGGGATTCCTGGTTTATTTTATTGCCTCTTTTTAGAAGAACCATTTGGAATGTGGTAAAATGTCAGAGACGTTAGGTTTTGATAGGAGAGCGATGAAAACGTGTATGTATCTAGAAAAGAAATAGAAGTCCGTTATGCAGAAACAGATCAAATGGGCATTGTGTATCATGCCAACTATTTAATTTGGATGGAAGTCGGTAGAACAGCGTTAATTAAAGAATTAGGCTTTTCCTATGCCCAGTTAGAGGCAGACGGTGTCCTTGCACCTGTTGTCGATCTTCAGGTTCAATATAAGAAACCACTACTGTACGGTGAAACGGCTACAGTTCACACATGGATTGAAGAATATAACGGCGTGAAAACAGTGTATGGCTATGAAATACAAAAACCTGATGGACAAACGGCTATTACAGGGACCACCTCACATATTTGTGTGGACAAAGAAACCTTTAGACCGATTCAATTTAGAAAAGCTTTCCCTGCATGGCACAGCGTATACGAACAGTCCAAGAAGCAGGTTTGATTCATGGCATTTGGTATTAAAAGAAAGGATCTAAATGCTTGGAAATCAGCTGTTCGGCAAGGGAATGTGGCCTTTTTGACACACTATTGGCTTGATGACCGTTTTCCGCATGCGAATACTGTCACAAAGGCAGCCTGTCAGGATATGGAGCAATTAATCGCTTGGGGACAAAAGCATGGATTAAAGAAAGAGTGGATTCATGTTCGTGAAGGTTTTCCTCATTTTGATCTCATCGGTGATTCGCAAAAACGGATTTTGCAAAAAGAGCGGTCATTAGGAAACATTCAGGAGTATGGACTTTATATTGAGTGATAAACAAAAAAGATACCCGAGGGATGAGGTATCTTTTTTGTTTATTCATAATGAAATTCTGGTTCTTTCACGGACTCGTTATAATCAATATGCAGATCATGGTTGTCAAAATACCAAATATCACTTTCTTCTACGAAGAAAGTAATGCCTTCTACTTCAGCGGTTGCGCCGGCATTTTGAGGTTCATCTTTTGCGACGCCGAGAGAAAAGCCTTTTTGAACATTACTGCACCCGCCATATCTGACAAAAAAGCGAACATGATCACCTTTTTCTAAATCTAGTTCATTCTTGTACCAATTGAGTGCATCATCTTTTATCGTTAATTTCAATGTGATCGCCCCTTTTTGAAGTCATGCTGTTTTTAAATGCAGGATGCAAAAACAGCTTTTCTTTACTTTTACCACATATTTAAATTGATGAAACGGCTAAAGCCATTTGATTTTCGGTTCAGTTTTGTTGAGAATTCGTTTGAGGTTGGCGATGTGTCTGAAGATCACAAAGCCAGCAAGAACAGCAACAACAATAATTAAAAATAGATCTTGGGTGAATATGCTGTAAATGAATGTGTAGATCCCAGTCAGCATAGATGATAATGAAACATATTTACTAATGTATAAAAATAAGAAAAAAGCAGCGATCATCGTGATAAATAAGAACGGGGCATAAAATAACAGCACGCCGCCTGATGTAGCGACCGCTTTTCCCCCTTTAAATTTTGCAAAGACAGGAAAGCTGTGACCGATAACAGCAGCAACTCCTGCTAATAAGGGATGAATGTCCAGTTGCATGAAAAACGGTAAAGCCGAAGCAAGAGTCCCCTTTAAAATATCAGCTGTGATAACGATGGACCCTGCTTTAACACCCAGTGTACGGAATGCATTCGTCGCACCTAGGTTCCCGCTGCCATGTTCACGGATATCGATTCCCTTTGCAGCTTTCCCGACAATGAGACCTGATGGAATACTGCCGAGAAGATAAGCCAAAATAAACATCAAAGCAATTAACATCTGCATAACTCCTTTATATTCTCCCTCTTGTCTTACATTTTAACATGATCTTATGAAAAACATGGCGATCTTTTTTTGAAAAAAACGATGGCCGATGAATTCAGCTTTGTTTTTAACAAGAAATTCGCTAAAATAGAAGAAAAGGAGTGTCTGGATGAATCATCCTTCAAAACAAGAAATTGGGCGTATATTAAAAAGCAGTAAGCGAATTGCGGTTGTTGGTTTGTCAGATCAGCCGCACCGAACGTCTTATATGGTTTCAAAAGCCATGCAGGATGCCGGTTATGACATCATTCCTGTCAATCCAACGATTGATGAAGCACTTGGGGTAAAAGCGGTCGACTCTTTAAAAGACATAGAAGGGCCTGTTGATATCGTCAATGTCTTTAGACGTTCCGAGTTTTTGCCTGAGTTGGCGAAAGAATTTCTTGAAATAAATGCACCTGTTTTTTGGGCACAGCAAGGCGTATATCATGAAGATGCGAAAAGGCTGATTGAGGAAAATGGCAAGGTCGCCATCATGGATTTATGTATCAAAGTGGCTCATGCGATGACAAAAACTCATTAAATCGTCAAAAATCCTTGAAAAACCAAGGATTTTTGCTTTTTTGTTGCAGAAATATATTTGCGATTCTAGAAGAAAGCGATAAAATAAGGCGACAGGGACATATCGGTGACCTTGCATATCGAGAAAAAGAGCGATAAGATAAATATAGAACATTTGTTCTGTTTTGCTAAAACCATCATATGATTGCATTTGGCTTATGAAACAGTCTTGTTTATAATGGACTTCTAGTTCTGATTGCAGAATGTAGAACATTCTCATAACCGTGCAAAAGAGCATGTATCGCTGAATCACACATGCATGGTGATGATGCAGCTTATTAAAGTGGACAGTAATGAGCAGCATGATCATCATTAAAATCTAGAGAGATCATTGATGATTAGCCGGTTATGTTTGTTAGTGAAAGGGGATTAAGCATTTGGTTAAAAAGCAGCAAGTAGATTATAACGATGATTCTATTCAGGTGCTAGAGGGGCTTGAAGCGGTCCGTAAACGTCCAGGGATGTATATTGGATCGACGGATTCACGCGGTCTTCATCACCTTGTCTATGAGATCGTAGACAACTCTGTCGATGAAGTGCTCGCTGGCCATGGAGATCATATCATTGTCAAAATACATAAAGATAACAGCATTTCCGTCCAAGATAAAGGGCGCGGAATGCCTACTGGTATGCATAAGCTTGGAAAACCGACACCAGAGATCATTTTAACGGTCCTGCACGCAGGCGGAAAATTTGGTCAAGGCGGTTATAAAACAAGTGGTGGACTTCACGGGGTTGGGGCGTCCGTTGTGAACGCACTTTCAGAGTGGCTCACCGTGACGATAGAACGCGATGGATTTATTTATCACCAGCGCTTTGAACATGGCGGAAAGCCAGTCACATCACTTGAAAAAATCGGGAAAACGAAAAAGACCGGTACACTGATTCATTTTAAGCCAGATCCAACGATGTTCAGTGTCACCACCTATAATTTTGATACATTATCAGAGCGTTTAAGAGAATCAGCCTTTTTATTAAAAGGGCTAAAAATAGAGCTGATTGATGAGCGCCATGATGTGCAGGAAACCTTTTATTATGAGACAGGTATTGAAGCGTTCGTTGCTTATTTAAACGAGGAAAAGGATGTACTTAGTGAAGTCGTTTCGTTTGAAGGGGAACATCAGTCCATTGAAGTCGATTTTGCCTTTCAATTTAACGACGGCTATTCAGAAAATATTCTGTCGTTCGTCAATAACGTAAGAACCAAAGATGGCGGTACGCATGAGTCTGGTGCAAAAACGGCCATGACGAGAGCCTTTAATGAATATGCACGCAAAGTGACCCTTTTAAAAGAAAAAGATAAAAATTTAGAAGGTACGGATATTCGTGAAGGCCTGTCAGCTGTTATTTCTGTCAGAATTCCTGAAGAACTTCTTCAATTTGAAGGACAAACAAAAGGAAAGCTTGGAACGAGTGAGGCAAGGTCAGCTGTAGACGCTGTGATCTCTGAAAAATTGGCTTATTTCCTTGAAGAAAACCGCGAAACGGCAACGCTGCTTGTGAAAAAGGCAATTAAAGCGCAGCAGGCAAGAGAAGCGGCTAGAAAAGCAAGAGAAGAAGCAAGGAGCGGCAAGAAACGGAAAAAATCTGAAGCGACACTAAGCGGAAAATTAACACCTGCTCAATCTAGAAACCCGGCAAGAAATGAACTGTATCTAGTAGAGGGCGACTCAGCGGGTGGATCAGCCAAGCAAGGTCGTGATCGAAAATTCCAAGCGGTGCTGCCGCTTCGAGGGAAGGTCATTAATACAGAGAAAGCAAAGCTTGCGGATATTTTCAAAAACGAAGAAATCAATACCATTATCCATGCCATTGGCGGCGGGGTTGGTGTCGATTTTAATGTAGAAGACATCAATTATGACAAAATTGTCATTATGACAGATGCTGATACAGATGGCGCGCATATTCAGGTTCTATTGCTTACATTCTTCTACCGCTATATGAAGCCGCTGATTGAGCATGGCAAAGTATTCATTGCCCTTCCGCCTTTATATAAAGTCAGCAAAGGCTCAGGGAAGAAAGAAGTCATTGAATATGCTTGGTCTGATGAAGAAATGGATGACGTACTAAAGAAAGTTGGAAAAGGATATACGATTCAGCGCTATAAAGGTTTAGGTGAAATGAATGCCGACCAGCTATGGGAAACGACAATGAATCCAGAGTCGAGAACGCTTGTCAGGGTGAAGATCGATGATGCTGCACGGGTGGAACGCCGCGTCACGACACTGATGGGTGACAAAGTAGAACCACGCCGTAAATGGATTGAAAAGAATGTCGCCTTTGGACTTGATGAGGAAAGCAACATTCTTGAAAATGAAAACTTGTCGCTAGCTGAGGAGGTTTAAACATGGCACAACAAGAACGATTTCATGATTTACCGTTAGAAGAAGTGATTGGGGACCGTTTTGGTCGCTATAGTAAATATATTATCCAAGATCGTGCACTTCCAGATGCACGTGATGGATTAAAGCCTGTACAACGAAGAATTTTATATGCGATGTATGCAGAAGGAAATACACAAGATAAAAACTTCCGTAAAGCTGCCAAAACAGTCGGTAACGTCATTGGTAACTATCATCCTCATGGTGATTCTTCTGTTTATGAAGCCATGGTGAGAATGAGCCAGGAATGGAAAGTGCGAAATGTGCTAATTGAGATGCATGGAAATAACGGGAGTATCGACGGAGATCCTCCTGCTGCCATGCGTTATACGGAAGCAAGGCTTTCTGCCATTGCATCAGAGCTTTTAAAGGACCTCGACAAGGAGACAGTCGAATTTGTCTCGAACTTTGATGATACAAGCAAAGAGCCTGTTGTTTTACCAGCGATGTTTCCCAACCTTCTTGTGAACGGTTCAACAGGGATTTCAGCCGGTTATGCGACTGATATTCCGCCGCACCACCTAGGAGAAGTGATTGATGGCGTGATCAAGCGAATTGAACAGCCGCATTGTACGGTTGAAGATTTAATGACAGTCATCAAAGGGCCAGATTTCCCAACAGGCGGGATCATTCAAGGTGTGGATGGTATTAAGAAGGCATATGAAACAGGAAAAGGAAAGATTATGATTCGCGGAAAAGCGGAGATTGAAACCATCCGCGGTGGACGCCAGCAAATCGTGATCACAGAAATTCCTTA
This sequence comes from Bacillus sp. 22483, assembly GCF_052044605.1. NCBI lineage: Bacteria > Bacillati > Bacillota > Bacilli > Caryophanales > Bacillaceae > Bacillus > Bacillus sp. 22483. Next base: position 41,015 of record NZ_JBQENU010000013.1, on the reverse strand, counting down.
TGAAGTGAATAAGGCCAATCTTGTCAAAAAGATGGACGAGTTCCGCATTGAAAGAAAAGTAGAAGGAATTTCTGAAGTTCGGGATGAGACGGATCGTACCGGCCTTCGGATTGTTGTAGAGCTGAAAAAAGAAGCAGATGCGAATGGTGTCTTGAATTTCTTATATAAAAATTCTGATCTGCAAATCCCATATAACTTTAATATGGTCGCGATACATAACAGAAGACCGACTTTAATGACGCTTACAACTGTACTAGACGCTTACATTGCTCATCAAAAAGAAGTGGTGACGAACCGCTCAGCATACGAGCTTCGAAAAGCAAAAGAACGTCATCATATTGTAGATGGGTTAATTAAAGCTCTTTCCATTTTAGATGAAGTCATTGCGACGATTCGTTCGTCTAATGATAAGCGTGATGCGAAAAACAATTTGATGGAGAAATATGATTTTACAGAAGCTCAATCAGAAGCGATTGTTTCTCTCCAGTTATATCGTTTAACAAATACAGATATCACCCAACTAAGAGACGAAGCAAGAGAGCTTGACGTGCGAATTGCAGAGCTTGAAGACATTTTAGCGAATGAGAAGAAGCTGTTTAAAGTCATTACGAACAACTTGAAGAAGTTGAAAAAGACGTATGCTGATGAAAGACGATCCGTCATTGAGGAAAAAATTGAAGAAATTAAGATTAACCTTGAAGTGATGATCGCATCAGAGGACGTGTACGTCACAGTCACAAAAGATGGATACATCAAACGGACAAGCCAGCGTTCCTATGCTGCATCAAACGGTAAGGACTTCGGTATGAAGGATACAGACCGACTGATTCACCAGTTTGAAATGAATACAACAGATGTTCTTCTGCTATTTACGAATAAAGGGAGCTACATTTACTGTCCAGTTCATCAGTTGCCAGATATACGCTGGAAAGACATGGGGCAGCATATTACGAATATTATTTCGATTGATCGGGATGAATCCATTCAAAAAGCGATCCCAATTAAAGAATTCGATGAATCATCGTATCTCTTGTTCTTTACAAAAGGCGGTATGGTGAAGAAAACAGAGCTTCTCCAATATAAAGCGCAGCGTTATTCAAAACCGCTTGTCGCCTTGAATTTAAAAGGTGATGATGAACTTGTAGATGTTCATGTCACAACAGGTCAGCAAGAATTGTTTATTGCAACGAAAAATGGCTATGGATTATGGTTTGATGAAGAAGAAGTGAGTGTGGTCGGTCCGAGAGCGGCTGGTGTGAAAGGCATCAATTTGAAGGACGGAGACGAGGTGGTCTCTGGACAAATGATTGATCCGAAGAACAATGTGCTTGTTCTCACGACACAAAGAGGTGCTGTGAAGCGGATGAACCTCTCTGAATTTGATAAGACATCAAGAGCAAAACGTGGAGTGATCATGCTAAGAGAATTAAAGAAAAACCCTCACAGAATTGTTGCTGTGATTGCTGCTTCACTGCACGATACACTTGAGATTGATACGGAAAAGGGTGCCACGATCCCGCTCGATATTTCCACACTAAGGGCAAATGATCGTTATAGCAATGGATCGTTTATTTTAGATGAGGAAGAGCAGGGAGAAGTAACTCAAGTTCTTTTATCACCTGCTGCATCTGACCAAGATGACAATAAATAAGCATAACGAAAACCCCCTGCGTAAGGCAGGGGGTTTTTTATGATGAGGTCAATTTAACTCTCGTGATTGCCAAACATGCTTGTAATGGCATGCACTACTTCAATTCCTTGGTAAACGAAAAGAGAAAGTGAAGTGACAGAGAACAGACCTAGAATGAATACTCTTAAGAAAAATAACATCGTGTAAAACCTCCCAATTTTGTTTGATTTAAATGGTTGGGTTAACACGAGCTACTCGGAAATTCGAAGACTGGTAGAACACTGCAAGTAAATGCTTCTTTTTCCGGTCAAATCGATCAGTATAAGTGATGCGTGCAAATCCAGCTGCCATACTGCCAATGACTAGCAGTGCTGTAAATGCCGCAAATACTGCGTTCACATGTTTTTGTTTCTTTTCATCGCCTGCTGTCTGAACGATTTTCATTTCATGTGATTCTTGATCAGCAACCACCTTTGCATGATGGTATACCTGAACGGAATGAGGCATTGAGAACAAATGAAAACTTGCAAGTGCTATGAATAAGACTGCTAATTTTAACAGCATATTTTTTTTCATTTTTCTCACCCCTTCCTGTTTATTTTCATGATCTTACCACGTTTTCAGTTATTTGAAAAGTCTTATTTTTTTACTTTCCCTCTTTAAAAAAGCGCTAAACATCAAGACATCTATAGGACTGTTTCACTTCATGAAAGGTTTCAATTTTATTTTTTAAATTTAAAAAAAGTACCGAGATCAAAGATCTGGCACTTTTCAAAAAGAATGTATTGATGTCGGTTTTGCAACAGCTTTTGTGAAGATTCCTGCAATACAAATGGCAAACAGAACAAAAATAAACGCATGAAGCAGTCCGACTTGATTGGCGAGCAGTCCTAAAACAGGGGGCCCTGATAGAGAGGCTGTATACCCAGATAAAGTGACGATACTGACACGTTTGACAGCATAGCGGCTATCATCACCAGCTGCTGAAATGGTCAGCGGGAAGCCTAAGGACGCGCCAAGTCCCCATAAAAAGATAGATATCATACACACGACGAGTGAAATCTTTAAAATCACCAATAATAGTCCGGCGGCAGCAGATAAGATCGCGATTCTTAGCAATAGCACCCTGCCAAAGCGATCAATGAAACGTCCGCTCAGTAGTCTGCCACTAATCATCCCGCACAAAAATAATGCGTAGATGACCGTACTCATTGAATGAGAAACCTGATAGCCATCAACCATTGCTAGTGGAATCCAATCATTTGCAGAACCTTCTACAAATGCGAGACATAAGGCAATCATCGCTAATGAGATCGTTCGTTTGTTCAGCCATGATGTTTGAGAAGCCTCAACGGATTCTGTCTGCGTCTCATCCGGATCTTTTCCTGTCCCGTGCGGAATAAACCGTGTACAAATCAGGATACTGAGAAAGAAAAGGAGTGCAATGGTGAGAAGGTGAATGAGGACAGACACACCTAAATAAATAAAGAGAATTCCGGCACCTGCACCAATTAACGTTCCAATACTGAAAGAAGCATGCAAAATCGGCAGGATCGTTCTCTTGATCTGATACTCAATCTCCGTTCCTTCTAAGTTCATGGCTACATTGCACATACCTGAGCCTGAACCAAAAAGAAAAAGACCAGCAGTGACAATTAGCGTAGAAGAGAGGGCGGCGCCGATTGCAAGGGTTGAGAATCCAATAAACATCAAAAAAGCGCTGACCACAATCGCCACTCGGCCGCCTTTTTTGCGAACGAATACATTGGAAAGAATCAGCCCGACAATGGAACCTACAGATAGGCCGAGTAAAATGAGTCCCATTGTGCCTGTATCTGCTTGCAACAAATCTCTCACTTCTGGTGTTCTTGAAAACCAAGTGGAGATGGAGATCCCAGACATCGTAAAAATAACAATAATCGCTTTATACCACTTTAATTTCATCTAATCCCTCATATCTATGTAGTCATACAGAACAAATCTACTCGATTATAAAGGAGACTTCTTGATTCGTAAATAACATGAGGGAGGATCATCATGAAGAAAATATTCCAACTTCATCATTCTTTGATAGAATAAAGACAAAAGGGGCGATACATATGTCATATCGAATAGGTGTTTTAAAGGGAGACGGGATTGGACCGGAAATTGTTAATTCTAGTATGCGTATTTTAAAGACAGCGCTGTCACAGTTCAATGAACCATTTGTGGAATTTGTAGAGTGTCCTATCGGTGCTGAAGCCATTCATTCTCATCAAGATTCAGTGCCAGCTTCTACGATAGCCGCCTTGAAAAAATGCCATGGCTGGATATTAGGACCTCATGATTCAGCTTCATATCCTGATCAATTGAAAGAAAGAAGAAATCCAAGTGGAGAACTGCGTCATACATTTGATTTATTTGCAAATATTCGTCCATCGCAATCGCTACCAGGTGTGAAAAGCGTTGCCAGTGGCGTCGACCTTGTCATTTTTCGAGAAAATACAGAAGGCTTTTATCCAGACCGGAATATGTATCAGGGGACAGGAGAGTGTATGATTACACCAGATGTCGCCATATCTACAGGTGTGTTTACAAAAAAAGCAATTACCCGTATTGCCCACGCGGCCTTTCAACGTGCAGTGGAGAGGAGGGGGAAAGTCACCATTGTTCATAAAGCGAACGTGATCAAATTAGGATCTGGCTTGTTTTTACGAACATGTCAAGAGGTAGCGAAAGCATATCCACAAGTGGAGGTTGAGGATATTCATATTGATGCGATGGCTGCCCATTTAGTGAGACGTGCAGGTGATTTTGATGTGATTGTGACAGAAAATATGTTTGGCGACATTTTATCTGATCTTGCAGGAGAACTAGTCGGCAGTTTAGGAATGGCACCCTCATTAAATTGTAACGAAAATCAAGCGATGGCACAGGCGGCACATGGTTCAGCACCTGATATAGCTGGTCAAAATATCGCCAATCCAATGGGCATGATTCTTTCTACAGTAATGCTTTGTAACTGGCTACATGTGAAATATCAAGATGAAAGATTAAAACAGACAGCTAGTCTGATCGAACATACTCTTTATGAGACCTTAAAAAAGAACTTGAAAACGAAGGATTTAGGAGGAAATGAGACGACGACACAATTCACCGAGGCATTCATTCAAACGATGAATGAATTTTCAATAAAAGGGAGATGAACATGAAAACAGAAAAAGAAAAGATGATCAATACTATCACCCAAATGACCACACATTGATGGCAGATCGAGCAAAAGCGCGACAAATGTACATATATATACAGCTGGACATCCGTTAAATCCAGAAGAACGTCAAAAACAGGTATTGAATTCGGCAAATCAGTCACAATTGGACATCATGTATGGATTGGCGGCGGTGCCATTATCAATCCAGGTGTGACAATCTGTCATTGCATCAGGATCCGTTGTGACAAAAGATGTTCCGGCAAATGTGATTGTTGGCAGGAATCTTGCAAAAATCTTAAAACATTTAGAGGAATGAAAATCTAACAAATCAACCGTTGGATTTTCATTTTTCGTTTTATCTCAATAAGATAAGTATACTTAATAATGAGACAAAGAAAATTCAATTGTTATTTAACTTCCTAGAATATATATTATGTAAACTAGATATTAATTAATGCAAAAAGAGAACCTTTGACTTGATCCTCTTTATTATTAGATTTTATATTCAATCGACTCAAACGCAGCACTACTTTCCAGTCTCAGCAAACTGTTTCAATCGATCTCCAATTTCATCTCTTACCCTTTGGAAAAATGACCACTTCTCTTCTTCTGTTCCTTCTGCTTTTGCTGGATCATCAAAGCCCCAATGGACACGCTCGACATGAGGAGGAGTCATCGGGCATTTATCAGCTGCGTCCCCGCATAGTGTTACGACTAAGTCAGCGTGATGCAATATTTTCGGATCAATCAGGTCAGACGTTTGATGAGAAATATCAATCGCTATTTCTTTCATTGCTTTTACAGCATTCGGATTTAATCCATGAGCTTCAATACCAGCGCTATAGACCTTCCACTCATCTCCAAGATATTTTTTAGCCCAACCTTCAGCCATTTGACTGCGGCAAGAATTACCGGTACATAAAAAGTATATTGTTTTCTTTGACATGTTGATCGTCTCCTTTAATGTATAATCATTAGCCAGAAATACAATGCTAAAAGTGTGATGAATAGCGTTGGTACAGTTAAAATAACCCCTATTTTGAAATATGTCCCCCAGGAAATCTTCACACCTTTTTGAGAAAGGACATGAAGCCATAGTAGTGTTGCTAAGGAGCCAATGGGCGTAATTTTTGGTCCTAAATCAGAACCAATGACATTTGCGTATATTAACGCTTCTCTCATCATTCCTTGTGTATCGGTGCCGGATATGGCTAATGCATCGATCATGACCGTCGGCATATTATTCATGACAGATGAAAGAATCGCTGCGATAAATCCCATACCAAGAGTCCCTGCCAATAAACCTTGATCTGCTACAGCTTGAATTATGCTTGAAAGAGCATCAGTAAGTCCTGCATTTCGCATGCCATAGACAACAACGTACATACCTACGGAAAAGAAAACGATCGCCCAGGGAGCTTCTTTTAGAACGCTTTTTGTTTGAACAGAAGGGCTTTTTTGTGCAATGACCAAGAATAAAATGGCAATCACACCAGCTATGACCGATACAGGTATAGATAAAAATTCGCTTGCAAAATAACCAATCAATAAAAAAGCTAATATATACCAAGATAATCTAAACATCTTTGGATCTTTTATTGCTTCACTAGGTTGCTTTAACTCATTCATATCATAGCGTTTAGGTATACTCTTTCTAAAGAAAAGGTACAGTACAGTGATACTCGCAAGCAACGAAAAAAGGTTTGGAACAACCATTCTGGATGCATATTCAATAAATGTAATGTTGAAATAGTCGGCTGTTACAATGTTCACCAAATTACTTACGACAAGTGGAAGCGATGTTGTATCTGCAATAAACCCACTCGCGATAATAAAAGGGAATACTATTTTTTCATTGAAGTGTAATGCTCTGACCATGGCTAAAACAATGGGTGTCAAAATAAGTGCTGCACCATCGTTTGCAAATAGAGCAGCGACGATTGCACCAAGGATGGTCACATACACAAACATACGTAGCCCACTGCCTTTTGCAGCCTTTGCCATATGCAATGCTGCCCATTCAAAAAAGCCGATTCGATCAAGGATGAGTGAAATGACGATAATGGCGACAAAAGCTAAAGTCGCATTCCAAACGATGCCTGTCACGGTGATCACATCGTCAACATTCACAACACCTACGATTAATGCTAAAATGGCCCCTCCACATGCGGACCACCCTATGGATAAATTTCTTGGCTGCCAGATAACCAGTACCAAAGTTAACAAAAATATGATTAATGATAAAACGGCAAAACTCAAACCCATCCCTCCTTACGAACAAGAAATGTTTGTTGCTTTATGTTGTATACTTTTTAAAAGGTCATCTTCTTTATTAATTTGATTTAAGATGATCCGAATCGTCTCAAATTCTGGAGACAGTGTATTGATTGAATAATAACGCCACTGCCCTTTTCTGTTCTCATGAACAAATCCAGCTTTTTTTAATTTTCGTAGATGCTGACTAATCGCTGGCTGACTCATTTCGAACATATCTACCAGTTCACACACGCAATATTCTTTCTCCAAAAACAATTTCATCATGATTAGTCTTGTTTGATCACTGAGTGTTTTTAAACAATTCGACATATTTGTCACACCAATTGAAACATCTGCAGTCACAATGATTCCCCCCCTTTTCAAAAGTGACGGTCCTTGTTATCAACTCCTTCAACATTATATAACCGAAAACTTATATAATCAATTGATTATATGAATTTAAACAAAAATTTATTCTTAGTTATGCTCCCCTTTCATTTCACCTTAAGGAAATTCTATTTTTGGATCATAATAGCTATCATTTTTGTGCCAGCATGCTGTTGGATTTATGCTATCATGAGTCATTAGGGGGTTTTCAGTACCAGTACCAACATTTTTTTACAAACCAATTTTCTGCTTATGCTTTGGTTATTGTGTAATGTCGAGCTGTTTGAATATGTTCTAATATCGCTTTCGCACTTTATTGCAAGCAAAAAACCATGTCACTTAATACATGGTTTTACGTCATGAACACAAATGAAAAACTTTATCCTTGACCTCTATTTTATTGAGGGAAAGAATCAATTGATCCGTAAAGATTCTCTTTACTTTATATAAATCCCAAAGGCTCATTTTGTTGATGTGCCAGTTCCATTCCCTCTGCTAGATGGAGAGCGTTCATTTTATCCATATCATCATCTGGCCAATTGCGGATCAGTTGACGCAATCTAACTGCAACAGTTTGACAAACCTCTGGCATTAAGTAACTATCAGAATCCGAAAGATCCAGCAAAAGAATGATGTCATCTGTAAAATTTTCAAAGGGTATGTCCCCGCCAAATCCCTCCATTTCATCTAAATTCATACCGATACATGCCGCTAACCTGCATCTAAAATCATGGAAGTCGGTGTAAGACCAATGTGCTTCGCAATGAGTAAAATCCATTCCCACGAATCATTCCTCCGTTTTCAAATTGTAATGGTCGTTTCAACACTCGCTAATATCACTCCTGATTGATCATATAATAGGTCAACGAGCACGCAACTCTCTATTCTATCTGGGTTTCTAAGGTTTATGTTGATTTAATTCCTGCACCACAAAGAGGAATGATGACGCTTTCTGCTGATTCCTTTTGATATTTCATGTAGCCAGCAAAATTGATGGCAGATGTCACCTCTACATAAAATCCTTTCTCACTTAGTTTAGAGCGTGCATGGAGAATTTCTTCTTCTTCAATATCAATAAACGTACCATTCGTCTTGTATACAGCTTCTAAAATTTGTTTGGAGCGCGCCGGGGCAGCAATAGCTATTCCTTCTGCTACAGTCCCTTTATTTGTGACAGGCATTGCTGATTCCTCCGCATGTTGAAAAGCTTTCACAAGTGGTGCGCAGTTCTTTGCTTGTACGGCAATAATTTTCGGTATTTTATGAATGAGACCATTTTCGAATAACTCTTCAAAGCCATAATACGCACCGAGCAGCAGAGTACCGTTTCCAACCGGAATGATTAAAGCATCCGGTGCCCCTTTTAATTGTTCATAGATTTCATAGGCGTATGTTTTTGTACCTTCGAAAAAATAAGGGTTATAGACATGGCTTGCATAAAAAACGTTTTCCTCGTCTACTGCCTTTTGGGCCGCAGTTGCAATGTCTTCTCGTGTACCATGAATTTCTTTAATCGTTGCTCCGTGGGCTTTGATTTGAGCGACTTTTTTAGGTGATGTTTGATCACTTAGATAGATGTCACAGGCAATACCACAACGCGCCGCATACGCAGCAATTGCCGTTCCTGCATTCCCGCTGCTATCAGCAATGACTTTTGTTACCCCTAATTCCTTAGCTTTTGTCATTAACACAGCTGCTCCACGGTCTTTAAATGATAGTGTAGGCATCATATAATCAACTTTTACATAAGTGTTTGGCTCATTAGGATCTAGAACGATTAAAGGAGATTGGCCCTCGCCCATTGTCACAGTTTCCCACGTCTTAGAACCTTTTGGAAATGGCATGGTTTCAACATAACGCCATAATGAATTTGGATAGTGATCCCAAGCTGTGACGTCTATTTTCGGGGTATCTTTCACTAGATTGAATACTCCACCACAATCACATTTCCATAGAGTTGGTGTCATCTCATATTTTTCCCCGCAATGGTTACAAATTAATTGATTCATCAATCATCAACCCCTATAAATATTTTTTTATACGAAATATAATTTTTTATATGGAATAGGCAAAAAAATATATTAAACATATGCAATGGCATCCATTTCAATTTTGAATCCAAAATGTAATGCATTCGTTGGCACAACCGTACGAGCTGGTTTATGTTCACCGAAAAATTCGGTATAAACCGTATCTACTTTGTCCCATAATTCAATATCTGAAATGTATAATGTCATGCGCAAAATCTTTTCTTTTTTACTTCCTGCAGCTTCTACAATCATCTCCACATTCTTAAGCGCTTGTAATGTTTCTTCTTCAATGGGGCCGAACTCTTTTTCTGTCGTTTCGGGATTGATAGCAAATTGTCCCGAAACATAGACCGTGTTTTGATGAATGGTTGCGAATGCATAGTGTCCGTTTGATTTTAGATTTCCTACCTCGAGTACGCTTTCCATTTTGACACTCCTTACCTCGATTTATTTTTGATTTCATCCAAATAGCTATAGACGGTTACTTTGGAAATGCCTAACATAGATGCGACCTTCTCAACAGATCCTTTCATTAAAAAAATGCCCTTTTCATCCATGAATTTGATTAGTTCAATTTTTTCATGACGTTTCATGACTGGATGAACACTGTTTTGAATGATTTGTTGAATCAATTGATCGACGATTTCTTCCACATTTTCAAGATCATCATTTGATGTTGTTTCTTTTTCTTGAGCTTCCACTTGTGTAGAAAGAAATGTGTCCATAAATTGCTGCATTTGATTTAGTGCTTCAACATCAAAATTGATACAAAAAGCTCCGATCACTTTTTGCTTTGAATCACGTATTAATGAAGTCGAAGAACGAATCGTACGCTTATCTTCTGTTACAAATGTATAACCAGCCAAATAATCTTCTTTAAAATCTTCTGATTGTAATACAGTCTTTACGAGATGATCAAATGATTGGCCGATTTCTCTTCCTGTCACATGGTTATTTACTGTAAACATGACAGATGCTTGAGGGTTCGTTAAATCATGAATCACCACTTCACAATTTGGTCCAAACATTTTTGCAGTAGATTTTGCTAAAGGAATATAACTCTCTAATAACTTTTTAATATGTTCCATGCCTAAGCACCTCATTTTTTTATTCCACTAGATTATATAATTTTTTATATATAAAAACAATATATAGATTTATTTATATGTTGTAATGCTCACAAGATCACAAATATGAAAATCACCACATAAAAAAAGCAGCCATTGACTGCTTTTTGCTTATGCTCCTTTCTAATTGTCTTCCTGCTGGATTCCATACAAAATGACGTCAATTCCCCATCGGAACCGTTCCATTGATACGGTATCACCTGCAAACATTTCTTCTTTTACACGATGAATGAGAGGAAACTGCGTTTTGTCTGCTTGAAGAAATGCTTTTTTTGTGTCTGAAATCTGTGAAGAGCCTTGTTTCTTCCAAGAGACCTTTTCGTAAGCTACGGAAGATACATATAACAGCAATAGGTCTACTCCCCATGCTGCGGATGTAGATTTGATCCCGCCTTCATGCAATGCAGCGAGAAGATGTTCGGTCAACTGAAGAAAGTTCGTTCCTTGTGGAATGGTGGAAAGAGAAATTTCAGCGAGACCAGGTTTTTCGAACAGCAGTAGGAAATAAGTATGCAATATGTCGAATAACTGTTCTTTCCATGTGCCATCCTCTGACTCTGGATAAACCATTTGTCCGAGACCATAATCCAATACGTAAGCACTGAGTTCTTGAACATTGTTCACGTAGACATACAAGGATGCAGGTCCCGTATCGAGTGCTTTAGCCACCTTACGCATACTCATGCCCTCTATTCCTTGCTCCTTAAGAAGCTCATAGGCCGTTTTCACAATAAGCTCACGGCTTAAGGGTTCTTTAGCCGGCCGAGACCGGCGACTTATCATACGACGATTTGAATTGTTCATACTCTCTTTATAACATGTCAAAGTAAAATAGTAAATTGAGCATCAATCATCATCCTTTTGAAAAGAATTCATCATATCTGCAAGCTTGACCGCAGCGTCTTTTGAAAAACACAGTTTTAAACTATTCTCCGATTCATGAGCTTTTTCCGATGAATATTCGTACATCATGTCTTCGTATTCTTCAATCGCCTTTTCAATATGATGAGGATGTCGGACAATAGCAAGTGCTAGCTCCCTTGCATCAAACATCGCCATGTTCACACCCTCGCCTGCGAATGGCGACATGACGTGAGCTGCATCACCGATAAGCGTTACTCCTTTATGACGATTCCATTTAAAACTGGTAGGAAGCGTATAAATCCGCCTTGTAATGATGGCATCTTCTGCATAACGAATATAGTTTTTCAGCTGATCATCCCAATCACTAAATAACGCTAATAATTGTTCTTTTGCTTCTTTCGCTTGATGAAACGGTATACCACAAGTCTCGATCCAGTTGCGTTCTACCATAAGGCTTGCATACACTTTGATTCGGCCATCTCCGTTTAACTGCCCAATCAGTCCTTTGTGGTCTGCCAAAGCAAACATCTTACCTCGTTTATTAAATTCAGCTAAATCAGGATGGTTCTCCTCTACGCTTAAGACATTCAGTTCTAGCATCGTGAGCCCAGAGTATTCAATCTCAATATCTGTTAACAGAGGACGCACACGAGAAAAAGCACCATCAGCCCCAATCAAAAGGTCAACTGTTTCGACAACTCCGTTTTCAAAATGAAGCTCTGTCATACCACTTTCTAATGAAACGCATCTTTCTAGTTTATACCCATATTTGATGGTTTCAGCATCAATTTGTTCTAACAGTAGTTCACATAACACACCACGATCAATTTCCGGGCGAGTACCTTTTTGATCTGATTCCGTTTCTTCATCTAAATAAATTCTTCCTGATTTATCAAGTAATCGGAAATCTTCCCCTTCATAGCGGGCCTTCTTTTGAAATTTCTCATAAACTCCTGCTTCTTTTAAAGCTTTTTGACCTGTTTCTTCGTGAATATCCAGTGAGCCGCCTCGTTCAAGGCTCTTGTCATGCATCTCTCGTTCATAAATGGTTGTTTGTATACCGTAATTTTGCAAAATTAAGGCAAGTGTTAGTCCCCCAGGTCCTCCTCCAATGATAGCGATTTGCTTTTGATCCTTAGATAATGATGTCATCTTCTGCATCTCCTCATCCCTTTGTGGAAATCGTTTTAAATTCCATTTCATTTATATTATAACGAACATCGTTCGTAAAGAACACTGTTCGTTTAAGATCGTTTGTTGTACGATTGTGTTTTCATGAAAAGAAACCCATAAGCCCACCATCATATGATACACTCCATTTAGGACAGTTAAAGGTTGTCGAATCATAACAATGATACTTAGATCAGTAGGTCTCCATTGTCCTCACTCTAAGTGTAAGAGGTGTTTCTATGAATAAATTATTGGCCATGTTGATATTAGGATTGAGCTTTAGTGGTGCTGCGCTTATTCTTTCAGCCCCTTTGTTATTCAAACCCAAACCAGAACAATTTGAGCTGGTGTTTGCTGCTGGATCGGCGGGCGCTTTCGCAGTATTCGCTGTCTCATGCCTAGTTCTTCGAAAACGATTCAATCGCAAAAAAACCTAAACAAAATCCACCGTCATGAACAGTGGAGATGTGTTTAGGTTGTTGTGGTTTTTAATATGAATTTAAAGAATGTGGTATAAGCTGACACCGATACTGAGAGCGAATAAAACAAGTGCAGGGATTGCTTTTTTAAAGGGATCTTTGGCCAATACGATCAGAGTAAATGCAGCTGCCAGCATCGTACCTCCTAACAATAAGCCTGATAATAATGCTAATGTTGGGATCCATATGCCGGCTAGCATTCCAGCAGCGCCTATTAACTCAAGAGCCCCCGTTAAAACATTAAAAAAAGCAGGTAAACCAAATCGTTTGAACTCTTCTGCCATTTTTCCAGATATGATTTTCGTTCCTGTGAGGAAAAAGAAAACGGCCAATACAATTTGTAGAATAAGAATGAAAATAGTAATCACATCTTTCTAAGTTATTTGACCAGAAAGGGTCGCTTAATGGACACCAGTTTCTGGGGCCATCTTGATAAAATCTCACTTCCACATTGAATGGATGAAATTTATATGTCATAGCATATATCATACAAAAATAGAGGTTGTTTCTACCTTATAAATTTTCAAGATGGATAGTCTGAATAGAATAATTTGTTTAAAAGTAATTTTAATTGTTCAATCTCTTCATCACTTAATTGATTTGTCACAGTTCGATGTGCATCCATGACGACAGGAAGAATCGCCTTTTTGATCTCGTCCCCTTTTTCTGTTAAAAACAGGTGATGCGAGCGCCGGTCTTGTTCATTATAGATTTTTTTGACAAGCCCTTTTCGTTCCATTGACTGGATCATTCTTACGACAGTGGTTTGATTTTTATCAATGCCTTCTGCCAATTCTTTTTGAGTCGCGCCTTTTTCACGGCTAAGAATACTAATAATACTCCACTGCTCTGGTGTAACACCGTATGGCTTTAACCTATTCGTAAAATAATTCGTCATTTTCACATCAGTGCGATGAACGAGATAACCTATTAAATCATGTAACTTCATGTAAATACCCTCTAATCATTTTATATGCTATAGCATTTATATTAGTGGAGCGGTTAAACATTGTCAAATTGTCTACATGCTATGCTTAAAATCAATTCCTGACATGATATACGGCAATGCTGATTTGATAAATTCTTCTGAAGATATGTGCAAACTATTTTTTCTCCACTCAACAGAAGCTCCGTGAATTCCCCAGCTTAAAAAAACAGCCGTGACCTTCAACACTTGCTTTTCGACATTTGTATATTGATTCACTAACAACTGATAAAAAATAATTTCAAGCTGTTCTCGAACAATTGGAGCAAGTTCAGTTTCATATTCTACTTGGCAGCGGTTATGAAGAGATTGTTGGAAACTGGCTAGCGCTTTAAAAATATTCATCATTGTATCTTCATCTAGTTTACTGTTGTTAAAATTGATACTTTCTAAATTAATTGACAATACTTCTGAGAGTGTTTTATCTAATAAATCGTATTTATCCTCAAAATGATAATAAAACGTGGCTCAGTTAATCATGGCTTCTGCTGTCACATCTTTCACCGTAATATCCTTAAATTCCTTTTTCGATGAAAGCTTCATGAAAGACTCCATGATTAATTTGCGCGTTCTTAATACACGCGGATCTGTCTTTGGCTGCGTCATCTTCTTCCCCCCCCTTCTTTTTAAACACAAGCTTGAATCTGTCGGATAAACAACAAATTGAAGAAATTATTGGTGTTGATCTCACTCATTCTGTCTTAAGATTCAATTGTAAAGCAAATGATGACTTGATTCAAACAACTGATCAGGACATATTTTTTCCTGAAAAATTAAGGAGGAAACAACTTGAAAAACAATGACATGTTTTGTGATTTAGAAACTGGTGTATGCGGTGTAGGTGAAGAAGATATTCAGGTCATTGACTTTCACCAACCTAAAAAAAACATTACGCTCTACTATGTAACAGATCCGATTTGTTCTCATTGTTGGGCAATTGAACCTGTCCTGCGCCGATTTAAAGAGCAATACGGAAATTATTTTCATTTCCAGACTGTGTTAGGTGGACTGCTAGAGAAATGGCATGATGGTCCAATTGATCCTGCAAACGGAATTTATAAGCCTGCTGATGTTGCGGGTCACTGGAGAGAAGTCGGAGAACATTCTCGCATGCCAATTGATGGGTCCTTAATGATTGACAATCCTGTTCAATCCTCCTACCCGTCCTCTCGTGTGTTCAAAGTGATTCAAAAACATCACGGTGATGAACAAGCCTATACGTTTTTACGCCGTGCAAGAGAAGCGCTATTTGCATTCAATCAAAATATATCGGATATTGCAGTTTTGATTGATATCGTCAACAACCTTGGATTGAACGGAGATGTTATTTTACATGAAGCGGAGCTCCATAGCGGACAAGACTTATTAAATCAAGATTTTGCTCTTGTTCGAGACCTCGGTGCAAGAGGTTTTCCGACCATCATCTTCGTCAATGAAGAAAATAAAGGAGTTAAAATCACGGGTGGTCGACCATTAGACGTCTATGTGGATGGATTAAAGCAAGCTTTAAACACAGAAGAGCTTCAACCGAAAAAGCTACCACCGGTTTCTGCCTTACTCGAAAAAGAAAAATGTCTATTCTCTAAAGAGATTGAAGTGATGTACGATATTGATCAATTGGGTGTGCAGACTTTTATGGAGAAAGAACTTTCACAAGTACCGTTTCATATGAAAGAAGCTCTAGGAGAACAGTATTTCACAACTTCAACATAAGGAGAATGGCGATGGCTTACGTATTACAAGTGGATTTTAAGATGAATGGCCCTTTCGGAGATGAATTGGCAAAAGAGTTTTCTGATTTAGCGAGAAGTATTAATGAAGAGGATGGGTTCATATGGAAGATATGGACGGAGAATCCTGAGAAAAATGAGGCTGGCGGAATTTATTTATTTGAAACAAAAGAAGAAGCTCAAACATATCTCGATATGCATGCTAAAAGAATCACTAGCTTTGGCATAACAGACATCAATGCGAAAATCTTTGACATAAATTCTAAGCTGACGCATATCACAAAAGGTCCATTAAAAACGTATTAAGATTAACACACGAAAAAAGAGCGGCTGTTGACTGCTCTTATTTCGTGTGAATGAAGTAAGATATTCAACTTTAAACCGATTCATTAAAAGGTTATGATCAGCAGTTTCCCCTAGCTCAAATGAATATCGGTTCTTTGCTGGCTGAGTATCGTTTTGTGATATAATCTTGAATCAAAGACAAGAGCTGATAGAAAATGAACTGGCTGAAGGGACATCATGATTGTGAAAAATTTTGAAGAAATGATAGGGTGATAGCGATGAGAAGAATTGAGTCTGGTATATCAGGAGACAACGAAACATTTTCTGATGTTGCCAGGTATGAAAACGAAACAATCAGCAGAACGACGATCATCAACTCAAATGTTCGTTCTCCTATTTTTTGGAGCTGTCACTTGGATCATCTTGTATTTGATACGTGTGATCTGACGAATGCGAGATTTTTTGCCGGTAGTACGATTGATCATTGTACTTTTAGTCATTCAGACTTGCGCTCTGTGGGCATTGGCAAAAACGAAGCCGTCTTCACCAATTGCGAATTTTCTTCCTGCGATATGAGGGGAATGACATTGGAGAATGCTACGTTTATCGATTGTACTTTCTCTAATTGTAGATTCAATGACCGTGTTTTACAGGCAGCGAACATCGTCAATTGTACCTTTGCTGGTAAGCTAATAGATATAACGTTTGAGGGAAATGGTAAACAAAAGCTGATCGCCAATTTTGAAAACTGCACCCTTGATGGTGTTCGTTTTATAGGCTGTGACCTAGCGGCATGTATTCCGCCAGCATCCAAACACCATTTATATGTTGAACATGTATCTGCACGTGTGAAAAAGGCCTTAGAGAAGATAGATGATGATCCTACTCTGTCTGACCATGATCGGAAAATAATAGTGCGGAGTCTGCGGAAGCTTGAACAAATGGAACAGTATATTTTTAACACGAAATATATGGAGAAGATACATGGGGCCGCTTTTGTTGACCGCTTTTTCAGTCATCTTGGATGTAGCAAGGATCACATGTAACGTTTGCTACATCCCTTTTCCTATTTTATCTTTATGTGGTACATCAGTTTCGAGTATATTTGAGCGGAATGAGTTCTTCGATTTTCACCTTGACTAGCTCCCCATCCATATCAAGGATGACAAAACACGTTGGTCCAAAGTCTGAAATGAGCTCTCGGCAGATGCCGCAAGGGCTGACTACCCTGATTCTTCTATCTTCTTCATCTGAATAAGGGTGTCTCACTGCAACAATTGTATCAAAATCTTTGTATCCATTCGATAAAGCGCTACCAATCGCAATGGCTTCTGCACAAACAGTTACCCGTCCGATATAGGCTTCTATATGGACAGCTGATATGATTTCTCCTGTTTTAAATGCGGATCGCTGCCCCTACATGATGCTTGTCATCTTCATAAAGACTGATAATCTTCTTTTTTGCTTCGTCTATTAATTCGATATCTTCTTGTGATAGATCAAACGTTTTCATCGCGTTTCCCCTTTCCTTACTGCTCGTATGTATTATACCAAACATGAGGTGATGAACTGGACTTTACTCTCCTTTACAAACCAGCCAAAAGACCGTTTAATCTGTAGTGAATTGCCATTCTGAATGTATTTCATATTCAATTGAAAAAGGCTGCTTTCAAGTAAGCAGCCTTTTCGCCTATTTACACCAGAACATGTACCCTTTCTAAGTGTGAACTGAATCCCTAACGATTGATCACTTGAATGATTTTCTTCAGAGCATCTGCCGCTTCTGGAATTGGCATGACAACAAACACATGCAGCATTTCAGGATAAACAAAGGTTTTGATGTCCATTCCTTGTTCTGATAGTTTTTCATCAAGTTTTATGGCATCTGGATATAACATATCATGTGTTCCGATAAAATGAGTGATCTTCCCGAGCCCTTTAAAGTCACCGTAAATGGGACTAATCAATGGGTCTGTGAGACTTTGATCAGCTGCCCACATTTTTGTGATGACTTCCATTCCTTCATGACCTAGAATCGGATCCTTTTTTGCGTATTCAAATATGAGAGGGTTGCTCATGCTCATATCCACACACGCAGATAGTAACACGATATCCTTCGGCTGCGGCAGATCCTCTTTCTTTAAAAGGTGCGCAAGACCAAGTGAGATGTTTCCTCCAGCTGAATCTCCCATGATCGTCAATTGATTGGCACTTCCGGCAGTTTTCAAAAGGTCTTTATATAGGTTAAGCATTTTCGGATACGTATCCTGGTTGCTATAATGAGGTACTTTTGGGTAAATAGGAGCGACTACTTTCGCACCTAGTGATTGCGCCATTTTATCCATGAACCACCAATGGACATTCAAAGGCTGATTTGTCCATGCGCCACCATGTAGATAGAGAATGACTTTTTGATTTTGTGATGCTTGTTCATTCAATGTGAAAACTTGCATGCCTTCGAATGTCTGATCTTGTACCTCACTGATTAACTTCACATCATCCCCAATGGCATAAGGCTGCGTATTTTCAATTCCTTTTTGCTCAAGAAATTTTTTTGTCTGTTCGATACTAGAAAAACTCTCTTTATTACTTTGCGAAGCGAATAATGTTTCAAATTGAATACTTTCTTTAGAACGTTCACCATGATACATTTCTACACTCATTTTTTTCTCTCCTTCACCCAATAGGTTTATTGATCATCCTGCTTCGGAACACGAAATGATTCCAGGTAGACTTGTACTTTCTTTTCAGGGGTTTTTAATAAGTTAGATAAAAGGTCTTGAATGAGACGAAGGCTTTTAATTTTCTTTTCAATTTCTTCATGTTTAAGATGGACAATTTGTCTTAGGGTATCAAGGTCTATGTCTTGACTTAGCATATCCATAATTTCAGCTATTTCCTTTAATGAATAACCGAGCGTTTTTGCATCTTTGATCAATTGAATTTTCACAACATAGTCGTCTGTATAGAATCTGTAACCGTTTGAACGTCGTCTTGGAGCAGGTAATATGTTGTGCTCTTCATAGTAACGAATTGCGGCAGGACTCACTCCTGTTTTTTTGGCAAGTTCTCCTCTAGTCATCAACTCCATCGTTACTCCTTTTTTATTATTTTGTTTTACTATATGTACATTATAAAGGTTGAACTATACTTCAAGGTCAAGGTGAAACATTTTTCGGCTAACTTTTGTTATCAAATGATTGTAGCAAAGAGATCGCTAGCTTGAACATCCGGGTAGAACATCTTCAAATGGTTCGACTTTACTGATTGTAGATTCAGAGGGTGTGAAGTCAACTTTTTTTCTGAAAAAATAAATTGAAATATCGATCATCATTTTATGGTTTAACATATTTAAGATTGCTGTAAGGTTCGGATTAATACGAGTTAAGGTTGAGGTTGTACAATGGGTTTGTAAGGAATTGAGGGATGAGTCAAATGGTCCCCTCTTCTAAATCAATCATAGAGGTGAAAAGTTTTGAGAGAAAATAAAATTTTGTCTTCATTATGTTACTTCAGTATCTTTTTTGCACCATTTCTATTTCCGATTATCGTTTATTTCTTAGGAAAAGACGAAGTGAAATACCATGCGAAAAAATCACTATGGACGCATGTTATTCCTTATCTGATTTTCGGTATTGGGATTGCCGGTTCAGGTTTACTTGGCATGAACGATATCAGTCATGCTGGTCCGTTCTTAATTGCAACATATGCTGTGACATTCCTTGTGGCGATCTACTTCTTCATTTGGAACATTGTGAAAGGCATAAAAGTGTTTTCAGAATAAGAGTTAGAAAAAACGGTTCTGTGATTGAGCAGAACCGTTTTTTTGTATGTCCGTTTAAGCGGGTAATTGGATATCAATCGTTGTTCCTTCTCCTATCATACTTTGTATTGTAATATCTCCCCCATGTTTTTGGATGATATCTTTTGCAATCGCCATTCCAAGGCCTGAGCCTGCATGTGTCCCTCCAGTATTCGTCCCTCTATAGTAGCGATCAAACACTTTTTCTAGCTCTGCCTCTTCAATTCCTTTGCCGTTGTCTTGAATGGTGATGTGGGTATGTTCTTTTTGTTCAAGCTGTACAATGATTTTCACATCAGCATCATTGTGAACAAGGGCATTTAAAATGAGATTGGTGACCGCTCTTCGTATGAGGATCGTATCAATATTCAGCATGAGCTTGTCTACATTCGTTTGTAGCTCAATGGTCTGATCTGCATATCTCGAATCGTTGAGGATATCAATTAACGTTTCACGCAGCAATGGCACAATGTTCACAAGCTCTTTATGCAACATCACGTCGTTATTTTTCAGCCTTGTTGTTAAATTGAGATCCTCCATCACATCTTTGATGTACAATGATTTATTCTCAATGATGTCAGCGTAATGTCTGATATCTTGTGCTGAAAGAGGATAATTTGGATCTTTCATGATTTCTGCATAGCCTTGAATAGAGGATAATGGTGTTTTAATATCATGAGAAATATGACTGATCCACTCTTCTCGCATTTGCTCTAATTTGTCTTTTTCTTTTTGGCTTGAAGCGAGCTGCTCGGATAAGTGATTGACATTATAGAACACATCTTTATATATCCCCTTCGTTGGCAACTTCGTCGTATAATCTCCGTTTGCGAGCCTCTGGATGCCATGAATGGCACGGCCGAGCGGTTTGATGAGTTGCCGGCTGAATAAGTATCCAATGAATAAGGCAATGATGGCATCAATCGATAATAAAATCATCGTCCCGATATTGAATTGCGATATTAATTCTTTCGTATCAAAAGAAAATAAATATTTTCCGATGGAAGGGTCCTTAAATCCGATGAAATAGCTGTATTCCTTACCCTTTCCATTTTTTCCTCCAGCATAGATCGTCGACATCAATTGCTTATCTTTATATTTATGTAAGTTAACGACTTCTATAGGTGTGTATTTGCTCTTTAAGCCTTTAGGTGCTAGTGCATGATAGACGTCTTGTCCATTTTCGTCTAATATTTGAATCCACGCATTTTGTTGTTTTAAAGCTTGCTGTCCTTCTTTACTCACAGTGATATCTTGATCAGACAAGGTGATGTATTGTTCAAATGTTCTTGTAAAGGTTTCCGGCGTATTTTCTTCGTTTTGCTGACTGCTTGCTTGTAGTACAAGCCATATCATGAATCCAAATAAGTTAATAAAGACCGTGATAATGGTCACGATAATGACAGAGACCATGTATCTGCCTGTTAATCGCCATTTCATCTTTACGCATCCTTTACAACAAATTTATAGCCAAGCCCTTTGACCGTCACGAGAAATTCTGGTGTAGATGGGGAATGTTCTATTTTTTCCCGCAGTCTTCGTATATGAACCATTACCGTATTATCAGAACCAAAGAAATCCTCTCCCCAAACCGTTTGATAAAGCGTTTCTTTACTGATTACGCGATTCGGATGCTGCAAGAAATAAGTCATCAACATAAGTTCTTTCGGAGTGAGTTCAATTGCCGCTCCGTTTTTCGTCAGTTCGGCTTGCTGCTCGTTTAACTCAAATGGGCCTTTTTTGATCACGGGCTCCGCTTGAGAAGGCTGTAAGTAGGATGACCGTCTTAGCTGGGCTTTTACCCGGTAGGCGACTTCTTTTGGACTGAACGGCTTTGTAATATAATCATCACCGCCAATGGCAAGTCCTACAATTTTGTCTGATTCCTCTCCTTTTGCTGATAAAAAGATAATCGGAACATGTGAGACATCTCTGATTTGTTTGCAAATATCGTAGCCTTCACCGTCTGGAAGCATAATATCCAATATGACGAGATCTGGTTGTTCTTGATGAAATTGCGTGAGCCCATCACGGGCAGTTGAAGCTGTTAACACCTGGTCAATGCCTTCTCTTGTTAATACGGTATGGATTAATTCTAAAATTTCTTTTTCGTCATCTATAATCAATACTTTGCTTTGAACCTTCGGCATAATGATCACTCTCCTGAAGTCATTGTTATTATTATACCCAAAGTGTTGACGTCGTGAAAAATCAACTTACTATTTACACAGAAAAAAGCCAATTTTCTTTTTGAATGAGAAAATTGGCTTTTCGTGTTTCTCTAGCGTTTGACCACAAATGTTGTCACACTTTGAGCAGGGAGATGAGCCCAAAATTGATTTCCTGATATGTTTAAGTCAGTTCCAGGCTGAAGGTTGCTGCTGCCGCTCGTCACCCATCTAGACGCCTGAGAAACGGAGCCATTTTGCACGACGAAGTGTTGATTGACCCCTGCATTGTTTTTATTAATCGCCACAATGACGACCTGATTGTTTCCTTTGTAGGCTGAGACGAAAACATTCGGTTCAGGGCTTTTCGTTGCATCAATTCTGACGTACCCTGGACGCACAAACTTGGAGAAATGCGCCATGTTGTATCCACGTTTGCTAATCATTCCATCTTCCTTCATAGGACCGTATGATCTCCTAATGTACCACCACACATACGCCTGAAAGTCCCCTTCCACCATTGAATGGTGAATATGCTCTGATACCCCTAATGCCTCAGGCCAGCGGTCCGCTGAATTGTTATCACTATTCGGGTAGTAGACCTCTGTCATCCATAGCTCTTTTCCCCCTCCTTTTTGTTTGAAAAGAGGATACGGAAGCTGACTGATTTGGGTCCCGTATAGATGAGCGCCGAGAATGTCCATATTTCTAAGCGCCTGCGGATCGTTTAAGATAGGATCTGAGATATTCTTAAGGTATTGAAAGGATTCTGGTGCAATCACACGTGCATTAATGGAGCCGGCATTTTCTCTCATGAAACGCAGGATTTCCTGAGGCGTCCACCATGTCCATTCGTGTGCATAATCGGGCTCGTTTTGAACAGAAATCGCATAAAGATTGACTCCGTTGTTCTTCATGTAAGTGACAAAATCATTCAGATGCTGAGCATATGCTGCGTATTGATTGTATTTAAGCCGCTTGGCAGGTGATCCATTCCGGTTAAATGTTTCAACCATACTGCTTGGAGGATTCCAAGGGGAAGCGATGACTAAAGCACCATGCTCGATCGCTCGTTTGGCCGTCGCGACTTCTCTGCTCCAATTGTTTCTGTTTTCGTCTACATATATTCTAAGAATGGAAAACCCTAACTGATTTTGTCCATTGCCAAAGGCGGTTTCCCTTTGTGGCGCTGTCAAGTCACCAATCCAAGCTGGGTGGTTCATTCCGCCAAAACCACGAATCACTTGTCTTTCTGCGTTAAGGTTAATGTTTGCGTCACTGGCTGCTGATACCTCAGCTGCTCCGGGTCCAATGAACATGACAGACAGCATGGTGAAACACACCAATAAAGCAAGCATTGGTTTTTTTATACATGACATCAAATTCCCCACTCCTCTATCAAACATTTAAGCACCTTTATTCTCTACCTTTGAGTAAACTGCCAAGAATCAAATTGGAATAGATTTCCCCCGCCTGTTCCGGTAAAGACAAAAAATACGTTGTGCACACCGGATGCGCCGTTAATCGCTGTTTCTATTTCCCGCCAGTTTTGTGTTCCACCGGTGGAAGGAACATCAAGTGTACCGACCAGTCTGCCGTTTGCGCTGCCAAGGCGTACTTCTATTTTCCCGCCTACTGTCGATGCGACATTGGCTTTAAATGTTCTAGCGCCATTTGAACCAAAGTCTACATTCCCTAAAGCCACCCAATCGCCGTTTTGAATGTTGGTGACATGCTGGTTATTCACTGGTCCTCCTGGTGCTGACGAGGCTTCGGTCAAAATGCGTCCATTCCAAGCGAATGTTTCAGCTTCAACACGTTGATATGGATTCAGATTAGATAGCTGTTTCACTCCTTCATAATTGGCTGCTACTTCTCGAAGGGAGCCATCTGCATTATGCACAAGCTTATTAATATGTGGAGAGCGGTAACCCTTGCCGGCCCCGTATAAAGCAGAGCTAACGGTTTGCGTATGATACACCACATACCACTCATTTTTAAAATTGAACACCGCATGATGGTTGTTACCGCCGCCACCAAAAAAAGCACCCGGATTTTTTAGAAAGTGTCCTTTATACGTGAAGGGTCCCATCGGACTTGAGCTCGTCATATAGCCGATTTCACCAGGTGGTTTATCAGCAGGATGTGAGCCGCCAAAATTGATGCAATAGGAATAGTAATAGGTTCCGTTATATTTATGCATCCCTGAATCTTCAAACATAAAAGGAGCATCAATGGTGGATGCGCTACTGGCCACACTTGTCATATCAGCACCTAGCTTCAGGACTCTTGCTGTTTTAGGATTTGCCCATTGTCCCTGCGTTGGATTGGAACCGCCTGGAACGCCTCCGCCGGCATATAGATAGCCAGTACCGTCATCATCTACAAATACGGCCGGATCAAAAAGCCATACAACTCCGGACATGCCAGGTGTACTTGGCGTAACGAGCGCTTTCCCAATTGGATCAGTCCATGGGCCAATCGGGCTGTCTGCTGTAAGGACACCTATCCCTCCGCCGCTGTTAGCGAAATAAAGGAAAAATTTATCCTTTCCATTGATCTTCTTTACAGCAGCGGCTGGAGCCCAAGAAGCGCCTGCCCATTTGGCAATGCCTCTGCCGCCATTTGCCCCATTTGCCCCAGCTACTGGAATCGCTCCGTGATCGGTCCAGTTGACCATATCCGCCGAAGAGATGACGAATACTCTATTCAGATTCGCAAATGAATTGTCCTTAATCGTTCCGTTGCTTTGATATTCATAGTCATCACTCGACATATAAAGGTACACTCTTCCGTTATAGGTAAGCGCAAACGGATCTGCTCCTAAGTGATGGTCAATGAGCGGGTTTGCATTTCCTACTTGCTTGGCAATAGGAGTGCTTGCCGCATTCGCTTCATATACCGGCAAACAACTCAGTACCAAAGTGAAAATCAATAAACAAACGCTGCACTTCATCCTCGTCCTCATCGTGTCATTTCCTCCTGTTTTCATCTTCCTGATATTGGGGTTTAGGCCCAATTTCAAATTATGTTGATGTTTCGTGATGAAGAATGAATACAAAGAATGATTTCTCCCTGTGAATCCCTGTAAAGAGTGCGATGAAAACCCTTACTTTTTAACTAGAAGACAACAAAAAAATGCAGTCTCCATGACGGAGCTGCATTCTTCCTCAATGTTCAATAAATGTAGGCTACATATAACGAGCGGTCACCATTTTCTTTCTCGTGTAAAACTCTACTCCATCTGTCCCATTGGCGTGCAAGTCTCCGTAGAAGGAGTCTTTCCAGCCGGAAAATGGGAAGAAAGCCATTGGAGCAGGGACACCAATGTTAATGCCTAACATGCCGGCTTCGATGTTTTCACGAAATTCTCTTATGCTTGAAGCGCTGTCTGTGTATAGGCAGGCACCGTTTGCGAATTTTGATTGATTGGACAGGTCGATTGCTTCTGCGAGTGATGAGACACGGACAATGGATAAGACTGGGGCAAAAATCTCGTCCTGCCAGATTTTCATTTGATTTGTGACATGATCAAAGATCGTTGGTCCGACAAAATACCCTTCTCCATTTGTTTCGTTATCTTGTCTGCCATCACGAATCAGGCTTGCGCCTTCTTCAATTCCTGATTGAATATATTGAAGAGTTCGTTCTTTATGCTCTTTCCGAATGACTGGTCCGAGAAAGACATCTTTATTTATTCCGTTTCCGATGACAAGCTGGTTGGATTCATCGACCAATTGTTGAATCAAGTCGTCCGCCACGTCTTCTTCCACTGCGACAACGGCTGCTGCCATGCAGCGTTCACCTGCTGATCCAAAAGCAGCGCCAATGATTTGTTTTGTGGCTGATTCTAAATCAGCATCTTTCAAGACGATAGAGTGATTTTTTGCACCGGCAAGTGCTTGTACACGTTTACCATGTGATGTCCCTTTTTTATAGACGTATTCTGCGACTGGCTGAGAGCCGACAAACGAAATGGCTTTTACCTTTTCATGTTCAAGAAGACCGTTTACTACATCGTGAGCGCCATTGACAATGTTGAGCACACCTTTTGGAAGTCCCGCTTCTTCAAATAGTTCTGCTAACCGTGCAGCAAGGATTGGCGTCCGTTCTGAAGGCTTTAAAACAAATGTATTTCCGCAAGCGATGGCAAGCGGGAACATCCAGCATGGGACCATCATCGGAAAGTTAAACGGGGTAATGCCGCCGATGACGCCAATTGGGTAGCGGTACATGCCAGACTCTAGACCAGTCGCAATATCAGGTAGTTGTTTCCCCATCATTAAGGTTGGTGCACCAGCGGCAAATTCCACACATTCAATTCCTCGCTGCACCTCTCCTTTTGCTTCTGTTACACTTTTTCCGTTTTCCAGCGTGACGAGTTCAGCTAACTCATCCCATTTCTCAACGAGTAACTGTTGGTATTTAAATAAGATACGTGCGCGCCGGGGAACAGCTGTTTTAGACCAAGTGGTGAACGCTTCTTGTGCAGCTTGGACTGCATGTTCTACATCCGTTTTTGTTGAAAGTGGTACTTCTGCGATGACTTCGCCAGTAGCTGGATTATAAACAGCTTCCGTTTGGTTCGTTTCGGCGTCCACCCATTGTCCGCCAATATAATTTTTCAACGTTTGTACATCTGTTTTGGTCATGTTCCCTCTCTCCTCTTTGTTTGGATTGTGATGCAGTCGTGTGTTGATTTATCGTCATTGTCTCATCTAAGGGGTCTTCATCTGTATACACTCTTTGTCAAATGAAACCACAGTTTTGCTTTACGTTCTG
The DNA here is from genome assembly GCF_052044605.1 of Bacillus sp. 22483. NCBI lineage: Bacteria > Bacillati > Bacillota > Bacilli > Caryophanales > Bacillaceae > Bacillus > Bacillus sp. 22483. Next base: position 14,130 of record NZ_JBQENU010000013.1, on the reverse strand, counting down.
ATAAAACATGTGAAGTCTATACCTTTCAGCTTCTTTGGTTCCGCAGATCTGTCCCCCTTTTAGGTCGTTTTGTCTGTGTGTCATGTGGCATGATCATGTTAATTAATTGATGATATGTTTTTGGTTAACTGTTGGTTAACTTTAGAAAAATCATAATATTAAAAACGCTTTCAGTCAATGATCAGTTTGTTGATTTAAAAAAACCTGATGCCAGGTGCATCAGGCTAAGACCGTTTATTTTAGTTATTTAGAAGAAATTGCGTATTGACTCGGCTCTGTATAAGCCGGGAGCATCTCCCCGTGTGCTTCAATTAATTCATTACATAGTTTGATGGTGTCATCAATTGATAATTCAGCACTTGTATGCGGGTCTAATAATGCCGCTTGGTAAATGTGTTCTTTTTTGCCGCTGATTGCAGCTTCAATCGTCATGAGCTGTGAGCTGATATTGGTCCGGTTGAGTCCTGCCAATTGTTCAGGTATCTCTCCGATATAACATGGCATGATACCGCTCCGGTCGGCGACACACGGTACTTCTACACAGGCTTTTTCAGGAAGATTGTGAATGAGTCCACCTGTGTTCAGTACATTTCCACCAAATTTAAAGGGAACGTTCGTTTCAATCGCTTCAATGATACGTGAACCATATTCTTTAGAGCGCGTATGTGTGATCTGTGTGTTTCCCACAAGGTCATGCTTCATCGTATTCCAATTGTTGATTTGTTCCTCGCAGCGTCTTGGATATTCATCGAGCGGAATGTTAAACTGTCCAATCAGTTCTGGATAACGAGATTTGATAAAATACGGATGATATTCTGCATTGTGCTCTGAGGATTCGGTGACATAGTAGCCGAATTTATCCATTAGTTCAAAACGAACCATATCTGGATGCCGTGTTTTTTGTTTTTCTTTTGCTCTTGCTTTGATTTCTGGATACAAGTCTTGACCGTCCCGTTTCACTTCTAATAACCATGCCATGTGATTAATGCCGGCAATTTTTTCTTCAATGCCTTCATGGTCCATTTCAAGTGATTGAAATAAATCTTTCGTACACACCTGTACGCTATGGCAAAGACCAACCGTTTGAACCCGAGTATAACGCAGCATAGCGCCAGTCAGTGTGGCCATTGGATTCGTGTAATTTAATAATAAGGCGTGTGGACATACTTCTTCCATATCCTTTGCGAAGTCCAGCATCACGGGAATGGTTCGAAGTGAACGGAAAATACCGCCGATGCCAACCGTATCCGCAATCGTTTGTCTTAATCCATATTTTTTTGGAATCTCAAAATCAATAACAGTGCTTGGCTGATAGCCTCCCACCTGGATGGCATTGATGACATATTTCGCATTCTTTAAGGCTTCTTTCCGGTTGTGATACGACTGAATTGTCACATGTGCACCGTAGTTCTCTTTTAAGTGACGCAGCATTGTTTCTGATTCTTTCAGCCGGTTATGGTCGATATCATATAACGCAAATTCAAAGCCGGCAAGTGCGGGAACGAACAGACAATCTCCTAATATATTTTTAGCAAACACGGTACTTCCTGCACCGATAAATGTAATTTTAGACATAGACGACACTCCTTTTTACATCAAGGTTGGATTACCCTTTAACAGAGCCTTGAGACAGCCCTGCGATAAAGTATTTTTGCAAAAGTAAAAACATCGTGACCATTGGCAGCATCGCAATAAGAGCAGCGGCGCCAACTAGCTGGAGCTGGTGTTGATTTTGACCAAAGAAATTGGATAAGGCGACTGTCAGTGTATGCATCTCTTTATCTTGCAAGAAGAAGATGGCAAATTGATAGTCGTTCCAAATATACACACAGGCAATGATTAAAACAGAAGCGGTAATCGGCTTCAGCAGCGGAAAAACGACGGTGAAAAAGACTCTAAGTGTTCCCGCGCCATCAATACGAGCGGCTTCTTCAAGCTCCTTTGGAATCGTCGACCGGATAAAACCGGCATATAGAAAAATCGTCAGTGGCAAAAAAGCAGCAACATTGTTTAAAATAGCGATTTGATAAGTATTCATCATGCCAATTTGTACAACCATTTTGTATAAAGGGACAAGGGCTGTGAGCGGCGGTATGACCATAATGGCAATGAATAAGAGATACACCGATTGATTCAGCTTTGTTCCTCTTCTTGCGAGCGGATAGGCGGCAAGTGATCCAAAGATGATGAGTAGGGCAGCCGAGCTGAACGTAATGATCACTGTATTCAAAAAGGACTGGCCAAGCTGAGCATCTGTCCATGCCATCAGAAAGTTTTCAAAATGAAGCGTTGATGGGAACAACCATTTTGAGCTAAAATCTCCTATACCCTTTAGAGATGTCGTGACTAAAATATAAAATGGAATCAGGTGAAGCAATGTAATCGAAAGGGCGAGTAAGGAGTACCATCTTTTCTTTCGTTTATAGGCGTTATCCATCACACCTCGGTCTCCTTTCGTTTGAAATAAATGAGCGCTGCGACACTAACGACAAGGATGATGACAGCCATGAAGACACCTTGCGTCGCTGCATAGCCTGCATCCTGCCGTTTGAAATACAGATCGTACATAAAAGTCGACATCGATTGCGAGGAATCTCCGGGTCCTCCGCCAGTGAGCGCGACAATGACATCAAATAATTTAAGTCCACCGATCACATTGAGCACAACATTGATGGTGATAGATGGCATTAAAAGCGGTAATGTGATGCGCCAAAATTGCTGAAGACCTGAAGCGCCATCGAGTTGTGCTGCTTCATAATAATCTTTAGGAATGCTTTGGAGTCCTGCTAAATAAATGATCATGGCAATCCCGACGAATTGATACGTATTCACAAACACGATGATCCAAGTGTTTAGCTGCGGATTACCAAGTGCGTTCATTGGATCAAATCCAAAAAGGGTGACAATGTCGTTTAATGCGCCGCCTTGGTACGCAAAGACAAAATACCAGATATAGCCCATAGCAATCGGGCTGATCATGACGGGTAAATAGATCACCGTTCTTGTGATGGCTCTCATCTTTAAACTTTGATTTAATAAGAGTGCATATCCAAGTCCAATCATATTTTGTAAGATGGTGCTCCCGATGCCGTAAAGAAGGGTATTTTTCACAACAAGCCATGTGGTTGGATCTTGCAGTAGTCGTTTGTATTGATCCAGCCCAATCCACTCATACTGTTGTGAAAAACCGTTCCAATTTGTAAAAGAGAGCTGAATCCCGTTAAAAAAGGGATAAATGATAAAGGCACTGACAACGAGAACAGCAGGCAAGTACATCCACCAAAGTGAAGAATTTTGGCTATTTTTCATCTTCTGTTTTGGAAAAGAGGTAAATGTCGCCGCCTGTTTTTCTTTTGTGATGTCACTCATTGGCTTCACTCCTGTTTCAGCATGAGCCTGCTATTGTTTTTTCAGACGCTTATATTCCTCTTCCATTTTCTTCGATAGTTGTTCCGGTGTGATGGAGCCTGCTAATAATTCTTGACCGGTCGTTGCCATGACAGCCCACATGCCGCTCGGTAAGTATTTCCGATCAAAATATGGTTCAATCTTAATATCTTCATATTGCTCGTAAAATGTAGAATAATAGTTTTTGGCTTTGACTTCTTTTAAAGCCGTTTCAGAGGAAGTGCCCTCTGCGATTTTTTTTGCGTTTTCAGGCTTTGCTAAAAAGTCAATGAATTGTTTTGCTTCTTTTAGATGCTTTGAGTCTTTCCATGCCGCAACAGTAAAGCGTTCTCCACCAATCCAGCTTTGCTCATCTCCTTCATGAATAGCTGGTACGGGCATGGTGCCTACTTTGATCGATTGATTGAGTTCAGTCGCCTCAGGTCCTAAAGATCCTCCCACAAAGGTGAAAGCGATTTTGTTTTGTGCCATCAGCTCAGGTGCTTGGGATAGTTTCGCCGTGAGCACATCTTTGTTTAAAAGCTCTTCATCTTTCAGCTCCTTCATAAACTGTGCAAGCGGTGTATAGTGAGACCAATCAAATGATCCATTTTCAAGGTCTTTTCCGTATTGATGTTTTTGATCGGTAATGAGTAAAGGCGTTGCCAGCTCATCAAAGACTTGGGCAATATTTGAATTGTCGCCTCCTGGAATCCAGAGTGGCACCACTTCCCCGTTACTTTTTTCTTTGACAGTCTGTAAAGCACTTTTCAGTTCATCCAGTGTTTTAGGAACTTTCATGCCATATTCTTTTAATAGGTTGGCATTAAAACTAAGTCCGTCTTTTGCTTGGTTCAGCGGATAGGCATAGACTTTGCCATCTTTGTCTTTTAAAATTTGATCGAGTGAAGGATCGAGTTGTTTTACCCAGTCCATCTCCTTTAGATCAGCCACGTATTCGCTATATCGCAGCTTGGCCCATCCGTGTGTATCAAATAGGTCTGGCATATCGTTTGCGCCCATTTTGACGCGTATCATATCTTCATAGCTGTTGCCAGGGAAGTTGGCATCAATTCGGATGTTTTGATGTTCTTTTTCAAAGTCACGGATCACTTCTTCAAATGCCTTTCTCTCCCCGCTGTTACTCATTGTGGAGAATAGGGTCAAGGTCACTTTCCCGTTTGCTTCAGACGCACCGTTATTGCCGCAAGCAGACAAGATCATCGACAAAACTAGAGCTACACACAGCATCAGAATTTTTTTACTCATCGTTTCCTCCTTTTGATCACTGAAAATTCAGACGATTATCGGTAGAATTCATGCAGTTGCGGAAACAAAAGAAGTCCATTATACTGGAATTCTATTCTTTTCAAAGAGATAAGAGAGCAATTGGGTAAACTGCGTTGTTTTCAGCATGATCTGGCCATCATGCTCAGCAGCTTCCTTCCTGCTTTTTTGTCTCTTTTTTGTTTACTGAAATGCTTATTCACCCCCTTTCATGGATTGGGCATGTGCTACCTCTTTGCATGAGCTTTGTTGGCACGACGACTTTTAGGGGAAGCTTTCTTCCTTCTATCCGCTCAAGCAAAAGCTTTAGACCCACTTCCCCCATTTCTTCTGTATATACTTTGACCGTTGTGAGCGGCGGGCTTGAAAAGGAAGCGGCTTCGATATCATTAAACCCCACGATTGAGACATCTTGAGGTACACGACGACCGGCTTCATGTAGCGCACGCATAGCGCCTATTGCCATAGAGTCACTTCCGATAAAAAAGGCTTCTGGAAGATTTCCTTTCTGAATGGCTTTTTGCATAAGCGAGTAGCCTTCTTGCATCGAATATTCGCCTATGTGGATGTCATTCATATGAAGAGTTCCCGCTTCTTGCATTCTTTTGATAAAAGTTGTTTGTCTTTCGTCCTCAATCACAGCATTTCCTTCGAAATAATGCTCCCTCTCTTTCCCGCCAATATAGCCTAGATGTGTATAGCCGAGAGATTGCAGATGACGAATGGCACGATCTGCCGCCCTGACAAAATCCACATGTACACAATCATACAAATCTTCATCCGCATAATGATTGATGAAAACGATATGTTCCATTCGGTTTGTCATCTTTTCAACCGTATCAGGGCTGATTCGTCCAATGACAATCAAACCGTCAATATCCTTTAGTATCGCCCCTTTATCCATGTTTCTTAGGCGAAAGGTATGGAGAGTAGACAGACCTTGTTTGGCATATTCTTTTTCAATTCCTTTTCGAATCGATGAAAAAAAGGGATCATTTAATTCTTCGTCAATGGATTGGGCGACAACGACACCGATGACTGGGGATGCGGGTGGGCTTTTTACTTCTGCTTGGTCGGCTTTTCTTGCTCTGACTGGGGTATAGTTTAATTTCTTGGCTATGTCGAGGATGTTTTGTCTTGTTGCGTGTGAAACGGCAAGCGTTTGATCGCCATTTAACACACGGGATACAGTAGAGACGGATACTTTTGCATCATGAGCAATATCTTTGAGTGTAGTCATAGGCAAACTCCTCATCATTTTTGACTAAATGTTTACTAAAGATATTTGAAGAATAACACATAAATAAAGCGCTTTCAATTATAAATTTGTGCTTTTATGAAGTTTTTGAGTATGTTTTGATAAGGAGATAGTTTGTTTAGTAAAATTGCGTAAAAAAGAGGATGGTTTCATCCTCAGGCTGTCGAGAAAATCTCGACAGCTTTATTTTTTCCCTTAAATTTTCCACTATCCCATTTTATAATAGAGAAAAGCATACTAAAGGAAGGTGTTTTTCTCATGTTCCACACTAGAAATTCTTCTCAGCACGAAGCCGAATTTGTTTTGCTAGATCAATTGGTCGAAGAGGATCACCTACTTCGTAAAATTGATCAGTACATTGATTTTTCATTTATCATAGACAAAGTAAAACCATATTATAGTGAGAATAAAGGTCGTCCCTCACTTGATCCACTTATTTTGTTTAAAATGATGTTTATCGGATACCTGTACGGTATCCGTTCTGAAAGACAACTTGAAAAAGAAATTTACTATAACATGGCGTATAGATGGTTTTTAGGTTTAAACATCAATGACCCCGTTCCCCATCACTCGACCATTAGCTGGAATCGTCGTACTCGATTTAAGGATACAACCATTTTTCAAGACATTTTCGATGAAATTGTTCTTCAAGCCATCAATCACGATATGGTTGGAGGGCGCGTTCTTTTTACTGACTCCACTCATCTTAAAGCCAATGCCAATAAACATAAATATACAAGAAAAACGATTGAACAAGATACCCAGAACTATATAAATGAATTAGAAGAAGCGATCCAAGAAGATCGGGTGGCACACGGAAAAAAGCCCTTAAAGGTAAAAGAGGAGGTGAAAACGGAAAAAGACATTCGTCAAAGTACGACTGATCCTGAAAGTGGCTATCTTTATCGTGAAAACAAACCAGAAGGCTTTTTCTACCTAGACCATCGTACAACGGATATGAAGTACAATATCATCACAGATGCTCATGTCACGCCTGGCAATGTCCATGATTCCGTTCCGTATCTTGAACGATTGGATCACCAAATCGCACGATTTGGTTTTCAAGTAGACGCAGTTGCCCTTGATTCTGGTTATTTGACCAGCCCAATCTGTAAAGGTTTATCTGATCGCCATATTTTTGGTGTCATCGCACATAGACGTTTTCATCCAACAAGAGGATTATTCGAGAAGTGGAAATTCCAGTATGATTCTGAACACGATCAATACATATGCCCGAATGGTGAAAAGCTTTTATATACCACGACTGATCGAAAAGGTTATAGGTTCTACAAATCAGATCCTAAAAAATGCATATCGTGTCCTTTCCTTGAAAACTGCACAAGATCTAAAAATCATCAAAAGGTCATCTCAAGACATGTGTGGGAGGAACATAAAGAAAAGATCAGGCAAAATCGTCTGTCTGCCGCTGGAAAAGAGCTATATAAAAAAAGAAAAGAAAAAATAGAGCGAAGCTTTGCAGATTCAAAACAACTGCATGGGCTTCGCTACTGCCGGTTGAGGGGAAAACAAAATGTGAGTGAGCAAGTGCTTCTCACAGCTGCCTGCCAGAACATGAAGAAGATTGCCACACACCTAGCAAAGCTAGGCTAGGTGTGTGGGAGGTCTTTTTCATGTTTTTCCTTCAATCTCATCTATCATAATGATGGTGAAAATAAAAAAGATTGTAGAAAAACATGAGTTTCTCTACAATCTGAGGATGGTTTCATCCTCCTTTTTACTAAGGTGATTTCATTGTGGCTGTTTCTTTTGCGAACAATTGCTTCATTATTTCCCATGCTTTATCTAATTCTTCATGAAGGCCAAATAAACCTGAGGTGCCGATGATGTAAATTTCATTTCCTGCCTCAGCAAGCAGCCGGAACGTACTTTCATTACAAGAGCCGTCTACCTCAATTGAAAATGAGTATCCCCCCTTCTCTTTGATTTCTTTCACCTCTTTCATTTTCGGAAGCATTTCTTTGATAAAAGGCTGACCCGCAAACCCTGGATCAATTGTCATGATCGTCACCCGGTCTATTAAATGAATAAAAGCATCTAATGCTGCAACTGGTGTGGCGGGATTGAGAACAAAGCCGACCTCACACTTTCTTTCGTGGATATGCCGAATGATTCGAAAAACGTCTCTTTGCACCACTTCTGGATGTAAACAAATCATCGTTGCGCCTGCATCAATACATGCATCAATTAAAAATTCCTGAGGCTGTTCGGCCATTAGATGAACATCAATCGGAACGTCTGTCAGTTTCCGAAGTTGTTCAATGAAAAAGGGTGATAAGGTCATATTTTTTACATAATGACCATCCATGACGTCGACATGATAACGGTCTGCCCTTGTGTTCAGAAGCTGAATTTGTTCACGGAAGTGCGTTAAATCCATGCACATCAGTGAAGGTGAGAAAATGGCTGTCATCCCCCAATGCCTCCTTTTTAAAGATGAAATAAAAATTTTATCAATCCAATCAAGATTCCGATGATACCGAAGTCTGTATCTCCAAATGTTGTCCCTTCAAAGCCAAGAGTGCCTAACACAGGAAGTAAACAAGCTGGTAAAAATGAAAGGAGTATTCCATTCACAAAGGAACCGGCGACTGCACCTCTCACTCCCCCCGTTGCATTGCCATATACGCCCGCTGTCGCACCGCAGAAAAAGTGCGGCACAAGTCCAGGAACAATGACAGTTAAACCAAACAAAGGAAGAAGGAAAATAGACACGATGCCTCCTGCAAAACTGCATAAAAAACCGATGATCACCGCATTTGGAGCAAATGGGAAAACAGTTGGCGCATCAAGTGCCGGCTTTGCCCCTTTGACGAAACGATCGGCAATCCCTTTGAAAGCCGGCACAATTTCCCCGATTGCCATCCGTACACCTGCTAAAATAATGTACACCCCAGCAGCAAAGGTAATGGCCTGAATGAGAATGAAGACAGCAAAGTTCGTACCACCACTAATGTTTTCTATGAATGAAATTCCCGCAAACGGTGCAATCGCAAAGAAAAGCAAAGCCATCGTAATGGAGATGGCCACGGATGTATCTCTTAGAAAACCGAGTGATTTAGGCACTTGAATGGTTTCCGTTGATTTCTCTGGGCGCCCGACCCATTTGCCGATCATTCCCGCTGTAAAATAGCCGAACGTACTAAAATGACCGAGTGCCAGATCATCACTTCCAGTGACTTTCCTTGTAAACGGCTGAAGGATTGCGGGAGCAATGACCATCGCTGCACCTAATACGATTGAACCAGTGGTGATCAGCAGCGTTCCTTGCATGCCGGCTGTTGACAGAACGACTGCAAGCATAGCCGCCATATATAGCGTATGATGCCCAGTTAAAAAGACGTATTTAAAGGGTGTGAATTTTGCCAAAAGCAAATTGACCACCATACCAAAAATCATAATGAGCGCTGTCTGTGTACCGAATTCCTTTTGGGCAATGGCCGCCATGGCATCTGTATTTGGGACAACCCCTTGAATGTGAAAGGCTGCTTCAAACATCTTCCTGAAAACCCCAAGTGAATCAGATACGACTGTGGCGCCCGCTCCTAATATTAAAAAACCCATTGTTGTTTTTAAGGTGCCTGATACAGTATCGGCAGCTGACTTTTTCTGCAAAAGTAAACCAGCTAGTGCAAACAAACCGATGAGAATTGCGGGTGTGCCCAATATATCGTTCATGATCAGTTCTATCATGATGTGAATCCCCCTTTTTCTGTCGATTATATGTGTTTACGAAGGACGTCTTTAATGGCTTCCTGGTCTAACAAGTTATTTAATCCAGCGACCTTTCTTGTGCCGTCATCCAGCTGATCGATAATATCTGTTGCGCCAATATAGAGGTCTGCTTGTTCATTTTTGCTTGTACTGAGATCGGTGTGATCCACTTCCGCTAAAAGTCCTAATTCTTCTAATGCTTTTTTGACATTCATTTCAACAATAAAACTGCTTCCTAAACCGTTTCCGCATACAACTAGAATTTTTTTCATCCTCTTTTTCCTCCTTTATACTTGTGAAAATCGATTGATTAGTTGTTGAATGGCTGCTAATTCCTCTGCTTCAATCAATTGTCTCACCCGTTTTTCTTCACTTAACAGCATCGTCAGCTGTTTGAGTGCTTTCAGGTGGGTCATACTGTCAATGGCAGCTAATACAATGATGAGCCGAACTTGCTTTTTTCCATCCTCTGAAAAGAAAACGGGCTGATGACATGACATAAGTGACATGCTTAATTTGTTCACGCCATCCTCTGGTCTGGCATGCGGAATCGCCACTTGTGGCGCAATCACAATATAAGGGCCATTTTGATGAACAGACTGGATCATCGCTTTCACATAACTTTCCTGAATCGCTTGTTGATCAAGCAAAGGCTGCGCTGCTTTTGTAATGGCCTCCTGCCATGTGTCTGCTGTTTGCTGGAGCTGAATGGTTTCTTCTGTTAATAAATCGTTTAACACTGGTTTCCACCCTTTCTGATGTGATACATATGTGGAATGAAGCAGCTCCTTCAAGTCATGAAGCAATGCTTTTTCATTTTGAACGATGGTATGCTGCTGAATGATATTGAATAAAGCATTCACATGGTGCTCATCAAGCTTAGGTTCTGAGCCTTCTCCATATTGAAGCAATGTTTTTTTCTCATAAGCAGTGAGAATAGGGTGAACGAGATGAACAGGTTTTCCTTTAAACGAAATAGGTGTCGTTGATACAACAAAGTCGGCATCAATGGTTGTTAATTCTTCATATGAACGTTTTGATAACAGTCCGCGTATGTCGGTGTAGCCGATTAATTCAAGAAGCTGCGTTTTCAGCATGTGACTGGTGCCAATTCCTTCTCCGCAGACAATGTAAACAGAACGTTTCGCAATCGACGAAATCCCTTCTCTTCTCATCCAGCCGCCAAAATGCATCGCCACATAGGCAATTTCATGATCGCTCATCTTTGAACAGGTCGCCTTCTCTAAATGGCAAGCAACCTTTTTCGTGATGTCAAACACCTCTGGCTGTGCATGTTTCATGGAATCTGTTAATTCATTGATGATATCAATGTGATAGATGAGCCTATAATAGGCCGGAATTAAATGCATGGTTAAGTTTTGTTCCAAGACTTCTACTTCCTGGAAGGAAATACACGCATAACGCTGAAAGTCAATGATCATTTGTCTCGCAATGGTTCGAATGAGATGTTCTTCTGGTTTTTGACTTGTTGGAAGTTTTTGTTTTTTGGCACTGAGCCATAGCGTACTAAGAAAATAGATTTCATCATCATGAACCAAAAGACTGGTTTCTTTTTGAATTTGCGCCATGAAACGAATAGCAGCCAAGCATTCATCTGTTTCCTGCAGTGTCCGTTTTTCTTCTGTTGAAATGTGTACAGCACGTCCTAGCTTCATCCGTTTAAAGTAGAAAAAGAGATCCATAGACAGCTGATCCAGCATGTCATCTGCAAACTCAAGCTTCAGATCTTGTTCGGACTGTTGAAGGAGAGCATGTATTCTCTTATATGAGATAGGACCCTTTAACCAAACCGATGGAAATGTTTTTTCATTTTTTATCATGTTGCGAATGAAATGAATATAAGGTTTCAGTGCCAACCGAATTGTTCTTTCTTCTCCTGAAATTAAATAGCCACTGGCCGCCTGATAATGAAGTGTAAGCTGCTGTTTTGAAAGTGCTTCTTTTAGTTGTTTCATATCTTCAAGCAGTGTATTGCGGCTTACCTTCGTCATCTCCATAAAATCATCAATTTTTAGATGCTTCTCACTGCATGCAATGGATAGGAGCAAGATGGCACGTCTTTCTTTTACACATGGTTCATAGTCATGACCGACAAGAACGGTGTCAGCTTTTTCGATAATGACTTCTTTCTCGTGTGGATTTAAATAGTAGCCTCGTTGATCTTTTCGCTGGACGCCACTAAGCTGATGGGTTTCCAGCCAACTATTCATTCGTTTGATTTCAGCGTAGACCGTTCGAGTAGAGACATTCAGTCGATTCTGTAAATCTTCAATTGATAGATAAGTGGTCGTGTGAAGCAGCATCGATAATAAAGTCGTGCCCCTCTTGGTTAAGTGCAGTTGTAATTCCTCCCTTCTTCCCTTTGGTTATAAGTCTAATCAACTCACATGCGCCAAAGAAGTCCAAATGTCTTCAGTAAATGCTGTGCAGGTTTTGGGTGCTGTTTTTTCGTCAAAAAAGCACACCCGTATGAGTGTGCTTTTAAACTTATATCCAAAGAGTTCTTTGTCTTCTTTTATTATGAAAGGAATGAGGTCATGAATGTCCTGGTAAATCTTTTTGAATGCTATATTTTAATATTTCTCAATGCCTTTCGCGTTCTTGATTCACCCATATATACTGCATAAAACGGACATTCATCACAGGGCCAATATCCTTTGTTTCGGTTTTATTCGGTTTGATGCGCAACAAACCCAAAAACCTTAAAAGGCATAAAGACAATCAAGATTCATTTTGTTACTTCATTTTCACTGCTTCTTTCATTTCCTCTATTACTTTATCAAACCACTGTAGAGGATTTAATGAGATCGCCGGAAAGTAGATTTCTGCATTATTTTCGATAAAGCTTTCTTTTTCCTGGATTGTTAAAGGACTATTCGAAAAATCCTGACAATCCTTTATAGTGGACAGCAGACATTCTTTGCTAGCATCATGGATAAACTCATCTAACGCTTCCTCTGGTGACACGATATCCTGATGAAATGTCCCTCCTAAAAAATCTTCTAACTTTTTTAAATAACTAGAGCTCTCATTCATTGAATCACCTATCATAATTAAAATTATCAGTTTAAATAGTCGAGTTTAAAAACCTTCATCTCATAGAAAACAATGTAGTGGTGTTTGCTAACCTAATTAATGTCAAATGAGAGCTTTCAGGTTGTGGCTCTGCTCTTTGATCCATTAATCTTGCTTACAATTACATTGCGCAGTTTCCAATATGAAGTTCAAAGTGTTTTTCTTCTGAAAATATTTGAGCAATTTTACCTGTTATTTTATCTGCTACAATGATGCTATGATTCTCTGAAAATAGCCAAATTTCTTCAATTGCCTTATCGAAATCTAAAGCTTTTACATTTGCCCAAACAGGAAAAGGGTCATTTTCAATTAAAATAAACCATTCTTTTTTCTCTTTGAGAAAATCTAATGAATTTTTTAACCAAGTCATAATCGAGTCTTTGTCTGTATTTGTTAATATTTCGGAAGGTGTTGAATCTATTTGACGAAATTGTTTTAATACTGTTTCACATAATTTTAGCCATTGAGAAGCATCATCTTCAAAATCAATTACCTCAATATATGCTAATTGTTGTATTCTCTTTTTAGCATTCATCAAAGCAATTTTTTTCTGTATTTTTTCATTTTTATATACCATTTTTTTCATTCCTCGTTATTCATTATAATAGATATGGTGATCACCATTTGGTCCATATATATTTGAATATCTTTCTTTTTTAAAATCATAATTAAATGGATCGGCACCCTCTTTTGGTTTCCCTGCATGAGTGTGTAATTTTCCATCATTAGTATGTTGTACTATAACTCTTTTTCCTTTTGGGGCATCAAATTCATAGTACCGACCATGGTGAGTATGGTTAGAACTGTACTCATAATTACGATGTTCTTGCCCTTTCTTAAAAACATTATCTCCTACTTGCCATTGACGAGTAGGTTGTTGAGATCTAGGTATCCCCCCTAAATCCTTAGCGTGTCGCAAAGCCCTTTTTCGATTAAATCCTTCTGGACTTTGAGAACTTAACCCTATCTTCGCATGAAACCCTTTTGCCCCAAACGGCAAAAGCATCCCCAGAGCCGCATTCATACTCGCTTCCTGCTGTTCTTTCGAGATCTTATTCCCAAACATATCTCTACCAGTAATCGCTTCGCTGAAGCCGTTGGTGGCGGTGAGGCCATATAAGCCTTTTTGAGATATTTTTAAGGCATCAAAGGACTTTTGGGACGTCTTGTAGATGTCGACTGCCCTAACTGCGGCAGACGTGGCTTGAGTCGTTTTATAGACGGCTTTACCGCCTTTGAAAATGCGTCCTGCCCAGCCGACGATTGGGATATATCCTGCTGCTGCCATGCCGCCTGCGGCGACTCGCTGTCCTGCGGTGAGTTCTTCACCTGTGATCGGATCGACACCTGTTGCGGCACGTTTTGCATCG
>NZ_JBQENU010000012.1:0-101072 GCF_052044605.1 Bacillus sp. 22483 | reverse complement strand
ATGTATCATAGGATTTTTTTATAAAAACTCGAATTAACAGGTACGTTTTGTCTTGTTTAGTTTTCAAAGAACTTGTTTGTCACTCTCTCAAAGCGACCACTTAAATATATCATATATCTCTATCAATAGTCAACATTTTTCTTGAAAAACATTTTATTTTTTTAAGAAGTTTTTGTTATGAAAGAGATAAAAAATAGAGCCTCTTTTTGCTCCTTTGAAAGATTAACACATATCTATGAAAAAAGCATTATAAACTTCAAAAAAAATCATGTTTTTCAAAAAAAAATAAAGCCGGTGAAAAACCGGCTTTATCTTTACTCAGATTGCTCTTGATCTGACTCTACATTTTCTACGTTTTCTTCACTATTCTCTTCATCGTCTTCTGGTGATTGTTCTACTAATGCCACTGTAGCGACATGTTCATCATCACCTAGACGGATCAGACGGACACCTTGAGTGACTCGGCCTGTTGTGGAGATATCTGAAACAGCCATACGGATGATGACACCACTACCTGTAATAATCATCAAGTCTTCTTCAGCTTCAGCGTTAGTCGCCTTCACTGCAACAAGCGGACCGTTGTTGTCAGTGATCTTGCACGTTTTCAGACCTTTACCACCACGGCTTTGGACACGATATTCTTTTTCAGGCGTTAATTTACCATAACCTTTTTCCGTTACGATCAATACGTTTGCATCTGGCTCAAGGATTTCCATTCCAACGACGATGTCATCCTCAGAAAGTGTGATCCCTTTAACTCCAGCTGCTGTACGTCCCATTTCACGAACATCTGTCTCGTCGAAACGAATGAGCATTCCTTTTTTCGTTCCGATGATGATTTGTTTTTCACCATTGGTTAAACGAACAGCCATCAATTCATCTTCATCACGCAGGCTGAGTGCAATCAAACCGTTGTTACGGATGTTTGCAAATTGAGACAATGACGTTCGTTTCGATACACCGTGTCTTGTTGTAAAGAAGAGATACGAATCTTCATCAAATTCGCTGACTGGAATAATGGCGTTTATCCACTCTCCCTTTTCTACTTCAAGAAGGTTAATAATCGGAATCCCTTTCGCTGTTCGTCCGAATTCAGGGATCTCATAGCCCTTCGCTCGATAGACCTTCCCTTTATTAGAGAAGAAGAGAATCGTATCGTGCGTAGATGTTGAGATCAGCTGTTCAACGAAATCATCTTCGTTGGTTCCCATTCCTTGTACACCTTTACCGCCTCTTTTTTGACTGCGGTATGTTGATGCAGGCAGGCGCTTAATATAACCATTATGAGTCAGTGTGATCACTATATTTTCAACAGGAATCAAATCTTCGTCTTCGATTGTTTCTATACCCGCTGTCACAATTTCTGTGCGACGCGTATCATTGAAGCGTTCTTTGATTTCTGTTAATTCTTCTCTAATGATTTCTAGAACTTTCTCATTGTCTGCTAGAATGGCTTTCAATTCAGCAATCAATTCAACAAGCCCTTTGTATTCATCTTCTATTTTCTCTCTTTCTAAACCAGTCAAACGCTGGAGTCGCATATCGAGAATGGCCTGTGCTTGTTTTTCAGACAAGCTATAGTTTTCCATCAAACCATTTCTTGCAATTTCAGCAGTTTGAGAGCCTCTAATTAAGGCAATGACCTCATCTAAGTGATCAAGCGCAATTCTTAAGCCTTCTAAAATATGAGCTCTTGCTTCCGCTTTACGCAATTCATATGCCGTTCTTCGACGAATGATCACTTTCTGATGCTCAAGGTAATATTCAAGACATTGTTTGAGAGACAACACTTTCGGCTGTCCATCAACAAGTGCAAGCAAGTTAATACCGAAGGACGTTTGAAGTGTCGTTTGTTTATAAAGATTGTTTAATAGAACATGGACGTTTGCGTCTCTTCGTAGTTCAATGACAATTCTCATTCCATTACGGTCAGATTCATCACGAAGATCTGTAATGCCATCAATCTTTTTATCACGGACAAGATCAGCGATTTTTTCGATCAAACGAGCTTTGTTAACCTGGTAAGGAATCTCATTGATGATAATGCGCTGCTTACCACTAGATGTTTCTTCGATATTTGACTTTGCACGTAATGTAATAGAGCCGCGTCCTGTTTCATACGCTTTACGAATACCGCTTCGGCCAATGATTTGTCCCGCAGTTGGGAAGTCTGGACCTGGAATGATGTCCATTAGTTCCTGTGTCGTCATTTCAGGATTTTGACTAATTGCCAATACCCCATCAATCACTTCACCTAGTTGGTGAGGCGGGATATTCGTTGCCATCCCTACAGCAATTCCAGTTGCCCCGTTCACTAATAAGTTTGGGAACCTAGCAGGCATAACGACTGGCTCTCTTTCACTGCCATCGTAGTTATCTTGATAATCAATGGTGTCCTTTGTGATATCACGCAGGATCTCCATCGAAATTTTAGAAAGACGTGCCTCGGTATAACGCATGGCTGCTGCACCGTCTCCATCGACAGAACCAAAGTTCCCGTGCCCTTCAACCAGCATATTACGATAGTTGAAATCTTGCGCCATCCGAACCATCGCTTCATATACAGCGCTATCACCGTGAGGGTGGTACTTACCGATAACTTCCCCAACGATACGTGCAGATTTCTTAAATGGTTTATCACTTGTCATACCTAGGTCATTCATCGCATACAAAATTCTTCGATGCACGGGCTTCAATCCGTCTCGCACATCTGGTAATGCACGCGAAACAATAACACTCATTGCATAATCTAAAAAGGACGTACGCATTTCATGGCTAATATTCACTTCGCGTACATTTGGTGTATGTTGTTCACTCACTATAAGAACCTCCCTTTACGTATCACATGAAATAAATTATGTGGGAGTAAAATATGTATTTATCTTCACAAGACTATTCTCCATTATATCAATAATCTTGCCTTTATACACATTTATTTACTAGAAAATCAACGAAACGCAGAAAACCAGGACATTCGTTTCACGCCCCTGTTTCTTGAAAAACAACCTTATTCCAAACAAGAAATAAGGTTGCTCTCAAGGGGGGATACCTATCTAAATATCAAGATTTTTTACGTATTGTGCATTTTCTTCGATAAAGTTACGTCTCGGCTCTACTTTATCTCCCATTAGCATTTCAAAAGTCTCATCAGCATCGATTGCATCCTCAAGTGTCACTTGAAGAAGTGTTCTCGCATCAGGATCCATTGTTGTTTCCCAAAGCTGAGTAGCATTCATCTCTCCAAGACCTTTATAACGCTGAAGTCCAGGTTTCGGTGTTTGAGGCAGTGTTTTTAACAGTTCATCTAGCTGTTTATCGTTATACACGTATTCAACACGCTTTCCTTGCTGCACTTTATATAAAGGCGGCTGTGCAATATACACATAACCGTTTTCAATGATTTCACGCATGTAGCGATAGAAGAATGTTAGGAGTAGCGTCCGAATATGCGCTCCATCAACATCAGCATCAGTCATGATCACAATTTTGTGATAACGTGCTTTCTCTAAAGTGAAGTCTTCTCCGATTCCGGTCCCTAGCGCTGTAATCATTGAACGAACCTCGTTGTTAGATAAAATTTTATCTAGTCGTGCTTTTTCAACGTTTAGGATCTTCCCTCTTAACGGTAAGATCGCTTGGAAATGTCGATCACGACCTTGCTTAGCAGATCCGCCCGCAGAATCTCCCTCTACGATATAAAGCTCAGAGATGGAAGGATCTTTAGAAGAACAGTCTGCCAGTTTCCCAGGCAAGCTAGAGACTTCCAGTGCACTTTTACGTCTTGTCAGCTCACGTGCCTTTTTGGCAGCCATTCTTGCACGAGCTGCCATCACACCTTTCTCCACAATTTTCTTTGCAGCATCAGGGTTCTCTAGGAGGAATTTCTCAAGTGCTTCGGAGAAGAGGGAGTCGGTAATGGTTCTTGCTTCTGAGTTACCGAGCTTTGTCTTCGTTTGTCCTTCGAATTGAGGGTCTGGATGTTTGATAGAGATAATGGCTGTTAAGCCTTCTCGTACATCTTCACCGCTCAAATTCGAGTCACCATCTTTGAATACGCCATTTTTACGAGCATAATCATTGATCACACGCGTCAGACCTGTTTTAAAGCCTGCTTCATGTGTTCCGCCTTCATACGTGTTGATATTGTTAGCGAAGGAATAGATGTTGCTTGTATAGGAATCGTTGTATTGCAGTGCAACTTCAACGGTGATTCCGTCTTTTTCACCCTCGATGTAAACTGGTTCTTCATGAACGACTTCCTTCGAGCGATTCAAATGTTCTACATAGCTCTTAATACCGCCTTCATAGCAGTATTCGTTTCTTCGCTCTTTGCCTTCACGTAAGTCTTCAATGATGATGTTGACGCCTTTTGTTAAGAAAGCTAACTCACGTACACGGTTAGCAAGTGTGTCGTAATCAAATTCAATGGTTTCAGTGAAAATTTCTGGATCTGGCACAAAATGAGTGGTTGTCCCTGTTACATCTGTTTCACCAATGATCTCTAAATCTCCAACTGGAACACCGCGTTTGAATTGTTGATAATGAATTTTCCCATCACGATATACAGTCACGTCTAAGGTCGTAGATAACGCATTAACAACAGATGCCCCTACGCCATGCAAACCGCCAGATACTTTATAACCGCTGCCGTCAAATTTACCACCAGCGTGAAGAACCGTCATAATGACTTCTACAGCAGGACGTCCCATTTTTTCGTGAATCCCAACAGGAATTCCGCGGCCGTTATCTTTCACTGTGATGCTATTATCTTTTTCAATTTGCACTGTAATGTCTGTACAATAACCAGCTAAAGCCTCATCAATACTGTTGTCGACAATTTCCCATACAAGATGGTGAAGTCCTTTTGCACTGGTTGACCCAATGTACATTCCTGGACGTTTTCTAACCGCTTCTAGTCCTTCGAGCACCTGTATCTGATTTTCATCATAACTATTATGTTGCTGTTCCATTGCCACGTACATTCACCTA
Source organism: Bacillus sp. 22483 (assembly GCF_052044605.1). Lineage (NCBI taxonomy): Bacteria > Bacillati > Bacillota > Bacilli > Caryophanales > Bacillaceae > Bacillus > Bacillus sp. 22483. The sequence continues at coordinate 96,083 of NZ_JBQENU010000012.1, read as the reverse complement.
CACTTTTCTTAAACGATATATTTATATGAATTGAGCTTTTAGACTTCAATTTCAATCACAAATGAAGCACGTTTTTTGAGCGTGCTTGAGGAAAGAGGAGAGTAATACACGGATTCAGTTGTGACGACGATGGATTTGGGTGTCCCTTGTGACAACGAAATGATTTGTTCTTCTTGTTTTTGAAGAAATTCCTCTACAACAGAAGATGACCTCATTTTGTAATCAACAATTGCGACAATCTCTCGTGTAGAAACAACACAATCATCACCTAAATGAATATACAAGACTCACACCTCATTTATCAGTCAATTACTTTTCCACTGGCTACTCTGAAAATTTCCGCTTCTTTCAGGGTGGCGTGGTCGATGCCTTCAACACTCGTAGTGGTGACAAAGGTCTGTACACGTCCCTGAATGGTATGGAGCAAATGAGACTGTCTGTAATCATCAAGTTCAGATAAAACATCATCGAGTAGAAGAATTGGGTATTCACCGATTTCTTCATGAATCAGATCAATTTCTGCCAGCTTTAGTGAAAGAGCTGTTGTTCTTTGCTGCCCTTGAGAGCCATATGTCTGAACATCCCGACCATTCACAAAGAAAAGAAGATCATCTCTGTGAGGCCCCCATAGCGTCACCCCTCGGTCTATTTCTCTGTCTCTTAGTTTCTGAAACGATTCTTCATAGCTATTTTTTATTTTCGACAAGTCTGACGCTTCTGATACCTCTATTGCCGTCTGGTATTGGAGCGTGAGCGTTTCCAGCTCTCTTGAAATCCCAAAATGCAGCGGCTGCGCCCATTTTTCGAGCTGTTTCGTAAAAGTCAGTCTTCTTTTGACAACCTTCGCTGCCGCATCAATCAACTGCTCTGTTAAAATCTCCAGCATCGCTTGATCCGTTTGCTTTCTTGTTTGCAATTGTTTCAAGTAATGATTTCGCTGAGTGAGGATTTTTTGATAGAGCGATAAATCATGCAAGTAGACAGCAGACACTTGTCCAATCTCCATGTCGAGGAATCTTCTGCGGATTTGCGGGCTACCTTTCACAAGGCTGAGATCCTCTGGTGCAAACATGATGGTGTTCAAGGCACCAACATAATGACTGAGTTTCTGTTGTTCAATGTGATTGACCTTGCCCTTTTTTCCTTTTTTTGAGATCACGAGCTGCATGGGGAGTGGACCATTTTTTTTGATGACTCTACCTTCTATTTTAGCATAGTCTTCGTCCCATCGGATAAGTTCTTTATCATTTGACGTACGATGAGACTTTGCCATCGACAATACATAGATCGCTTCCATCAGGTTCGTTTTACCTTGGGCGTTCTCACCAATCATCACATTCACCTTATTGTCGAATTGAAGCTCGGTGTGTTCATAGTTTCGGTATGAAGTTAACGCCAGACTTTGAATGTACATGTATTGTCACCCGTTTCTAATTCACAACTTGAAATGTGCCGTGACCTTCTATCTCGACAACATCTCCTGGGTATAATTTGCGTCCCCGTCTATTATCTGGCTCTTGATTGATGAACACCTCATGTTCACTTAAAAACCACTTCGCCATTCCACCAGATTGAATGACTTCGGCTAATTTCAAAAACTGCCCTAATGTAATCATTTCTGTTTCAATCGTTATCAGATTAGGCATTGTATCGACCTCTTTCAATATCACTAATATCTAATTGTACTAAAAAACAAGACAAGAAGGAAAGGGGGAAAGCGAACTGGGATGAAAGAAAGCTGAGGAAACGAGGAAAAAAGCTGCTGTGCGCTCACACAGCAGCCATTTTAGACCAAATTAATACGTTCTAACTGGAAGAATCAATTGCAAAATGGAATCATCATTTGGCGTGCGTAATAGGAATGGTCTCATTGCGCCAGTGAAACTGACATGAATCTCTGTTCCCTCTAATACTTTTAAAGCATCAAGCATATATTTCGGACTGAAAGAGATTTTGAGATCCTCCCCTTTAATGTCATCTGCTTGCACCGTTTCAACTACTTTACCGATTTCAGGCGAATTAGAAGAAATTTCAAGGCTTTGCGCAGGATCAGCAGAAAGCTTCACAACGTTGTTACGCCCTTCTCTTGCTAAAAGTGACGCGCGATCAATCGCTTGAAGGAATTCTTTCGTATTCACCACTACATCCGTTTTACTTTCTTGCGGAATGAGGCGAGCTGTATCTGGGTAATTACCATCCAGCAATCTTGAGAAGAACAGCACGTTCTGTGCTTTAAAGAGAACCTGTGTCTCCGTAATGACGATGCTCACAAGATCTTGTCCATCATCAAGAATTTTACTTAGCTCTGTTAAACTCTTTCCAGGAATGACCACATTGTACGAGCTTTCCTCGTTAATATCCAACTTCGCTTTTCTTAAAGCAAGACGATGACTATCCGTTGCTGTGCATATTAATTCACCTTTTTCAACCTTCCAGTTTACACCTGTCAAGATAGGTCGTGTTTCTGAGGTGGACACTGCGAAAACCGTTTGACGGATAAGGTTTTTAAGCAAATCTGTTGGAATTTGAAAAGCATGATGCTCTTCAATTTGTGGCAGATGCGGATATTCTTCAGCATCTAAGCCGTTTAAATTAAATTCTGCTGAACCAGAGCGGATGATGGTCAGATGATTTTGTTCTACCTCAATTTCGACAGTAGACATAGGCAGTTTCTTAACGATTTCGCTAAAGAAGCGGGCTTGCAGCACAATACTTCCTGGTCGATCAATTGTAATGACTTCTAAATCTCCATCTCTTTGAGGAATAAAAGATTCGATTGAGATATCAGAATCGCTCCCTGTGAGAGAAACCCCTTCGTCAGATGCAACAATTTTAATCCCTGTCAAAATAGGAATCGTTGTTCTAGAGGATACGGCCTTTAATACATCTTGGACACTTTCAACAAGACGATCTTTTTGAATCGTGAATTTCATAGTGGTCCTCCTAATTTTTCTTAATGACATGTATATATATTTATTTAATAAAAATCGTAGAAGTACTAGTAGGGCCTGTGAATATGTGGATAAGTCAGTAGAAAGAAAGGAAAGACAGCCTATCCACATGTGGACAGACTGTGTATGACTATGCTCTAGTTATTCACATTTTCCCGTACTTATCTTATCAGCTTGATTATTTTAGTTGTTCTTTGATCTCTTTGACATGCTGCTGAAGCTGTTCATCTTCAACGATTAATTTTGAAATTTTCTCATGAGCATGAATGACGGTCGTATGATCTCGTCCGCCAAATTCTTCTCCGATTTTAGGTAGAGAGGAATCTGTCATTTCTCTAGAGAGATACATCGCAATTTGTCTTGGATAAGCAACTGATTTCGTACGTTTCTTCGCTTTGAAATCTTCTAATCGAATATTAAATTGCTGCCCTACAATTCTTTGAATATCTTTAATTGTAATCACCTTAGGTTTCGATGAAGGAATGATGTCCTTTAGGGCTTCAGCCGCTAGATCAGCATTGATGTCTTTATTGATTAAAGAAGAGTAAGCAACAACACGAATCAAAGCACCTTCCAGTTCCCGAATGTTGCTGTCGATTTGATTGGCAATATAAAGCATGACTTCATTCGGAATGTCTAAACCTTCTGCTTTTGCTTTTTTACGTAAGATCGCAATACGCGTTTCTAGATCTGGCGGGGTAATGTCTGTAATTAAGCCCCATTCGAATCGAGAGCGTAATCTGTCTTCAAGTGTCGGAATTTCCTTTGGCGGCCGGTCACTAGAAATGACGATTTGCTTACTTTCTTCGTGAAGTGTGTTGAATGTATGGAAAAACTCTTCTTGTGTTTGTTCTTTTCCTGCTAAAAATTGAATATCATCTATCAAAAGCACATCTACATTCCGATAGCGATTACGGAAATCGACTGCTTTGTTGTCCCGGATTGAGTTGATAAATTCATTTGTAAATTTTTCAGATGATAGATAGACCACTTTGGCTGATGGATTATGGTCGATGACGTAATGACCGATCGCATGCATTAAGTGAGTCTTTCCTAAACCAACGCCCCCATAAATAAAAAGCGGGTTATATGCTTTTGCTGGTGCTTCTGCGACTGCAAGTGAAGCGGCATGAGCAAAACGGTTGCCTGAACCAATAACAAAAGTATCAAATGTATATTTTGGATTCAGCATATTTTGTGGAATTTCAACGGGTTCTTCTTTCGACATTTTTTTGATTGGAGATTTTGGCATGGCGTCCTCTTCGTCCTGATTTTGAGGAATGATAAATTTGATGCTGAGCTCTTCGCCTGTCAGTTCATAGATGGTATCTGCAATTAAGTGAAGGTATCTTGACTCGAGCCAGTCTCTTGCAAATTCATTAGGTGCAGTAATAGTCAGCGTATCTCCTTGAAGAGAATGGGCTTTAGTGGACTTCATCCATGTTTCAAAACTAGGTTTGCTCAATTTTGTCTCTATTTTTTGAAGTGCTTTATTCCACAGATCCAAAATATTTTCCATAAGGCTTCTCCCCCCTCCTTTTCTTTTTAAAATGACCAGTATCAAACTGTTATAGAACACGAAAAAGAGCAAATGGTCATCACCATTCGTGCACATAATTTGTTGAAAACAATTAATATAGTAGAAAAACGTCTTTTCGACAAATTACACAGGTTGTGGATAAACAATTCAACAAGCTGTGCAATAACTTTCCACAGGTTATCCACAAATTGTGGATAAGATAAATAGGCCAGATAAGTAATTAAGAGTTAAAACACAAATATAATATCAAAATAAACAAGATGGTGCAATGGGTGTCACAAACTTATCCACACACTTTACATGCTGTTGAAAAATAATTATCCACATAGGTTATTTGTGTGAAAAAAATGTCGATAATGGATGTGGATAGTCAAAATATGCCGGAAAAATATCCACAACCTTGTTTTGAAGGTTTTTTTGAAGGAAAAAAAGAATAAAATGCTGGAAACTAAAAAAGAAGGTTTCTTCACTTGATAACTTGTGTTATGCTTATAAGGTTGATAATAAGAGTTTTATCATTGATATTGACAATCGATGGGTTACACAAATATAATGAGTTAGACTGTCTTAAACAGCTATTCCTCAGGGAGGTGTCATAAATGAAAAGAACGTTTCAACCAAATAACCGTAAGCGTAGTAAAGTTCATGGCTTCCGCAGCCGTATGAGTTCTAAAAACGGACGTCTAGTTTTAAAGCGACGCCGCAGCAAAGGTAGAAAAAAATTATCAGCTTAGGCCACTGAATAATGTCAGTGGTCTTTTTTACATAAAATCGTAAATGAACTGTCAGTTTTTATCGGAGTGGAAGAAAACATGAAGAAGCGAAACAGGCTAAAAAAAAATGAAGAGTTTCAAACAGTGTTCAAAAAAGGTCAATCAATGGCTAATCGCCAATTCGTCATTTATCAGCTGGACCAACCAAATCAAGAAGAACTGCGTTTAGGATTGTCTGTCAGTAAGAAGATAGGTAATGCAGTGATAAGAAACCGGATTAAACGACTAATCCGTCAGGTGTTCTTAGAGGAAGGTCATAAGCTAAAGCAAGAAAAAGACTACATTGTTATCGCACGAAAGCCAGCAAGCGAATTGACCTTTGAAGAAACAAAGAAGTCTCTCCAGCATTTATTTAGAAAATCCGCTGTTTATCAACAACAACCGAAAAAGTCTTCGTAATAGAAACTTTCGTTGAATCAATTTTTAAAAGCGCTTCCTTCATCTAGTGAATTAAAATGAAACCACCACTTTGTAATGAAAAAATGTTACCATACTGATTAGGTGAGTCACTTTCGTAATCAATTCCAACTTAAATAAAGTTTGAAGTAATGGGAGGAATCTTGTTGAAAAGGCGATTATTACTAATATTTAGCTTGATTGGCGTGTTGGTTCTATTGGCAGGATGTACACAAATCAATGAACCAATCACATCAGATAGTAAGGGATTCTGGAATTCTTACATTGTATACCCGCTATCTCAATTAATCACTTACATGGCAAACTTAACTGGTGAAAACTATGGTGTAGCGATTATTATTGTAACTCTTTTGATTCGTTTGCTCATTTTACCATTAATGATTAAACAGTTAAGAAGTACAAAAGCAATGCAAGCACTTCAGCCAGAACTAAAGAAGCTTCGTGAAAAATATAGCTCAAAAGACCAGAAAACACAGCAGCAGCTTCAACAGGAAACAATGGCTCTTTTCCAAAAGAATGGTGTAAATCCATTAGCAGGGTGTTTCCCAATCTTAATTCAAATGCCAATCTTAATTGGTTTTTATCATGCGATCATGAGAACAGCTGAAATCAAGAAGCATACTTTCTTATGGTTTGACTTAGGCAGTCCAGATCCATTATTCCTGTTACCGATTATTGCAGGTGTAGCTACTTTTATTCAGCAGAAGCTAATGATGGCTGGCAATCCTTCGGACAACCCTCAAATGGCGATTATGCTTTGGGTGATGCCAATTATGATCATTGTATTTGCAATCAGTTTCCCAGCGGCACTTTCACTGTACTGGGTTGTAGGTAACATTTTCATGATCATTCAAACGTTGGTCATTAAAACACCTCAAGTAAAAGTTGATACAAAAGAAAAAGCTGGCGGGAACAAAAAATGAAGGAAATAACTGCTGTCGGTCGCACAGTCGAAGAAGCAGTAGATTCCGGACTGAAACAAATTCAACTACTACAAGAAGAAGTAGATATCACAATAGTAGATGAAGGAAACAAAGGGTTTTTAGGATTATTTGGTAAAAGACAAGCTGTTGTCAAGTTAGTAGAAAAGCGAGATGCGCTCAAATTAGCAACACAGTATTTAGATAAAATTGTTAAATCAATTGATCCTAAAGCAAACATTGTTTCGAAAAAAGAAACGAAAAAGATCTCTTTTCACATTAATGGAGACAAAACTTCATTAATGATTGGAAAAAGAGGACAAACACTGTACTCTTTAGAAACCTTGGTGCAGTTAGTGTTTAATCGTTATTCTGATCAGTATCATCATATTACAATTGATATTGGAGATTATAGGAAGAAACGACAAGAAGCACTTGAACAATATGCAATCAAAACGGCAAACCGTGTTTTAAAAACGAAGAGAAAGGTTCATTTAGAACCGATGCCTTCGAATGAACGAAAAGTCGTTCATGATACGATTGCAGCATTTTCTAAAGAACTTGCCACGGCATCCGAAGATACAGGCAGCAAGCGTCATGTTGTGGTGATGTATAAAAAATAGCAGAAAGGCTAAGATTCAGCAAAGCTGGATTTTAGTCTTTTTTTATTGAAAAATTACCTTTTAATAGTAGATTCCTCCTTTATTTCTAAAAAGTTAGTGTGTTATTTAGATCGAAAACGTCATTTTCCCTTAGTTGCAAAGGGAGAAGGACGTTTTAATTTATTGGATTTAGGTGTAAGATGTGAAGACAAGTTTAGAACGTCGTTATTCACATGTGGATAAGTTAAGTGTTAAAATAGACAGGGTGCAAAACTGTGGATAATTAAATGTGGGCTACTTTCGCTTCGCATGCATTTGTGGTATCTTTAAATTTTGGATTAAGCGTTTTTGATATAGAGATGGACAACGTCCATTTAATAGATATAAGACTGTCTATTGAATAGAGAAAGAGGTGAATGAGCGGTGGATACAATTGCAGCAATTTCTACACCAATGGGTGAAGGGGCAATTGCCATTATACGTTTAAGCGGGCCTGATGCAGTTCAGATTGCTGATCGCATGTATAAGGGGCCTAAGGAAAAAAAACTTGTATCAGTGGATTCTCATACCATTCATTATGGTCATATTGTAGATTCAAGTACCGAGCAAGTGATAGAAGAGGTCATGGTGTCTGTATTAAGAGCGCCAAAAACATTTACGAGAGAAGACGTTATTGAGATCAACTGCCATGGCGGAATTGTCACGGTCAATAAAGTCTTGCAGCTTGCTTTAAAAGAAGGAGCGAGATTAGCGGAGCCAGGTGAGTTTACAAAACGTGCTTTCCTAAATGGAAGAATCGACTTGTCACAAGCAGAAGCCGTAATGGACTTGATTCGTGCAAAGACTGACCGTGCGATGAATGTCGCAATTACTCAAATGGAGGGACGTCTCTCCGGTTTGATTAAACGTCTTCGTGGTGAGATATTGGAGACACTTGCCCATGTAGAAGTGAATATTGATTATCCAGAGTATGACGATGTTGAAGAAATGACACATCGAGTCTTAGTTGAGAAGGCGACATCTGTGAAAAAGGAAATTGAATCGCTTCTAACGACTTCACAGCAGGGGAAAATCCTACGTGAGGGCTTATCTACTGTTATTATTGGAAGGCCAAATGTTGGGAAGTCTTCCTTATTAAATAGTCTTGTTCAGGAAACAAAGGCGATTGTGACCGATATTCCTGGAACAACCAGAGATGTCATCGAGGAATATGTGAATGTAAGAGGAGTACCGCTCCGTTTAGTAGATACTGCGGGTATACGTGAGACTGAAGACATTGTTGAGCGTATTGGGGTCGAACGATCAAGACAGGTCTTAAAAGAAGCTGACCTGATTTTACTTGTGCTCAATTATAGTGAAGAGTTATCTGAGGAAGATATTAAGCTATTTGAGGCTGTCTCAGGTATGGATATTATTGTGATTGTCAATAAGACTGATCTTGAGCCTAAACTTGATGTAGAAAAAGTAAAAGAGTTAGCGAAAGATCGTCCAGTCGTGACAACATCTTTATTGCAAGAAAAAGGGATTGATGAGCTTGAAATGGCTATTCAATCATTATTCTTCACTGGCTCAATTGAAAGTGGAGATTTAACGTATGTGAGCAATACTAGGCATATTGCGCTCCTTCAAGAAGCAAAACAATCGATTGAGGATGCTCTAGAAGGAATTGAAATGGATGTACCGATCGACATTGTTCAAATAGATTTAACACGCTGTTGGGAGCAGCTAGGTGAAATTATTGGGGATGCTGTTCATGAAAGCTTAATTGATCAGTTATTCTCTCAATTCTGTTTAGGAAAGTAAAGGGAGGAACAAAAGAAATGGGTTATGAAGCTGGCCAATATGATGTAATCGTCGTCGGTGCCGGTCATGCTGGTGTTGAGGCTGCTCTTGCTTCTGCAAGACAGGGCGCCAAAACACTTGTATTGACCATCAATCTCGATATGGTTGCTTTTATGCCATGTAATCCGTCCGTAGGAGGTCCCGCTAAAGGGATTGTCGTCAGAGAAATTGATGCGCTAGGCGGAGAAATGGCACGAAATATAGATAAGACACATATTCAAATGCGTATGCTGAATACTGGGAAAGGACCTGCTGTCCGTGCGTTAAGAGCGCAAGCAGATAAGTTTCAATATCAGCACGAAATGAAAAAAACAATGGAAAATGAACCAAACCTAACAATGCTGCAAGGGATGGTAGACCATTTAATTGTAGAAGATGATGAATGTAAAGGTGTTGTGACTCAAACAGGTGCAAATTATCGCGCGAAGTCTGTTGTTCTAACGACTGGTACTTTCTTAAAAGGCCGCATTATTTTAGGGGATCTTTCTTATTCAAGCGGTCCTAATAATCAGCAGCCTTCCATTAAATTATCGGATCATCTAGCAGAATTAGGATTCGATTTGGTTCGCTTTAAAACTGGGACACCACCTCGAGTAAACAGCCACTCGATTGATTATAGTAAGACGGAAATTCAACCAGGTGACGATGTACCACGTGCGTTTTCTTATGAAACTGTGGAATATATTACAGATCAATTACCATGCTGGTTAACATACACGAGTTTAGAGACTCATCAAATTATTGATGAGAATCTTCACCGTTCTCCTATGTATTCAGGTATGATTAAAGGAACAGGTCCTAGATACTGCCCGTCTATTGAGGATAAGGTGGTTCGTTTTAATGATAAACCGAGACATCAAATTTTCTTAGAGCCAGAAGGCCGTAATACGCAAGAAGTGTATGTTCAAGGTTTATCTACAAGTCTGCCAGAGGATGTACAGCAGCGAATGCTGTCAACCATTCCAGGACTTGAAAATGTACAAATGATGCGAGCGGGTTATGCCATTGAGTATGATGCGATTGTGCCTACACAATTGTGGCCGACACTTGAGACGAAGAAAATTTCTGGATTATATACAGCTGGCCAAATTAATGGTACCTCTGGTTATGAGGAAGCTGCAGGTCAAGGAATTATGGCAGGTATCAATGCAGGAAGAAAAGCATTGGGTAAAGAAGAAGTCATTTTAAGCCGATCTGATGCATATATCGGTGTTCTCATTGATGATCTTGTCACGAAGGGTACAAATGAACCTTACCGTCTTTTAACTTCTCGTGCAGAGTACCGCTTACTTCTGCGTCATGACAATGCTGATTTAAGATTAACGGAACTTGGATATAACATTGGTTTAATTTCTGAAGAGAGATTCCAAGCATTCACACAGAAAAAAGAGGCTATTGAAGCAGAGAAAAAACGTTTATATTCTGTCATTATTAAACCTACAGCAGAGACACAGGAATATATCCGTTCTCTTGGTGGAAGTGAATTGAAGGACGGTATTCGCGCTAGTGATCTGATGAAGCGTCCAGAGATGAACTATGAATCTGTTGTGAAACTAGCTCCTGCTGACACACCGCTTCCTGCTGATGTGTGTGAACAGGTAGAGATTCAAATTAAATATGAAGGTTATATTGAAAAGTCGCTCCAACAAGTTGAAAAGCTGAAAAAGATGGAAAATAAAAAGATTCCGGATCGAATCGATTATGATGCCATCAAAGGGATTGCAACTGAAGCGAAGCAAAAGCTAAAAGAAGTCCGACCGCTTTCTGTTGCACAGGCTTCTCGTATTTCAGGCGTTAACCCTGCTGATATTTCTATCCTTTTAGTGTATTTGGAGCAGGGACGTATTGCGAAGATAGCAGAGTAGAAAGGATGTCGGCATGAACATTGAACAATTTACAGCAGCACTAGAGGAGAAAGGGATCACTCTTTCTCCAGTGCAGCTTGAACAATTTGAAACTTACTTCCATATGCTTGTAGAATGGAACGAGAAGATGAATTTAACGTCCATTACAGAAAAGGGAGAAGTATATTTAAAGCATTTTTATGACTCGATATCAGCAGCATTTTTTATTGATTTTCACAATGTGACAACAATTTGTGATATTGGAGCTGGTGCTGGTTTTCCAAGCATTCCTCTTAAAATTTGTTTCCCTCATCTACATGTGACCATTGTTGATTCTCTCCAGAAACGCATTACGTTTCTCAATGAGTTAGCAAAAGGGTTAAACTTACAAGATACTACTTTTTATCATGATCGTGCGGAGACCTTTGGACAACGTAAAGATCAACGTGAAAGCTATGACCTTGTCACCGCTAGAGCAGTTGCGCGCTTATCTGTCTTGAGCGAACTATGCCTGCCTCTTGTGAAAAGGGAAGGTTTGTTTGTTGCATTAAAAGCATCTGCTGCAGATGAAGAGATGCAAGCAGGAAAAAAAGCCGTCACTGTCCTCGGAGGAGAGGTTGTTGAAAAGCATTCCTTTGTTCTTCCTTTAGAAGAAAGCGAACGGAACATCATTGTCATTGAAAAGAAAAAACAAACACCAAAAAAATATCCTAGAAAACCAGGAACACCTAATAAATCACCAATAGAGGGTTGATCATGTAAAAGGTCGGTTTTTCTTCAATATTTATGATTTTACAGAAGGAAAAAACATGAGAAAATAGAATTATAAAAAGGTAGTTTTTAAAGGTGGTGTAGGTTCATGAAGCATTCACTCTCACGCTTCTTCGGGCTTGGTGACAAAGAACATCCTGAGCGTGATACCGAAATAGAGGCAGAGATTGCTGAGCATGAAACATTAAAGGAAGAGATACAGGAGCTCCCGGTCGACACAATTATGCCTAACCGTTTTCAGCCACGCACCATTTTTTCAGAAGAAAAGATACAAGAGCTGGCCACAACCATTCATACCCATGGCATTATTCAACCGATTGTTGTTAGACCAACAGAAGAAGAAGGAAAATATGAACTGATCGCCGGCGAAAGACGTTGGAGAGCGGTACAAACTCTTCAATGGGAGAAGATCCCCGCTATTATAAAAGATTTTACTGATACGGAAACGGCATCTGTGGCATTGATTGAAAATTTGCAAAGAGAAGAGCTGTCTGCAATTGAAGAGGCTCATGCTTATGCTCGTCTTTTAGAGCTTCATGATTTAACGCAAGAAGCGCTTGCTCAGCGTTTAGGTAAGGGACAATCGACTGTTGCAAACAAACTAAGACTTTTAAAGTTGCCTGAAGAGGTACAGCAAGCCATTTTGGAGAAAAAAATCTCTGAGAGACATGCCCGTTCACTTGTACCTCTAAAGCTGCCAGAATTACAGATCACGCTGTTGCAGGAAATCATCGAAAAGCAGCTGAATGTGAAACAGACTGAAGAGCGTGTAGTGAAGATGCTTGAACAAAAAACAGATCGCAAACCGAAGCCGAAACGTAAGGCGTTTAGCCGAGATACGCGAATTGCGATGAATACCATTCGTCAGTCTCTCCACATGGTAGAAGACAGCGGACTTAAAATAAATACCGAGGAAGAAGAATTTGAGGAATATATCCAATTAACGATTCGAATTCCTAAATAGAAAGAAGCTGATGAGCATTACTCGTCAGCTTTTTTGTCTTTCTCTCCCTTCAATTCATGATATTTACTTATTATTAATTAATTGGTAAAATATGATTTTCATAGTAGAAGGGAGGTGACATATAACTGATGAAAATGAAAAAGACTGTTTTTGCTATTATCTGTTATTTACTAATCTCTTTTTCTCTTTTTTCAAATGAAACGACTGTGTTTGCTGTGAGCACGTCAACAAATCATGATACTCATTCAGCGGAAGAAACGATTACGAAAGAAGAACTGAGTACTCTGAAGAAACAAGGTGTGGTTTCGACAGATGTAACGGTTCAACAATTAAATCAAGAGCAAGCGTCTCAGGACGATGCGATCGATGTGATCACAGCTGATGATGATTTGGAGAACTATGGTTTAAGGCAAAACAAACAGGATGGAATGGTAACGGATGAAAGGCCGAATACCATTCGCCATCTTTTTGGTAAACCGTATCCTGGAACCGATATTATGCCTCAAAAAGGGGATATATTGGTGACGAGCACTGGTGCTTTGAATGGTTTAATTGGTCATGCAGGCATCGTCATTAATGAGAAAAGCTATGCATCCATTCCTGGGTTCCGGCAGCATCCAAATATTGATTCGATTCAAAGCTGGTTTCGCTATAGTGCCAATACAAAGGTGATTCGGATTAATCATCAGGAAAAGGCAGATTTAGCAGGGGATTGGGCGCATGATTATGTGAAAGACCATCCGAAGGCTCGATATTCGATCACTATGTCTATTCAATCCTTGGACCCTACTTATTGTTCAAAGATTGTATGGCAGGCTTACGCGAAAACCGGGGACGCTGTTGGACATGCGACATTTACCATTAAAGCACCCTATGGGTTTTTGAAAAAGAAGAACTATAAAACAGTGACACCTAAAGTCATTGTAAGTGAAGGCCGAAAAATTGGCGGGCTAAACTTTTGATTGTATCTCCCTCACTTTTATAAAAGTGGGGGTTTTTTGTCTCGTTATTTTCTTCAAAAAGATATATTAATATACTTTTAAAACGTATTTTTATGCATCTATCCATGTACGGAAACACAGATTCATTCACGAATTTATAGTGGAGAAACAAAAAAAGCAAACGTTTCATACTTTTTTTGATAGAATAGGAAGTATGAATCAATGAGAAACTTGTTAAGTTGAAAGTGGGTGACATCGTGGGGAAAATCATAGCGATTACCAACCAGAAGGGCGGCGTTGGGAAGACGACAACTTCTGTTAATTTGGGTGCGTGTTTAGCATACATAGGAAAACGAGTGTTGTTAGTTGATATTGATCCGCAGGGAAATGCCACGAGTGGTATTGGGATTGAGAAGGCAGACGTAGAGAAGTGCGTGTACGATATTTTAGTAGACGATGCAGATGTACTTGATGTGATTAAGACGACAGAGGTCGAAAATCTTGATGTCATTCCTGCGACGATACAGCTTGCAGGGGCGGAAATTGAGCTTGTGCCTACGATCTCACGTGAAGTGAGGCTGAAAAGAGCACTTGAATCTGTGAAGCAAAATTATGATTATATGATTATTGACTGCCCGCCATCGCTTGGATTACTGACGATTAATGCGTTAACTGCATCCGATTCTGTTTTAATACCGGTTCAGTGTGAATATTATGCGCTTGAAGGATTGAGTCAATTGTTGAATACGGTTCGTCTTGTGCAGAAACATCTAAATACCGACCTTGCCATTGAAGGTGTCTTACTGACAATGCTTGATGCAAGAACAAACCTTGGAATCCAAGTCATCGAAGAAGTAAAAAAATACTTTAGAGATAAAGTCTATCAGACCGTGATTCCGAGAAATGTGAGACTAAGTGAAGCGCCTAGTCATGGGAAACCTATTATCTTGTATGATCCACGTTCAAGAGGTGCAGATGTCTATTTAGACTTAGCAAAGGAAGTGGATGCGAATGGCTAAAGGTCTTGGGAAGGGTATTAATGCGCTATTTAACAATGTGGATTCCAATGAAGAAACTGTCGAAGAAATTAAGTTGAAGGATTTGCGTCCGAACCCTTATCAGCCAAGGAAAACGTTTGATGATGATGCATTGTCTGATCTCAAAGAATCAATTCAGCAGCACGGTGTTTTACAGCCGATTATTGTTCGTAAATCGATTAAAGGATATGACATTGTCGCAGGAGAACGCCGTTTCCGTGCAGCACAACAAGCTGGTTTGACAACGATTCCTGCGATCGTCAGAGAATTTTCAGAAACATTGATGAGGGAGATCGCTCTTTTAGAAAACTTACAGCGCGAGGATTTATCTCCATTAGAGGAAGCGGAAGCCTATGCCTCCTTACTAGATCACTTAAGTGTGACTCAGGAGGAATTAGCCAAGCGATTAGGCAAAAGCAGACCGCATATTGCGAACCACCTTCGTCTATTAACATTACCGGACGAAGTACAAAAACTGATTGCGGATGGGACATTATCCATGGGACATGGACGCACGTTGCTTAGTTTGAAAAACAAAAAGAAGCTGGCTCCATTGGTAAAGAAGGTCGTGGACGAAGGATTGAATGTCCGTCAGGTTGAGAAACTTGTTCAGCAATTAAATGAAAATGTTCCACGTGAAACAAAGAAAAAAGAAGCACCAAAGGATCGCATGTTGAAAGAAAGAGAATCTTTCTTACAAAATTACTTTGGTACTTCAGTGACGATCAAGAAACAGAAGAAAAAAGGGAAAATTGAGATTGAATTTCTCTCAAATGAAGATTTAGAAAGAATCCTTGAATTGCTTTCTACGAGAGAATCATCGGAATGACCATCTTGATATGAGATGGTCTTTTTTATATTCTTCCCGTGATATTTTGAATAGGGGTAAAGAGAGAACGGCTTTTTTCTCTCGTCCAATCCATTTGATCAATGTGGGATAGACTTTCAGAAAGTGTATTGGCCATTGACATCACAAGATGAAGACGTGTGTTTTGAAGAACGAAGTATTCCATAAAACCGCTCACGTTGACGATTCCATTAATATGAATATTGCCTACTTCTGGCAGCTCTTTTTGCACACCTGCACCGGGCTTTAACGGCCCTTCTCCAATTTGAAACGATCCTACACTTTTCACTCTTCCTAAACAGGCATCAACGGCTACGATAAATGGGTGTTTATGAGCTTGTTCAATTTCAGCGAGCTTTTCCTTTAAATTGACCGCATGCACTGGGTCAGAGAGAGTGCCGTATACATACAGCTTTTTTAAATCAAGACTTGAAAGCTTTGTTCCTACAAGTGGACCTAGAGAGTCACCGGTTGAGCGGTCTGTTCCTATGCAGACGATGGCAACGGGTCTTTTTCCTGCTTTCTGAAGATGCGAGAATAAAATACTTTTAAGCTGCTGAATGGCATTTGTATCCGTATGGGACACGTATTCTTTCACCCTATTTCTTAAAAAAAGACCGTTCTTGCTATTCATAGGTCTCACTTCCTTGTCATAGTAGTTAGTAACAGTATACGGAAACAAGCTTAATTCTATACCTATGAGGTGATGATTGTGTGGAAGGCTGGTTCAAGGTGGACGCTTTTAATTTTAGGAAGCTTGATAGGAGCGGGATATGCCTCAGGTCAAGAAATTTGGCAGTTTTTTGGCCTTGATAGCGGACTAGCCATTCTACTGTTTACGCTCATGTTTATGCTATCTACCTATGTGGTGTTAAAAATTAGTTATGAGGTGCGTGCCGATCATTTTGTGCCGGTGTTAGAGCGTCTTGTAGGTCCTTGGCTGGCCAAGGTGTATGATATTTTAATTGTTCTTTATCTATTCACGACAACAACAGTCATGATTGCCGGTGGCGGGGTGACACTTGAGATGTATCATGTACCATTTTGGGTTGGAATCGGTGCATTTTGTTTATTCTCATTTATGATTTTTTTCTGGGATGTGAAAGGGCTCTTATCTGTGAATGCCTTCATTATACCAATTTTGGTGGCGGGGCTCATCTATGCGTTTGTTTTTTATTATATGAATCATGATCATATGTGGAGAATTGATTTTGGCCAGCAATACAATTGGCCTGCCAGTATCGTCTTTGCTTCTTTGAATATATTATCTGTTGTGGCGGTGCTGTCTTCAGTGGGGAAAGAAATGAAGGGGCTTGGAGAGGCCAAGGTTGCGAGTATATTAAGCGGTTTGATTTTTGGTGTCATTTCTTATGTGTATAACGAAATACTAGTTGATATTTCTGGGAGTCTTTCAGCAGAAGGGATTCCTTTGTTTACAGTATTAGAGGGGGCACCAACATCATTGTTTGTGTTTATGACCATTGTTCTTTGTTTAGCGATTTATACAACAACCGCTGCGGGATTATTTGGTTTATCCAGCCGCATGCTCTCTTTTATACGAATGCCCCGCTGGTTCATTGTATTCATCATGCTTCTTTTGATGGCACCTTTAACCTCTCTTGGATTTGCTGATTTGATTGCTTTCTTGTATCCGATTTACAGCTTGCTCAATCTTTATTTGCTTGTCTGTTTAATGCTGTATCCGATTTTAAGTAAAAAGATATTTTTCCGTTCTAAAAATTATACTGATAAAATAAAATAAACACCTCTCTTTCAAAGAGAAGTGTTTATTTTATCCGAATGGAATCAATCGCTTCCTTGATATCGTCATATACAGGCATGTGCTGAAGACGCTGCATGCGTTCCTCTATTTCTGAGATGGCTTGTCCCTTTAAATGCTGGGATACGTGTTGTTTGACAATGGTTGTCTGGTTCATCATGTCTTCTGTTTTGGACAATTGGTACTCCAAGTGCATGCGTGTGTTTGCCAATTCATCGTGAAGCCGCATTTTCAGCAATCGCTTTAAATCTTTTCGTTGTCCTTCTCTGCGCATGGCCTGAATAGCGGCAATTTCTTCAGGTGATTGCGATTGTGTTTGTGGTGCAGATTGACTTTCGAATACAGACATGGAGCGGCGAGCACTCACATTTTGCAAGAAACGCTGGGCGTCACTAGGAGGTTTATTTTGATTGATCATATGGCGACTCCTTTCTTAACGAATACCCATTTGCATCGCAAGGCGTCTATCTGCCTTGGCATAGTCATCACCCATTGTGTACATATGTCTTGAAAGGGTGGAAAGTTCTTGTTCGTAGTCTCTCAAGGTGTACAAGGCATTCAGTTGTTTTTCATGAGAATAAAAGGTTGATTGCGGCTGCTCCATCCTTACTTCCTCTAACAGTGCTTCTACATCGCTATGGGTTAATAAATCATAGTGACCGAAGCCGACAAGTCCTTTCAGTTCTTGTTTTACATGATGGACGGCATCTTTTACACTATCATCAATTCCATCTATTTTCTCAAATACAGTGTGTACTTCATGTTCAATAATACTTTGTAGATCATACGATGAATTTTTTAGTAAATGGGATTTTATGATAATTTCAAGCCCGTTTTGTGCATATGCACGGCCTGAATGGATTTCTTGTAAAAGCATCGCTGTAAAACTTGTATTGTGATCAAGCTGTTCATCTAAAATACGAGCGGTTCCATTCGAATGGAATGAATACCCATTTACTTTAAATTCTCCTGAAACGAGAGCTAAAAATGCATTTGTATCAAACGATTCGTTCCACTCTATATTCATTGATGCAAAAGCTGATCTTAAAAAGTTGTCAATTTCTCTTGGTTTATATTTTATGGATTCTTGGACCGATCCCTGCTCCCGGGGCGGTACGGTGTACTTGACTTGTCCAACTCCATGATCATGGCGATTGAGTAAACCTACATAATGATTGGGTTGAATATATTCCGTGAGAACATGGGTATATTTTCCTTCTACTGCTTTTTGCTGAATGGAAGGTGCCAGGCTGCTCCATATATTTGGGCTATCGAATGTGATGGCTTTTTTGACAGCTGGCTGTTCTGTCGCAATGTAAGCACAAACAGCACCGGCAAGCGCTTGTCCAGTGAGATAGATGGTTGCATTCGGGTGCTTCTGACAGACGTCCTCGATGTATTCCTTCCCTTTAAAAAAGACATGATCTTGTTTTCCGGCTAAGGATTTTCTTTCAATGGGGTAGGCATAATCCGTTTTTAACAATGATTGGGTAGCCGTTTGAACATCTTGTGTCGATGTCACCGTCATTTGTTTTGGCAGAGGACAGTGAAACGCGACAATGAACTCATCTGACTGTTCCTGCTGCATCGTTAAACCATATAATTGATGATCTATTTTTAGAAAATCGTTGACAGTGAGCGTATGCTGACCTACTTCTATCGTATGGTTCTGCTGGTAATTCTCTGCGTTTCCAGCGTGATCGGATATGATTTTATAATCTTTGTCGGTTAATCTATCCTTTCGATTGACCATCGTACCTGCTCCCTCACATAACATTTATGCAGATATCATAAATCAAAAAATATGGAAAAACCACAGCGTTCTACCAATAAAAACCTTTTGACCTACAGTGTTTGTGACAATATTGAAAAAAAGCGGAGTTTAAGTAACTATTGGTCACAAATAAAATGATCTAAAAGAAGGGTTTTTTCTATAAAAAAGAACGGGATTGATACATGACAACGCCTCTTTATTTTGTGCATTGCTCTCTATCGGCATTTTTTTGTACAATAGATTTAATGAAGTGAGCAAGAGAGGTGAATGCTGATGGCAGACAAAGCATTTGGGTTACATGACGTTGTTGAAATGAAAAAACCCCATCCATGTGGTGCCAATCGGTGGAAAGTCATTCGTTTGGGCATGGATATTCGTATTAAGTGCGAAGGGTGTGGGCACAGCGTGATGATCCCAAGAAGAGATTTTGAACGAAAAATGAAGAGAATTCTCGTCAAGCATGAGGAGCCAACTGCTTAAGTAGGCCTCATGCTTTTTTGATGAAATTTGTCTTTTGTTCAGAGAAACAGATGCAATTTCTTATTTTAAAGCTCCGATTTAGTCTTTTTGGTAATGTTTCTTCTATTGAAAATGCATGATGGTTAGCTTGTCTTTTCATGTAAACCTACTTATAATTGCTCTAGGTTCATATTACGCAGTATAACGAGCACGTTTCATATAGAGGAGATGAAAGAATGGCTTTAACAGCTGGTATTGTTGGCTTACCTAACGTCGGGAAGTCAACGCTATTTAATGCAATTACACAGGCTGGAGCGGAGTCTGCTAACTATCCGTTCTGTACCATTGATCCAAACGTCGGAATTGTAGAAGTTCCAGACGAGCGTTTGCAAAAACTGACAGAATTAGTGCAGCCAAAAAAGACAGTTCCGACTGCTTTCGAATTCACTGATATTGCTGGTATTGTGAAAGGTGCATCTAAAGGAGAAGGTTTAGGGAATAAATTCCTTTCTCACATTCGTCAAGTAGATGCGATCTGTCACGTGGTGAGAGCTTTTGCTGATGATAACATTACACATGTGTCAGGTAAGGTTGACCCAGTGTCAGATATTGAAACGATTAATTTAGAATTGATTTTGGCTGATCTAGAAACGGTTGAAAAGCGTTTAACTCGTGTGAGTAAGCTTGCGAAACAAAAAGATAAGGAAGCGGTAGCTGAATTTGATATTTTGGAAAAGCTGAAGGACGCATTTGAAGCTGGAAAATCTGCAAGATCGGTTGAATTTACAGATGAGCAGCAGAAGCTTGTGAAGCAGCTTCATTTACTCACGTCAAAACCTATTCTGTATGTAGCAAATGTGAGTGAGGACGAAGTAGCAGATCAGGACGGAAACGAATATGTACAGCAAATTCGTGAGTTTGCATCTGGCGAAAACGCTGAAGTCATCGTCGTTTGTGCGAAGATTGAGTCTGAAATTGCAGAGCTTGAAGGAGAAGAGAAGCAAATGTTCCTTGAAGAGCTAGGCATCAAAGAATCAGGTTTAGATCAGTTGATTAAAGCGTCTTATTCACTTCTTGGCTTAGCTACGTATTTCACAGCAGGTGAGCAAGAAGTACGTGCTTGGACATTTAAAAAAGGAATGAAGGCGCCGGAATGTGCTGGAATCATTCATACGGACTTCGAGCGTGGATTTATTCGTGCTGAAACGGTTGCTTATGAAGATTTACTAGCTGGCGGAAGTATGTCTGCTGCAAAAGAAGCAGGAAAAGTTCGTTTAGAAGGTAAAGAATATATAGTGAAAGATGGAGACGTCATTCATTTCCGTTTTAACGTATAGGTTCTTGTCATAGGCAAAGTAATTTGTTATAATATACAATTGTGAGTAATATAATTTATTGCTCCTTGCCCGTATAGGGCCGCTTAGACCAAAAGGAGGTGCAATCAGATGAGAAAGTACGAAGTTATGTACATCATCCGCCCAACAGTTGACGATGAGGCTAAAAAAGCAGTTATCGACCGTTTTAATAACGTGTTAACTTCTAACGGTGCGGAGATCACTGGAACAAAGGATTGGGGTAAACGTCGTCTTGCATACGAAATCAACGATTTCCGTGAAGGCTTCTACCAAATCGTAAACGTTCAATCTGACGCTGCAGCAGTTCAAGAATTTGACCGCTTAGCTAAGATCAGTGACGATATCATTCGCCACATTGTTGTTAAAGAAGAAGAATAAATCATTGAAATATATATTTAAAGGTGGTCTTTCAATATGCTAAACCGTGTTGTATTGGTCGGAAGACTAACAAAAGACCCTGAGCTTCGCTACACGCCTAATGGTGCGGCTGTAGCCACGTTTACTCTAGCTGTGAATCGTACGTTTACGAATCAATCTGGAGAGCGTGAAGCCGATTTCATTAACTGTGTTACTTGGAGAAGACAAGCCGAGAACGTGGCTAATTTCTTGAAAAAAGGAAGTCTTGCCGGTGTAGACGGTCGCTTGCAGACAAGAAACTATGAAAACCAGCAAGGACAGCGTGTCTTCGTGACAGAAGTTCAAGCTGAAAGTGTTCAATTTCTTGAGCCTAAAAGCGGCGGTGCTGGTTCAGGTGGATACAGCGGCGGTGGCAATAGCGGAGGCCAGTATTATGGCGGTAGCCAAAATGATCAGAATCCATTTGGAAATGAACCAAGTCAAAATCCATATGGCAATCAAAACAACCAAAATCGTAATCAGGGAAATAGCTTCAATGATGACCCATTTGCGAATGATGGTAAACCGATTGACATCTCCGATGATGATTTGCCATTCTAATTGATCTGAAAAAAATGACCAAAGGAAAGGTGTGAAAACAAATGGCAGGTGGACGCAGAGGCGGTCGTGCGAAACGTCGTAAAGTATGTTTCTTTACTTCTAACGGAATCACGCACATCGATTACAAAGATGTTGATCTTCTTAGAAAGTTTGTTTCTGAGCGTGGTAAAATTTTACCTCGTCGTGTAACAGGAACTAGCGCTAAGTATCAACGTAAATTGACATTAGCGATTAAAAAATCACGTCAAATGGCATTACTTCCATACGTTACTGGTGAGTAAGTCGTTGACTTAAAAGCGAAGGGCCTTGAGCTCTTCGCTTTTTTTATTTGTCTCACTTTTATGAGAAAGCCGTTTCTGGCAGTCTAACTAGGGGAAGTATGTAAAAAGAGAGTCAACGTGACAGTTTGTTCTATACAAATACTAGGTCAATCTGTCATATTGGTATTTTAAAATATACTTGCAGTCAGGGCGTGGGAAGATGATTGAATTTAAGAATGTATCGATGCAATTTTCTGATGACCGCTATGCCGTTCAATCTGTTGATTTGGAGATTCAAAAAGGTGAATTTTTTGTATTGATTGGACCTAGTGGAAGCGGGAAAACGACGACTTTGAAAATGATCAATCGTCTCATTTCTTCTACAGAAGGTGAGATTTACATAAAGGGTCGAACCATCAGCGATTATGATATTTATGAGCTGCGCTGGGATATTGGTTATGTGCTTCAGCAAATTGCGCTGTTCCCTCATATGACCATAGAAGAGAATATTGCTGTAGTGCCAGAGCTGAAACAATGGAAGCGGACTGAGACGAATCAGCGTGTTGATGAGTTGATGTTCATGGTGGGGCTTGAGCCTTCTACCTATCGACATCGAAAGCCAGCAGAGCTTTCAGGAGGACAGCAGCAGCGAGTCGGCGTAGCACGGGCACTTGCTGCTGATCCTGAGATTGTCCTGATGGATGAACCTTTTAGTGCGTTAGATCCACTGACGAGAGAGAAATTACAAGATGATCTGCTCGAGTTACAGCGCCGTATTCAAAAGACCATCGTTTTTGTGACACATGATATGCAGGAAGCCATGAAGCTTGGAGATCGGATATGTGTGATGAATGAAGGAAAAGTGGTGCAGGTTGGACGCCCAGAGGAATTGATTCAGCATCCAGTTACTCCATTTGTGCGGGAGTTTGTTTCAGGAGCTGCCCGTCATGTAGACCATCAAGCATTTGAGCTGACAACTATTTCTCAGCCCATGCCTCAAGATGATCTGTTAGGCGAAGAGGCGGTCTCCATCCATGCGACGCTGGAAGAGGTTCTATCTCGACTGGCAGAGCATGAAGAGCTTGTTGTTGAGAAGGATGGGGAACGGATCGGGCTCATCACTCGTCAAGCGGTGATCCAGTATTTAGCCGGTACTTCTGCTGAGAGGGGCGAGACACATGAATGAATGGACCAGTGTGCTATGGGCTCGAAAAGATCAGCTCGGACACGCCTTACTTGAGCATATTCAAATTTCCTTCATTGCGTTATTTCTAGCGATTTTGATTGCCATTCCATTAGGGATTTATTTAACGAGAGTCCCTAAGATAGCAGAGTGGATCATTGGGGTGACGGCTGTCTTGCAGACAATTCCGTCTTTGGCGCTGCTTGGACTGCTAATTCCTCTCGTTGGGATTGGTCAAGTGCCCGCAATTATCGCTCTTGTCGTCTATGCTCTTCTTCCTATTTTAAGAAACACATATACAGGCATTCGTGAGGTCGATCCGTCGCTGCGAGAAGCGGCGCTCGCTATGGGAATGAATCACCGCAAACGCTTATTAAAAGTAGAGCTCCCTCTTGCTATGCCTGTGATCATGGCAGGTATCCGAACGGGGATGGTTCTCATTGTAGGGACAGCCACCCTTGCAGCTCTTATTGGGGCAGGTGGATTAGGGAGTCTGATTCTGCTTGGAATTGATCGGAATGATATGTCGTTGATCATCATTGGTGCTATTCCAGCTGCATTACTTGCGCTCTTATTTGATGTGGTCTTGCGGACACTTGAGAAAATCTCCTTTAAAAAAACCGTGATCTTTGTGACGGTCTTTGCTGTAATAGCAGGAGCAGTTGTCGCTGCCCCATTGCTGTTTCAACAAGAAAAGAAAGAGATCACCATTGGAGGGAAGCTGGGGTCAGAGCCTGAAATTTTGATCTCCATGTATAAGCTTTTAATTGAGCAGGATACAGATATCCAAGTCAATCTTAAGCCTGGTCTTGGTAAGACGTCCTTTGTTTTTCAAGCACTGCGGTCTGGTGATATTGACATCTATCCTGAATTTACAGGGACAGCGATTTCTGAATTTCTGAAAGAAACAGCGAAAAGCACGGATAAGGAAAAAGTGTATGAGCAGGCGCGCCAAGGTTTGGCGTCATCCTTTCAGCTTCAGCTTCTTCAGCCGATGGCTTATAACAATACATATGCTTTAGCCGTGCCTCAATCACTAGCGGATCAATATGATTTATCAAAGATTTCAGATCTGGGTCAAATCAAGAATCGTATACGTGCTGGCTTTACTTTAGAGTTTTCTGATCGTCAGGATGGATATTTAGGCATTCAAAAAGCTTATCAGTTTTCTTTCGACGATGTGGTCACGATGGAACCGAAACTTCGATATCGAGCCATTCAAAAAGGGAATATTCAGTTGGTCGATGCGTATTCGACAGACAGTGAATTGAGACAATACAAGTTGAAGGTGCTTGATGATGACAAGCATGTTTTCCCGCCCTATCAAGGAGCGCCCTTGCTAAGACAGGAGACATTAAAAGAGTATCCTGAGATTGAGGCCTCTCTCAACAAGCTCGCTGGTCAAATCACAGATGATGAGATGAGAGAAATGAATTACGAAGTCAATGTGAAGGGGAAAGATGCATTTCAAGTAGCCGAAGCCTATTTAAAAAAGAAAAAATTGCTTCAATAATCAAGGGAAAGCAGGTCTGCTATAACAAAGCGGCCTGCTTTTGAAAAGAAAAAAACAAAAATCATTGACATCTATTTCAAAAAAGAATATCCTTAATTCGAGATAAATATATTTTTTGGTCATATATCTCGAATTCGAGATAATATAAAAGCGTCAGTCAAGACATAATGAGTAGGGACATGTTACGTCATGAAGAGGAGGTCATTAGAAGTGAAGAAAACAGAAGGAATTCACCATATCACAGCAATTGTTGGTCATCCTCAGGAGAACGTTGATTTTTATGCAGGTGTTTTAGGTCTGCGTCTCGTGAAAAAGACCGTCAATTTTGATGATCCAGGCACATATCATTTATATTTTGGAAATGAAGGAGGTTCTCCAGGTACCATTATTACGTTTTTCCCTTGGCCAGGTGCACAAAAGGGACAAATTGGAGCAGGTCAAGTAGGTGTGACAACATATGTCGTACCGACCGGTGCCTTCTCTTTTTGGAAGGAACGGCTTGAGCAGTTTGACGTTTCTTATGAAATGATTGAACGTTTTGGTGAGACCTTTCTCTCATTTGAAGATCCGCACGGTTTATTGATAGAACTTGTAGAACGTGAAGAAGGAAAACAGAATGACTGGACATTTAATGGGGTGACACCAGAAGTAGCGATTAAAGGGTTTGGCGGAGCTGTTTTATTAACTTCACAGCCTGAGCAAACGATGCAGTTGCTAGAGCAAACGATGGGACTTGAAAAAGTCGGCACGGAAGGAGATTATGTGA
The DNA here is from genome assembly GCF_052044605.1 of Bacillus sp. 22483. Classification (NCBI taxonomy): domain Bacteria; kingdom Bacillati; phylum Bacillota; class Bacilli; order Caryophanales; family Bacillaceae; genus Bacillus; species Bacillus sp. 22483. The sequence goes on along the minus strand of NZ_JBQENU010000012.1, from coordinate 70,587 downwards.
GATTCCGTTCGTTTGGAGAAATCGGCAATGTCATTGATGTGAACAAGACACCTGTTGCACGAGGACGTATGGGCGTGGGTGTTGTACATCATATTGCGTGGAGAGCAACAGATGATCAGGATCAATTGGATTGGCAAAGACATGTTGCGCAAAGCGGATATCAAGTGACGCCTGTGCAAGATCGAAATTATTTCAATGCGATTTATTTTAGAGAGCTTGGCGGCATATTATTTGAGATTGCGACCGATCCTCCAGGGTTTGCACACGATGAATCTGTGGAAACGATGGGTGAAGCGTTGAAACTGCCGCCGCAATATGAGGCGCAGCGTAGTCAAATTGAACAAATCGTGCTGCCGATTGAGGTAAGAGAAATCAAAGGGAAAGGAGATTCATGATGAAGCATCTTTTTCAAAAAGGAAAGAATGAACAAAAACCTGTCCTTCTCATGCTGCATGGAACTGGCGGGACAGAGCAAGACTTATTGCCGCTTGCAGAAGTGGTAGACCCTGAAGCATCTGTTCTTAGTGTGAGAGGAAATGTATCAGAAAACGGCATGCCGCGTTTTTTCAGGCGTTTGGCAGAGGGTGTTTTTGATGAACAAGATTTAATTGAGCGTACAGAGGAATTATATACATTTATCGGGGAAGCAGCAGATAAGTATGGATTTGATCGTCACAATGTTGTAGCCATCGGCTATTCAAACGGGGCGAATATTGCTGGAAGTCTGTTATTCCATTACGGAGATGCGTTGAAAGGAGCGATCCTGCATCATCCAATGGTCCCAAGACGAGGGGTTTCATTACCTTCATTAGCGGGGAAACAAGTCTTTATAGCAGCTGGTGAAAATGATCCAATGTGCCGTCCTGAGGAATCTCAGGAACTGGAGCAACTGCTTCAGGAGGCGGGAGCATCCGTAACGCTTCATTGGGAAAATCGTGGACATCAGCTAACGAGAGAAGAAGTCGATGCTGCGGCATTGTGGTATCGTCGTCAATTTAAATAAGGTGGGGAATACAGGTGGGATTTTTACAGAAGCTTTTTGGGCAAACCAAACAAAAGGAGATGGAACAAATGGAAAACGTAAAACTAGCGATTATTTATTATAGTTCAACAGGTACAAACTATCAGATGGCAAAATGGGCTGAGGCTGGAGCGAAAGAAGCTGGTGCTGAAGTCAAAATTTTAAAGGTTCCTGAATTGGCACCAGAAGCAGTTGTTGCATCAAATCCAGCATGGAAAGCACATTTAGATGAAACAAAAGATGTCCCTGAGGTTCAGTTAAGTGACTTAGAGTGGGCAGATGCCATTATTTTCAGCATGCCGACACGTTTCGGTAACTTACCGGCTCAAATGAAGCAATTCTTAGACACAACAGGCGGTTTATGGTTCCAAGGGAAACTAGCAAACAAAGCAGTGAGTGCGATGACATCTGCACAAAACCCAAATGGCGGACAGGAGCAGACAGTTCTGAGCCTTTATACAACGATGTTCCACTGGGGAGCCATTATTGCCGCTCCTGGATACACGGATGATTCCCTATACGGCGCAGGGGGTAACCCTTACGGTGTGAGTGTGACTGTTGACCAAAATGGAAAGATCCAAGAGGATGCAGAAGCAGCCGCAAAACATCAGGCGAAACGTACAGTAAATGTAGCAGAATGGATCAAAAAAGGTCAAAACGCTTAATAGATGTATACAAAAAGAATGCAGCCACTCCGCTGCATTCTTTTTTCATTAATAAGGATCTGAAGGGGTGCTGTTGTTGATCGCATCGTTGACAGCCTGTGCCGCACCTGTTGATCCAATGGGTCCGCTTGGCTCCTCTTGTTTGAAGGCTTTTAAGCCATCGGCCACACGTTTTCCGTAGTCAGGATCAGCTTTTGTGAAGTTTTCGATCATTTGGTCTTGGATGTCTTTTTGGCAGGTAGCTAAGGTGTTGACTAAGTTTTTAATTAGTTCCTCACGTTCCCAATCATTGAAGCGACGATAGGTTTCTCCGGCTTGTCCGAAATTGTTCGGGCGGTCAATGGCTTCTCGTTTGACTTCACCCTCTACAAAAGGCGTATGATCCTTTCCATCTTGCTGTGATTCTTTTAATCCCCCGAGAATGGACGGTTCATAATTCACATGGGGGTTTTGTCCTTTTCCTTGATCCACATGATATTCCATTTGCCCATCTCGCTGATTGGTGGCAACATGCTTTTTCGGTGCATTGATCGGCAGCTGTAAATAATTTGGCCCGACTCGATATCGCTGCGTATCAGAGTATGAGAAGGTACGTCCTTGCAGCAATTTATCATCTGAGAAATCTAATCCGTCTACAAGAACCCCCGTCCCAAAGGCAACCTGTTCCACTTCTGCAAAATAATTTTCTGGATTTTTGTTTAGCACCATTCGTCCGATCGGTTTCCATGGATAGTCATCCTTGTACCAGAGCTTTGTCGGATCGAGTGGATCAAAGTCTAGGAGGGGGTGGGCGTCATCTTCCATGATTTGAGCATATACTTCCCATTCAGGATGATCCCCTTGTTCAATGGCTTCATATAAATCCTGTGTGGCATGATTAAAGTTTTCCCCTTGAATGGCTTGGGCTTGTTCTTGTGTCAGGTTGCGAATTCCTTGCTTTGGTTCAAAGTGATATTTGACCAACACTGCTTTTCCTTCATGATTCACCCATTTATAGGCATGGACGCCAGAGCCTTGCATGTGCCGGTATGTGGCAGGAATGCCCCATGGCGAGAAGAGAAATGTCACCATATGTGTTGCTTCAGGTGATTGTGAAACGAAATCAAAAATGCGCTCACCATCCTGACGATTGGTGACAGGGTCAGGCTTAAAGGCATGAACCAAATCAGGGAATTTCAAAGCATCTCGAATAAAGAAAATCTTGAGGTTGTTCCCAACGAGATCCCAGTTGCCGTCTTCTGTATAAAATTTGATCGCAAATCCCCGCGGATCGCGTAAAGTTTCTGGTGAATGTCCGCCGTGAATAACAGAAGAGAATCGAACGAAGACAGGGGTCTTTTTTCCTTTCTCCTGAAATAATTTGGCTCTTGTATAAGTGGAAATGGGTTCGTCACCGAATGTACCGTAGGCTTCAAAGTATCCGTGTGCGCCGGCACCTCGTGCGTGAACGACACGTTCAGGGATGCGTTCACGATCAAAATGACTGATTTTCTCTAGGAAATCGTAGTTTTCAAGTGTAGTCGGTCCTCGATTCCCAACGGTTCTTATGTTTTGATTATCTGTTACCGGGTGACCTTGTCGATTCGTCAAGGTTTCTTCTGACTCTGAAGATGATGTAGGCTGTTGATCTTCTTTCAAGGTAGAATCCCTCCTTCAATATCTCCCTAACAATATGGTCATGTTGCTCCCTATTTCATACAAGGATTGATATAATGAGTGAAAACTTTTATGAGGAGCGGACCTAATGATTCGATTACACTGCCTTCACGCACATCCATCTAATATTTCTTACATTGACGACGCTTTCTATGACACAGGATTTGATCTGCATCACATCGTCGATTCATCCTTTATGGAACGAGCCAAACAAGATCCTGCATTTGATCTTGAGCAGCAGCAAACCTATGCGATCAACAGACTCATGCAAGAAGCAGAGGCTGATCTTGTTTTATTAACGTGTACACAATACATTGCGGCTTTGGGGGAGCAGCAGCACCTGTTCAAACAACCAATTGTTCCGATAGATGAGCCGTTATTTGAGCAGATTTGTGAGCGAGAGGGTCCGCTTCAGCTAGTGTTTTCAAACCCAGATACAGTAGAAGGAACGATGAAGCGACTGTCTTCATATGTAAAAGAGCGGGGAAAGCAGTTGAAGGCAGAAGTGGTTGTGCTAGAGGATGTCTTTCATCTTTGCTTGAACGGCGATATACAAGCCTACCATGAGCGAATTATGGAACAGTTAAGGCAATCTGTGAAGCAGCAGCATGGAGATATTTGTGTGATGCAGCTCTCGATGGTTCACGCTGCAAAGCAGGTGGAGCAGGAAACAGGAGTGTCCATCATTCATCCGCTATCACCACTCAAACCATTTGTTTATCAAAAAATAACGGCTTTAAAAGAGTGAACCCGTCAGGTTCGCTCTTTTTGTATAGAAACGTAAATGGGATGACATGTTAAAAAAATAATGGAGCGCAAACTATTTTTAACAGGTGCGCGTCTATCCAATGTAAGAAATAACAGATGCGCATTTAAGATAAAGGAGCTCTTTGTAAAATGAAGAAACGAAAGATTGATGATCAATTTGCGGATTACGTAATGGAACATAAACACAGTTTTTATCGATTGTCCTATAGCTATGTCAAAAACCCAGAAGATGCGATGGATGTCGTTCAAGAGGCGATTCATAAAGCACTCAAATCTGTTCACCGATTAGAGGATGCGACCAAGATGCATAGCTGGTTTTATAAAATCGTCGTAAACGCTGCCCTCGACTTTTTACGAAAGAAGAAGCGTGTGCAAGTGACAGACGATGACACGCTGGAATTTTTATCACAGGGTGAATCGGATGTCTATGAGGATCAAGATGTCAGACGGGCGATAGAAGATTTGCCGGAGATGTATCGGGTCATCATTATATTAAGATTCTTTGAGGATTTAAAGCTAGAGGACATTGCTCATATTCTTGGAGAAAATGAAAACACCATTAAAACAAGATTATATAAGGCGTTGCGGCTTTTAAAAGTAGAATTATCGCAGGAGGAAATATAAATGGATAAGCATTTGGAACAGTTAAAAGAAGAATATCTAGAAATCCCTATTCCCCCGGAATACGATGCTATGGTTGAACGGACATTAAAACGAAAAAACAAGAAACCTCATTTTCAGAAATGGACGATCGGACTTGTTGCTGCGGCTGCTTTATTTGTCACCACTGTAAATGTCAGTCCGCAGGCAGCAAGAGCGATTTCAGAAGTACCCATCATTGGAGAGCTTGTGAAAGTCGTGACGTTCACAGAATTTAAAAAGAGCGATCAGGGAACAAATATTGATCTCAAAACACCACACGTTTCAGGGATTGGGGACGGAGAATTACAAGACAGCCTGAATCAAAAATATTTAGCTGAAAACAAAAAGCTGTATCAAGATTTTGAAAAGGAAACAAAGGGTTATAAAAATGGTCATTTGAGTGTAGAGAGCGGATATGAAGTAAGAACAAATAATGATCAAATTCTTTCACTAGGTCGATACAAGGTGACGACTCAGGCTTCTGCGGCAGAGGAAATGACATATGATACGGTGGATAAGAAAAACCATGTACTCATTACATTACCAAGTCTGTTTAAAGATGACCGTTATATTGATGTGATTAGTGAAAATATTAAAGAACAAATGAAGAAACAGATGAAAGAGGATTCAAATAAGATTTACTGGATGACGAAGCAAGATACGGTTGATCCGTTTAAGAAGATTCAGCCAGATCAAAGCTTCTATATCAATTCAAAAGGCAAACTGGTGATTTCCTTCAACGAATATGATGTGGCGCCTGGTTACATGGGTGTAGTTGAATTCACGATTCCAACAAGCGTGCTAAAGGATATTCTCGTCAGCGATATGTACATTCATTAAAAGAAGAAAAAAGACTGCTGATGTCAGCAGTCTTTTTGAGTTTATGAAGAAAGTGCGTCTGTTAGTGCAGGCACGACTTGTTTCTTTCTTGATACAACACCTTTGAGTAAAGCAGTGTTGTTTTCAAGTGTGACATTAAATGCTTTTTCTACTTTTGCTGCTTCAGCACCAAGGGCAAGAGCAAGAGAGTCATTTTCTAGAATGTCTGTGATCACTAAAACAAATAGATCAAGACCTTTCGCTGCGATGACTTCATTGATTTTTGCTTCGATGTCAGCTTGTCTTGCTGTTACTTCAGCGATATCAACTGTATTAACTTGTGCAATTTCGACTTTGCTGTTACCTAGTGCAAATTCTTTTGCATCCAGTGTGATTAATTCTTGAACTGTTTTTTGGCTTAGGTCAGCTCCTGCTTTCAGCATATCTAAACCATATACGTCAGGGTCTACTCCTGCGATTTTTGCCAGCTCATGCGCAGCATCAACATCCTGCTGTGTGCATGTTGGGGATTTGAATAGCAAGGAATCAGAAATGATCGCAGACAAAAGCAAACCAGCGATTTCTTTTTCAATTGTGACTTGGTGCTCTTTGTACATTTTGTTTAAGATCGTTGCTGTGCAGCCAACTGGCTCAGCACGATAGTAAAGAGGTTCACTTGTTTCAAAGTTGGCAATACGGTGATGGTCAATGACCTCTGTCACTTGTACTTGATCAATATCGCTTACACTTTGTTGGAATTCGTTATGATCGACAAGAATGACTTGTTTTGTTTCGTTTGCAGCCGTTTCAATGAAACGAGGTGCTTCTTGTTTAAAGAAATCTAATGCGTATTGTGTTTCTCCATTGATTTCTCCAAGTCTGACAGCTTCTGCTTGAACGCCAATTTTGTTTTTCAGATCAGCGTAAGCGATAGCAGAGCAAATCGTGTCTGTGTCAGGGTTTTTGTGTCCGAATACGAGTGTTTTTCCCATGTGAATTCTCCTTCTTACTTTTATTGATGATGTTTCTATTCTAACAGCTTTTGACCTTGAATTCAGGGTTTATAGCTAAGAATAATCTAAAAAATTGTAACATGTCGTCTGGAAAGTTGCATGTACAAGACGATCTAAGTTGTTCCACGTGAAACGCTCTTGGGATAGCCTGCATTTTACTTGCGATTTACGGCTATGGTAAAATAAAGGTTGGGTCAAGATATGCCGGAGCGTACATCGTACGTATACATAGAAGTACACATTGAGCAAGATATAGAAAAATGATTGGATTGAGGTGAAGGTGTGAAACAAACAAAAGCGTTAGTAGAAGGCGCTATCATGATCAGTATTTTTGCGGTCATGACGCTGTTTTATTTGTATGTGCCACTTTTAGCCATTATTTTCTTCATGGCTGCTCCGATTCCGATCATTCTCTATACAATCAGGCATGGCTTGAAAAAAGGAATTGCGGCTGGCGCTATTGGCATAGTGATCAGCTTTTTAATTGGGTCTATTAATGGGCTGTTAAGTGCGCCAATGCTGATTGCTGTTGGAGTAGGTATGGGTGTTTTCTACAGCAGGAGGCAGCCAGGTCAGGCTATTATTACGGGTGCGCTGATCTACTTATTCAGTTTTCTCATTTACTTTGTTGTCAGTGTCCAGCTGTTTCAAGTAGATATACTGGGTGTTGCAAAGGAATCAATTGACCAAATCATGCCGATGGTAGAGAGTACCCTAAAACAATCTGGCGCTTCTGATCAGGACATAGCAAAACAACTCAAGCAGTTTAGAGAGATGCAGGATACGGCATTAAATTCTTTACCTGTAGCGCTTTTGATTTTTGTCACGCTGATGTCTTTCGTCAATCATTGGTTTGTGCGGCCGTTGATCAAACGGTTTGTTCCAGACATGCCAGCTCTTAAGAAATTTAAGGATATGCGACTGCCAAAAAGCATGGTATGGTATTATTTACTCACACTGCTTTTGATGCTGATTCAGCCGGAGAAAGGCAGCTTTTTATCGCTCGTGCAAACGAGTGCTTTTCAAATTTTATTTATACTGGTGCTTATTCAGGGCTTTTCTTTTATCTTCTATTATTGCCACGAAAAAAACATCTCAAAAGTGGTACCCATTTTTGCCGTCGTATTGACGATTCTCTTTCCGCCAATCGGTGTGATTGTGCGTATTATAGGGATTGCTGACATAGGCTTTGATTTAAGAGAAAAAGTAAAAACAAATAATTCACTCTGAATGTTGAGGAGTTGATATCAGTGCCAAGCTTCTATCGAAAACCTGTCATCAAGTATCCGATCTTCGCGTTAATTGTCCTTGCGGTGATCACAGTCCTCCTCAACCTTTATTTTAATTGGATCATAGGAGCGGTTGGTCTTTTAGTCCTTGCGGGTGTGCTCTACTTTTTAAAGTGGGCAGATACGCAGGTACAAAAAGAGATTGATTCATATATTTCAACATTATCCTATCGAGTCAAAAAGGTTGGAGAAGAAGCATTAATGGAGATGCCAATTGGTATTATGCTGTTTAATGACCAGTATTTTATCGAATGGACCAATCCATTTCTCGCTTCGTGCTTCCATGAAAGCACACTTGTCGGCAGATCCTTGTATGATACATTTGAATCCATTGTGCCTCTTATTAAACAAGAAGTTGAGACAGAAAATGTGACGCTGAATGACCGGAAATTCAAAGTCATTATTAAACGGTCAGAGCGCCTTTTATATTTCTTTGATGTCACGGAACAAGTGCAGATTGAAAGGCAGTATGAAAATGAACGAACGGTGTTATCTTATATCTTTTTAGACAATTATGATGATGTGACGCAGGGTCTTGATGATCAGGTACGTAGCGCGATAAATAGTGAAGTCACATCGCTGTTAAACAATTGGGCACAAGAATACGGCATTTTCCTAAAAAGAATTTCATCTGAACGATTTATGGCGGTATTAAACGAGAGCATCTTAGCAGAGCTTGAAGCGTCGAAGTTTTCCATTTTAGACGAGGTTCGTGAGAAAACAGGGGCACATAGCGCCACGCTTACCCTTAGTATTGGAATCGGTGCGTCTGTTCCTTCTTTAAAAGAACTTGGCGCACTTGCGCAGTCGAGTCTTGACCTTGCCCTCGGACGAGGCGGGGATCAGGTAGCGATTAAGCAGCCGAATGGGAAAGTGAAATTCTACGGTGGAAAAACCAATCCAATGGAAAAACGGACACGAGTACGCGCACGGGTCATTTCACATGCTTTAAAAGAAATTGTATCTGAAAGCGGTAATGTCATGATCATGGGGCATAAGTTCCCCGACATGGACTCTATCGGTGCCTCGATCGGGATTTTAAAGGTTGCTCAGGCGAATGGAAAAGAAGGTTACATCGTCATTGATGCCAACCAGATTGGGGATAGCGTTCAACGCTTAATTAGTGAAATTAAGAATTATGAAGAACTTTGGTCCCGTTTTATCACGCCTGAGGAAGCGATGGAGCTTGCAAAGGATGACACATTGCTTGTGGTCGTAGATACACATAAACCGTCGCTTGTGATGGAAGAACGACTGCTAAATAAGATCGAAAACGTCGTTGTCATTGACCACCATAGACGTGGTGAGGAATTTATCCGTGATCCTTTACTTGTCTATATGGAGCCGTATGCTTCATCTACAGCAGAACTTGTGACAGAGCTGTTAGAGTATCAGCCGAAGAAATTGCGAATTAACATGATTGAAGCCACAGCACTCCTTGCTGGGATCATCGTGGATACGAAGAGTTTCTCCCTCAGAACGGGGTCAAGAACGTTCGATGCAGCATCCTACCTTCGTGCAAAAGGGGCAGATCCTGTCCTTGTGCAAAAGTTTTTGAAAGAGACAGTCGATCATTACATCAAACGGGCAAAGCTCATTCAGCATACAGAGCTGTATCAAAATCAGGTAGCGATTGCTTCCTTGCCGTCTGACAGATCTGAGTATTATGATCAAATTACGATCGCACAGACGGCTGATTCTCTCTTGTCGATGAGTGAGGTTGAAGCATCATTTGCTGTCGCAAGGCGAGATGACGATACGGTCTGTATTAGTGCAAGATCGTTAGGGGATATCAATGTTCAAATTATTATGGAAGCATTAGATGGCGGCGGTCATTTGACTAACGCTGCGACCCAGATTTATGGTATAACCATTGAAGAAGCGGTAGAGAAGTTAAAAGCTGCCATAGACGAATATTTCGAAGGAGGGGTTCAAAGATGAAAGTCATCTTTCTAAAAGACGTAAAAGGCAAAGGGAAAAAAGGCGAAGTCAAAAATGTAGCTGACGGATACGCTCACAACTTTCTCATCAAACAAGGGTTAGCTGTTGAAGCAACTCCAACGAACCTAAGTGCATTGGAAGGGCAGAAAAACAAAGAGAAAAAGAATGCCATCCAAGAGCTTGAGCAAGCGAAACAATTAAAAGAAACACTTGAGGCGCTGACAGTGGAACTCACTGCTAAATCAGGTGAAGGCGGTCGTCTATTTGGATCGATTACAAGCAAACAAATCGCTGATAAATTGCAAAAAGAACATCAAATCAAACTCGATAAGCGTAAAATCGAGTTGAATGATGCCATTCGTGCGTTAGGATACACAAATGTACCGGTGAAGCTTCACCCAGAAGTACAAGCAACATTAAAAGTGCACGTCACAGAACAAGCATAAACAGAAAAGAACCCGTCTCCTCGTGAGGCGGGTTCTTTGTTTATGATGGATCTGAAATATAGACGCTTCGTCCAGCACGCATACCGGATATAAACATGAAAAATAGGACGATGATAAAGATGATAATGGCTGGTGTCCATGTATGTGTCACATCAAAAAGGATACCGATCATGAATGGACCAACAGCGGCTAATAAATAACCGAGTGACTGCGCCATTCCAGAGAGGGCAGCTGCTTGTTCCATATTGGTTGTTCTTAATCCGATAAATGTGAGGGCAAGACTGATACTGGCCCCTTGTCCGACGCCGATGAATAGCACAGAGATGACAAGAATAGGCGTCGACCCTCCGAGAAGGAGTCCAATCATGCCGAGTAAATACACAAGGACAAGGCCGACGACAAGCGGTCTTTGCGTTTTTAATTTTTCTGCAAAGACGGGCGTTAAGAAGGTGGATGGCAGACCAGTGAACTGCATAATAGAGAGCATCCATCCCGCTGTCGCCAGGTTCATGCCATGTGATGTCAAAATATCAGGAAACCATGCGATACTGCTGTAGAAAAGGAATGATTGCAAGCCCATAAAAAAGGTCACCTGCCATGCGACACGTGAACGCCATATTGGCTGCTCTTTGAGCGAAATGCTTTTGACAGCAGCTGTGTTCTGATGAAGAAGCTGCGGCGCCCACACCATCATCGCAAGAAGGGCAAGTCCGGCCCAGACAAGGAATGATGTATTCCAGCCCCCAGGCATCGCATGACTGAGCGGAACGCTGACACCAGATGCAAGTGCAGCAAAAACGGACATCGATGTCGTATACACGCTTGTCATTAATCCAGCATGTGCAGGGAATTTATGTTTCACAAGTCCAGGTAAAAGCACATTACAAATCGCAATCCCGACGCCAACTAGCGCCGTTCCCATCATTAAAAAGGTGATGCTGCCAAATGAACGAATGACAATCCCAAAGAGCAGGACAGCAAGCCCAAGCCAAAGTGTTCGTTCATTCCCAAGACGTTTTCCGATTTTAGGTGCAATGGGAGATAGCAATGCGAATGAGAGCAGTGGTAATGTCGTGAGGAAACCAGCAAGTCCATTTGATAGCTGTAAATCAGAACGAATGGCACCGATCACAGGACCAACAGACGTAATGGCTGGCCTCAGGTTAAAGGCAATGAGTAAAATCCCAGCAATCAGCAAAATGGTTTGCCCTGTACTGCGAGGATGAAATGTTGATTTTTCTAGTTGTTGTTCCATGAATGTAAACTCCTTTATTTCTTTAAGAACGATCTTTCTTCTGTTCAAGCTCCGCTAATTTAGCTAATAAGATGTGCTGCGGCATATGCATGATTTGCTCTAACGGTACATTGAGTGATGCAGCAAGCTTTTGTGCGGTATCGGCTGAGATTTGTAAAGGTCTCATGCGCAAATCCCTCCTCTTTCAATCTATACGTTCCAATATACCATATCGACTTTGTGACTTGCTGATAAAAAATTTGGGTTTTCTTTTATAAAACCACTTGATGGCCGATAAGAAATTTTTTTGAAATTGTTTCAGATGGTGGCCCTCTCCTTGTTCAATGTGAAAGTGAAGCTTTCGTTCCTGCATCCCTTTCTGTAATAAAAGATCATGGAGTTGTTTGTTGAATAAAGGCATGTGCTGTTGGGCAGATGTTTTGCCTTTCCCTTCTTCACTGCCTACAGACAAATAGACAAGGTGGTCCACAGACTGAATGCTTTGTTGTTTAGCAAACGATAGAAAATCTGGATACCAAAATGACCCAGAGATAGATGCGATACGTTGAAAAAGGGTAGGGTGCATCAATAGGGTATAAATAACAAATAGCCCACCTAATGAAGCACCTACATGGCTATGTTCATGACCGGTCTGTTTGACTGGGTATTCTCTTTTGATATATGGAAGCAAGTCATTTTCTAAAAATGACACATATGTCTGTGCCTCACCTTTAAAGTCAGGGAATCCAGAATGCAGTGATGATGCTTTCCATGGTGTATATTCGTCAAGTCGATTGAAGGGGTGTATACCGACGATGATGATTGGCGAGATGGTTTTGGCTTCAATCATGCTTTCGATCTCTAGCAGGTGGGTTCTAAACAAAGAAGAGCCATCTTGTACAAAGACAGCTGGAACATCAATAGAGGTGTCCGGTGGAAGGTAAATATCAAGCTGCCGCCCGTTCAATTCGTCATATAGAAACGTTCCGTTCATGTGTATTCTCTCCTTCAAGTTTTCAAGCTCCGCTGAAAAAGAAGAACAAAGGACTAAAATGTTTAGCCCTTTGTCAAGATGCGCATCTTTTTAGTTGGTTTGATCTAGCCATTTGACAGCCTGATCAAGGAAGGTGGTTTTGCTTAGTGCTGTTCCTCCCTGAAGCATAGGATCAACGACATTTTCATTGATGTGTCCATTTTTCACAGCTTTTAGGCTGTTCCAAATTTTATTTCCCTCTAAGTCCTTCAATGCATTTGGATTCGATGAGTTTTCCTCTTGGGAGAACTGAACAAAGATATAATCAGGATTGAGTTCACCTAGGCGTTCCAATGAAATCATTGCTTGTGCTTTGGCTTTTTTGATATCACTTGGTGTTGTAAATCCTAAGTCCCCATATAAAGTAGAGTTGAAGTATACGTCTTCAGGGTACACGTACAGGTCGCCCTGTCTAATGCGTAAAATGACAGCTGTTTTGTTGTTGCTTTTGTCTTTCAGGGTTTCTTTCGCTTGTTTGAGATCTTTCTGATAATCAGAGATGATGCTTTTCGCTTCTTCACTTTTTCCAGTCAGTTCACCGAGTAATAAAAGGTTGCTTTCCCAGTCGGAAGAGACATGTGATACTGGGATCGTCGTTTGGACTTTATCTAGTTTTTTAATTGTTGCAGGCGGGAACTTGGTTGATCCGAGTATCACGTCTGGTTTTAGTTTTAAGATTTTTTCTAGGTTCGGTTCAGTTTTTTCCCCAATGCCTTCTGTTTTTGCTGTAATGTCTTTAAATAATTCAGGGAAAGTGCCGCCGACAGTAGAAGCACCAATAGGCTCGATACCAAGTAGTTTTGCATCTTCCATCGATTCTAGGCTTCCAGCAATGACGACTCTTTTCACTGGTGTTTTGAGTTTGTACGTTTGATCTAAATATTTGATGTTTGTTTCTGCTGCTTCAGCTGACTTGCTTTTGGTTGTGTTTGAAGCCGGTTTATTTTCTGCAGCACCACAGGCTGCTGCGGTGATCGTCATGATACAAAGGATAAGCAATGCGAACCATTTTTTCATTTATTTTCTCCTTTAACTGATAATTGTTCTCAATTAAAGATTGTAGTAGTCATTCGTCCTTTTATCCATAGACAATGATCTGTCTAGTGATGGACTTTTTACGGAAAAAAAGATAAAAGGTCCTGAATGACTCGTTGATGACTAGCTGCTGTGTATTCACGCCAAGGGTCAGAAGCGAGTGGATAGACAGCTTGTTGCGTCACAGCCTTGAGATTTTGCCAAGCCTCCTGTTGCTTTAATTTTTGATAAAAAGCAATGGTTTTTGGTTCTTTATGCAACAAGAGGAAGATGGCATCGGGGTCTAACTGCTGTATAGAGTGAATGCTGATTTTTTTTTCGATGAGCTGGCCATCATTCTGAAAAGCTGGCGGAAGGCCAATGTCATGAAAAATTACTTCTGACATGGTGCGATTGACAGATAAGTAGAGCTGATCTTGAAAGATACGAAGAGGCAGGACGGTTCTTGGTGGATGATCAATAAGGCATGCCTTTTTCGCTTGAATGACGAGTTCCTCGTAATGAAGGAGCCATTCTTCTGCTTCCCTCGTTTCGTTTAAGAACATAGCTGTTTGTCTGAATTGAGCGCGCCAATCCAATTGTGTGAATGGAACAAAGTGAACAGGACAGATGGTTTTCAACACTTGTTTTTCTTCCTCTGTCACATGATCATTGGCAATGATCAGCTCAGGTTGTGCTTCCTTCAATTGCTGTAAATTGGCTTCAGCGTGTTCGTTGATACGATGTGCACTCAGATGAATCGGAATTTCTTCTGCATAATGCTCAAAATCATGTGCTGTCCATTTAGGGTGAAGAGGGGCAGCATATGGGATGATATGAATGGGTGTGAGCTGACCGAGTATGGAATGGCCATAGGCAGCCATTTTCCGTTGACGGCTTTTCATATAAGCAGAAGGAGTGATACCCGTTTTTTTCTTAAAGATACGGCTAAAGTAATAGGGGTCTTGATAGCCGATGTCCTGTGCAATGTCTTTGAGCTTTGCATGACCTTTTGCCATGAACTGTTTGGCTCTAGCCAGTCTTTTCTTGGTGATATAATCAGTGACACTCACATCAAAATGCTTTTTAAATAGCTCGCTGTAATGATTGGCGCTGATACCAGCCATATGAGATAGACTTGTAAGGCTGAGAGGTTCTTCGGAATGTTGATCGATATATTGTTTTGTTTTAAAAAGGGCGTGTGTTGTGTCACAAATGTCTTCTTTATGCAGTGTGAAAAGCTGCATCATGAGCTGTTGAAAAAGGGTTTGGCTTCTAAAAAAGCTAATGGATTCAGGTTTTTGCCATTCTGCTGTCATGTCGGACAGTAAAGAATGAATGTGTTCAATCGAGCTAATATCGATAAATTGCCATACATTCAGTAAAGAGCGGGCATGTTCAGTTGATACTTCTTCTATGTTTTGACCTTGCGGCGTGTACATCTGAAAGCGAAACAGATAGAGCTCGTGTTTTTGATAAGGCTCTGTTTTCAACATAAATGTTTCCCCAGGCATCATCGTATAGAGTGTCAGATGTTTCAATCGCCATCTTTGATCGTTCAATGTAAGTAAACCGCTGCCGCTTATGCTAAAAAGGAGGCAGAAAGTATCTGACAACTGCTGCTCCGTATGTGGAAGATCTGCATTATTTATTTTTTCAGTATATGTTAATCGATAAATGCATTGTTCAGCATTTACCTTTGTACATAATTGATGATTGTTTCCCATAAAACCACCTGATCTCTTATTAATTGATAAATATTCTCAATTGAATTGTATCAGAAAGAGCTGGAAAATGGTGTGTTTATTCTGTCAAAAAAGCACCCTGATGGAGATCAGGGTGCGATGATTTATTCCGTTTTTCCATGTGCTAACGCAGGTTCTTTTGTTAAGCTTAATGGCCGTAAGTCCTGCCAGTGTGTCTGGATATAATCAATGCAGGCATTTCTAGTGTCTTCACCAAAGACCTTTTCCCATCCATCTGGTATTGGTGCAAATGATGGCCAAAGTGAATGTTGTCCTTGTTCATTGACAAGCACAAGAAATACACCGTCTTCACGATCAAAGGGATTTGTCATTTGTCATCTCTCCTTTATTCTTAGTGCTTTTGTTTGACCCGGTGCAGAGCGTTGTCTAAGATGACACCAATTTCTGCTAGGGGTTTAGGCTGGCACATGTCTTTGTGCCGGCAATGAATGTCGTGCTGTTCAATGGTTCCATTGATATAAGGTGCCCATGCTTCGGGATCAATCGGTGTAAACCAGTCTGGGATAATGGTAGATCTAAAGAATAATATGTCCCCTTGATAAGTTTTTGGCTGATATTCCCCGAGCAATCGCACTGAGTTGACATAGGTTTCTTTTAGATTTCTAATGGCATCCTCACTTAAGCTTGCTAGTGCACTGCCGTCTTTCTTCAAGATGTCGACAGCACTTTTCATCGTGAGCGGTTCACCTGTTAAGGTATCTGGATCATAACCGCCGAGTGCAAGAAGAGCGATTAGTGCTTCTTCTTCATCAGGTGCTTCTTTAATCGGTAAGAAATGGTTCGGATAGGCATCCAGCATCGCAACGAGAGCGATTTCTTCACCTTGCTGCTGGAGTTGAGTAGCCATTGCTTGTACAACGTTTCCGCCAAGTGACCAGCCAAGTAGATGATAAGGGCCTTTTGGCTGAATCGTTTGGATGTGCTTAATATAATCGGCAGCCATATCATCGAGTGTATGCGGATAGTCATCTTTTCTTGCGATTCCTCGTGCCTGTAATCCATAAATAGGGATGTCTTTCTCTAATGTATTCAAGAGGCCTGCATAGCACCAGCTAAGACCACCTGCTGGGTGAACACAGAAGAGAGGGTGTCTTTCTCCATTTGTTCGTAGCGGCAGTAAGATTTCTAGTGCGTTTTCATCGCTTCCTGTTTCTAGTTTCTCTGCCAAGCTGGCAACGTTCGGTGCTTCAAACAACGTTCCGATGCTCAGTTTCACACCAAGTGCATCACGAATGCGGCTGATTAAACGAACCGCAAGTAAGGAATGCCCGCCAATGTCAAAAAAGCGATCGTCAATGCTGATTTTTGGCAAATCAAGCACCTCTTCAAAGAGGTGGCATAGAACTTCCTCTTTTGGGTTTCTTGGTCCGCGGCCATCCGTTTGCTGTATATGCAATTGAGGTGCCGGTAGTGATTTTTGATCAAGCTTCCCGTTTGCTGTAAGTGGCATCGTATCAATCTGTACATAAGCCGCAGGCACCATGTAATCAGGAAGACTGGCCGCCGCAAAATGGCGAAGAGTCTCTGTATCGAAATGGTCTTCTTCAGTTGTTACGATGTATGCGACTAAGCGTTTGTCACCAGGCTGATCCTCTCGCAAAATGACGGCAACTTGTGCAACTGCGTCGTGGCGTGATAGAACGGCTTCGATTTCTCCAAGTTCAATCCTAAACCCGCGTATTTTAATTTGATGATCAGCTCTACCAATGTAATCAAGTGCCCCTTCTTCTGTCCAGCGAGCGAGGTCGCCTGTACGATACATCCTTGTGCCAGGTGCTCCATAAGGATCAGCAGGGAATCGATCTGATGTCAGGTCAGGCCTGCCTAGATAACCTCTTGCCAAACCAGCTCCAGCTACATACATTTCACCTGTTGTCCCAGGTGGAACAGGTTGTAGGTATTCATCTAGTACGTATACGTGTAAATCAGGAATTGGTTCGCCTATTAAACTGCTGGATTTCTTTGCGATCATGTCTCGATTGAGTACATTGTACGTAACGTGAACGGTGGTTTCTGTAATGCCATACATGTTAATTAATTTTGGCTTGCAGTCTGAGTGACGGCTGTACCAATCTTCTAATCTGCTAAGCTCTAATGCTTCACCGCCAAAGATGACATAGCGGAGTGATAATGCTTGACCAAGTGTTTGTTGTTCCTTGTCTACCTGCATGAGCTGATAGTAGGCGGATGGTGTTTGATTAAGCACAGTCACACCTTCATCGACTAGAAGCTGCATCATCTCTTCTGGAGAACGAGAGATGGTATGAGGAACAATGACAAGTCGCCCGCCATATAAAAGGGGTCCCCATATTTCCCAAACTGAAAAGTCAAAGGCATATGAATGGAACATTGTCCAAACATCCTCTTCATCGAAATGGAACCAATGTTCAGTAGATGTCAGAAGACGGATGACATTTTGGTGTGGAATGACCACTCCTTTTGGTTTCCCTGTAGAGCCAGACGTATAAATAATATAGGCCGGATGCAGAGAAGATAGCGGCTCAATTCTGTCTATATCAGCCGGATTGTGATTTGGCGTAGTCAGCAATTGATCAATTGTTTCTTTTTCGTCTAACAAAATCAAATCGCAATCAGCAGGGAGATGTAATGCAGCTGCTTTTGTTGTGATGCTGCAAACTGGTTTTGCATCTTGTATCATGTATGCCAGCCTGTCTGCTGGATAATCAGGATCAAGCGGAACATAGGCTGCGCCTGCTTTATGAACGGCTAATAAACTGACGAGCATATCAATTGATCTAGGCAGGGCAAGTGCAACGAACTGTTCTGGTCCAACGCCTCTTTGTATTAATAAATGAGCCAGACGATTGGCTTTGTTGTTTAACTCTTGATAAGTAAGCTGCCTCTTGCCATCCGTTACAGCCACTCGATCAGGGAATTGCTGCACCGTTTTTTCCAATAAGGCTGGGAGATTAGGTGCTTGGTCTGACTGAGCGAATGTCTGTTTGTCAGGGAGAAATGTTTGTCGTTCTTGATCTGATAAAATGTTCACTTGACCAATCGGCACATGTGGGCGCTCAGCTATCTCTGTTAAAAAGCGCTTCATTCTGTCAGCGATTGCTCGAACGGTACTTTGTTTAAATACATCTGTGCTGAATTCAAACAATCCTGTTAATCCTGCTGCTGATCCAGTTTCAGTTCTTTGTTCTGTCAATTCGATGGTCAGATCAAATTTAGCTGATCCCACTGGTTTCACGTAGAGATCCGAATCAAGTTGTGTCAGCTTCATTTCCGCCTTCGGTGTATTTTGGAAGGCAAGCATGACTTGGAATAATGGATTCCGTGATCTGGAGCGGGTTGGATTTAGGATTTCCACTAGCCGTTCAAATGGCAGATCCTGATGCTCATAGGCTGCTAAGTCAACGTTTCGCACTCGCTTCAATAGCTCACTAAAGGCTGGATTACCAGCTGTATTTGTACGTAATACTAGTGTGTTTACAAACAATCCGACAATATCGTCAAGTGCATCGTCATTCCGTCCAGCAATTGGACTGCCGATTGGGATATCTGTCCCCGCCCCAAGGCGTGTCATTAATGCTGCAAGTGATGCTTGAAGCACCATGAACAAACTCACTTGATGCTGTTTCGCAAGCTCAAGAAGGTTTTGATGTAAAGCCGGTTCGATCGTAAAGTCTATCGTCGCACCGTTAAAGCTTCCTTCCTGTGGACGCGGGAAGTCATAGGGAAGCTCCAGTTCTTCAGGCAGGTCATGTAAAGCACCTTTCCAATAGCTGAGCTGCTTGGCAAATAGACTATCCGTCTCTTCTTCACTACCCAACAGCTTCTGCTGCCAAATAGCATAGTCAGCATATTGAACAGGTTCCGCTGGCAAGGTGAGGGATTTCCCTTGAATACGAGCTTCATAAGCAGCAGCTAAGTCTCGTGTCAACGGTGCAAGTGACCAGCCGTCACCAGCGATGTGATGCAGCAACAGAAGCAGCACATATCGATTTGCATCAAGCATGAATAATTCAGCTCTCAGTGCAGGTTCTTCTTCAATCTGAAAGCTATAGCGAATGGCTGCATTTAATTGATTCTCAATTTGTTGATCACTCGAAGCTGTGACATGGAGTTCAGGCTGAACACTTTTTGGGTGTAAAATAACCTGTCTTGGCATTCCATTCTTATTTGGAAAAATGGTTCTAAGGGTTTCATGTTTTTCAGTGATATCTGCCAAAGCACCAGTTAGAGCTTGTTGATCTAGTGTACCTGTCAGCTGAATGACAAGTGGAATATTGTAAGTTGGACTTGGCCCTTCAAGGCAATGAAGGAACCAGAGCCGTTTTTGGGCAAAGGATAACGGTATCTCATCTGGCTTGTTTTCTACCTGAAGCGGCGGCCGAATGTCCTTCGCTTTGTCCAAGTGCTGCGCAAGTTCAGCAACCCGAGGTGATTCAAAAATGGTGCTCATGCTTAGGTCTGCACCGAATGTATCGCGTATACGTCTAAGCAGACGAGCGGCAAGTAAAGAATGTCCACCTAAGTCAAAGAAACTATCATCTATGCCAATTTGAGATAGGCCAAGTGTTTCTGCAAATAAACTACATAACATGTCTTCTTGGGGTGTTCTAGGTGTACGCTCGGAACTAACTAAAGACATATTTGGCACCGGCAATGCTTTGCGATCGATTTTGCCGTTTGGTGTAAGTGGCAGTTCCGGCAAAAAGACAACAGCAGAAGGCACCATGTAGTCTGGAAGTAATTCAGCCACAAATTGCCTGAGCTCTGAAGGGTGAAGAGCTGAGTCGTCTGTCAGCACAACATACGCACAAAGCAACTGTTGCCCAGGTTGATCTTCACGAACGATCACAGATGTATGCTTTATAGCTTGATGCTGCATAATCACGGTTTCAATTTCACCCAGTTCAATACGGAAGCCGCGAATTTTAATTTGATGATCGGCACGGCTTATATAATCAATCGAACCATTTTCACGCCATCTGGCTAAATCTCCAGTACGATACATTCTCGTACCTTTTGTGCCGAACGGATCAGCGACAAATCGTTCTGCCGTTAAGTCGTATCGTCCAAGATATCCTCTTGATACTCCTTCACCTGCAATATAAAGTTCACCGATTGATCCTGCTGGGACTGGGTTTAGTCCTTCATCTAAAATGTAAATGCTCGTATTCCAAATGGGTTGACCAATTGCCGGCCCGCTATTCTCTTGATGTGCTGTGACATTTTGCATCGTAGACCAGATCGTCGTTTCTGTAGGTCCGTACAAATTAGTAATGTCGCATTGAAGAGATTGCAGTGTGTGCAAAAGGGAGGCAGGAAGTGCTTCTCCTCCAACAAGAACACGCATACCTGTGATCACGTCAGGGTATTCATCTGCCAATGCATGCCACAACGTTGGTGTTGCCTGCATGATTGTGACCTGATGAGTACGAATCATGTTTGAAAGCTTTGCTGGTTCTTGTATCGTTTCTTTTTTTGCCAATAAAATAGCTGCCCCATGTAAGAGTGGGAGAAACATTTCTAGCCCGGAAATATCAAAGGCTATGGTCGTTACCGCTAAAAGCTGGTCTCCTTGACCTAATAAAAATGCATCTTGCATGGACAATATAAAGTTAATTACATTTCGCTTTGTTACAACAACACCCTTTGGTTTGCCTGTCGATCCTGACGTGTAGAGGATATAGGCGGGGTGATGTGGAGAGCCCTCGCTCCAGGTAGGATTGAGATGCGGACTGCCTGCTATCTCCTGATGAACAGTTGCATCATCCAGTTGAACGATGTGAGGATAGTCCAAACCACCTGCTGTCTCATTGATTGTGAGCAAGCACGCCGGTTTGGCATCCTCTAGCATATAGGCGACACGATCGTTAGGATAATCAGGGTCTAGTGGCAGATATGCGGCTCCCGTTTTGACGACGGCTAATAGACTTACGACCATATCGATGGATCGAGGCAGAGCGATTGCGACGAATTGTTCTGGTCCAATGCCACGATTTTTCAAATAATGAGCTAATTGATTTGCCCGCTGATTCAACTCTTCATAGGTCAAAATGATTCCTTCAAACTGTAATGCTTTTGCTTGCGGCGTTTTGCTCATTTGTTTTTCAAATAGTTCCCGTAATGATTCTTTTGGTAATTCTCGTTTTGTATCATTCCAGTGCTTGAGAATGTTCTCTTTTTCTTCAGACAAAAGAAGGTTGAATTGACTGATTGTCTGATCTTGCTCTAGTCCGGTTATTTCCTCCAGCAATTGAAGAAAACGATGTTGATGAGCGTCAACGGCTGTCTCTTTGTAAACAGCAGGGTTTGCATCAAAGTCGATTTGAAATCCGTTTCCATCCGCACGGTCGTATATGTTGATCGATAAATCATCTACCGGTCCTGCTGAGAGATTGTGTGCTCGACCAATGCTCTGATCGAACTTGAGATTATAATCAAATGGCATGATATTGATCTGTGGACCGAATAATCGTTGATTTCTTCCGATGAGCTTAAAGTCTCTCCGCATGTCTTCATGACGATATCGTTGATGAGGACGAATGGCTTTCAGTTCATCAGATACTTGACGAACAAGTGCTGAGAGCGTCATTTCTGGTTTGCATGTTAAACGAAGCGGTACCAGGTTCATGACCATTCCAGGTGTTTGCAAGGCGCACGATCCAAGGCGCATCATCACAGGTAATCCTAAAACAATATCATGTGCACCCGTCATACGATGCATATAGAGTGCGGATGCGGCAAGAATCATTTCATGCCACGTACTACCGAAGGCTTGGGCGTTTTTTTTCATTTTGCTTACCTTTTCGGTATCGTATCTAGCCGTTTTCCGGATAAAATGATCCGACGTTCTTGGGGCAAGCTCAGCAAGGCTGATAATTTCCGGTTGATCAGCAAAACGATTTTTCCAAAATGCTCGATCATCTTCAAATCGATTGGACTGTTGATAAGTGATCTCTTCTTGGACTACATCATGTAAAGCTCCAAATGTTTGAGGAGGCACAGGTGTCCCTTGCGATAGGGCTGAATAGACCTCAGCAACACGACGTGCAATGAGCGAAAAGGCGAATCCATCAATGGCAATATGATGAATGCGCTGATACCAAATAAATCGGTCGTCAGCAATTTGAAAAAGCACTTCACGGAATAATACATCTTTCTCTAAAGAGACTGGTGTGGAAAGATCGGCTTTCATCCATGCTTTAGCCGCATCAAACGGCTGTTTTTCATTTTGTAAATTGACATATTGAAATGGGATCTCTTTCTTAGATGTCATCCATTGCTTTGGACCGTCAGTATCCTCAATGAATTGCATATACAAGGAATCTGCTTCTAAGACAGTCTTTCGAATGGCTGCTTCAAAGTGTATGGGATCAATAGGACCTTTAATCTCTATATACTCAGCTGTATTGAAAATAGGGTTAGATGGATCAAGCTGCTGCGCATACCAAATGCCTGATTGGGCACCGGTTAGTGGGAATGAATCGACGGACTGGATCGACAAGGGCCTAAACCTCCTTTACAAGTAATCGATATTTGGGATAGATGGCTGTTTTTCTGGGAAAAGAAGAGTCCGCCAAGACATGAGCGTTGGATTTGCTGCAAGCTCAACGAAATTGACTGTTGCTCCTTGCTGTCTCCACTTTTCCGCTAGGCTCATCATTCTAATTGAATCAAGGCCAAGGTAGACGAGATTCTCGTCAAGCGGTATTTCATTTGGATTGATTTGAAGATACTCAGCTACTTGGTGAACGATGGCATCAAAGGATAGGTCATCACTGTTTGCTTCTTGTCCTGTTAAACGACTGATGATTTGGTTTGTCGTTGTGGTGACTGCACAGCGTTCAGCTGCATAGGTCATTGCCATTTTGTGATGCTTAAGTGAAAAGTCAGCGACGGCATCGGCGACAAAAAAGGTTTCAATATCGAACATGAATGCTTCTGCGGCTGTCAGCATACATCCAATATGTGCATATACGCCAGTAATGATCAGTTGATCACGTCCGCCTTCGTGAAGAAGATCTAAAAAGTTGGATTTTTTGAATGCGCTATAACGCCATTTTGTCAGCATTGTATCTGATTCAGATGGAGCAAGCTGATCAATGATTTTTGTCAGTGCTTCATCATCACCAAGACCAGGTCCCCAAAAATCGGTTAATAAGGCACGATCCTTCGGGTCTTGATCGCCAGGTTGAGCTGTATAGACGACTGGAATGCCGAGTTCTTTGCACGTATCACGTAATTGTTCAATATGCTGCACTAACTCTGTAATCGGTGAAGTATCTTGTTGAAATGCATTTAAAAAATATTGCTGCATGTCATGTATCAGCAAGACAGCACGTTTCGGATCAGGGATCCAGTTCACTTTATTTTCGGGTAAATCATGTATGCTTGGCATTGGATACGCAGGAATAGTAGGGATTGCCATGGTTTTCACTCCTCTTTTTTATACGTTGGCAGTATGGATTGCAGCTAATTCTCTTAATGCTTTTTTACTGATTTTTCCTACACCTGTTTGTGGGAACGCATCAATCCATTCAATGCGGTCAGGAATTTTATAGGCAGCGAGCCCACGTTCTCTTAGAAATAACTTTAAGACATGCGGTGCTGGTTTGTTGTTTCCTTTCGCAATAACAAAGGCACATGAGCGTTCGCCAAGAAATGGATCTGGCATGGACACCATGGCGGCATCATGAATGTCAGGATGTGCAAGTAAATGGTTTTCAACTTCTTCAGCAGCAACCTTTTCGCCACCACGATTGATTTGATCCTTGTCTCTGCCTTCTACAACAACATTTCCTTCTTTGGTTAATCGCACGATGTCACCTGTTCTGTAGAAGCCATCGGGTGTAAATGCTTTTTTGTTTTGTTCATCGGCTTTATAGTAGCCGCGAATCGTATAAGGTCCTCTTGTTAAAAGGTGTCCAGCCACTTCATTCGGGACGGGCTTGTCCTCATCGTCTACCACTAGTACCTCATCATATTCAGACATCGGGCGTCCTTGTGTATGGATAATGACATGTTCAGGATCATCCAATCTGGTATAGTTGACCAGACCTTCTGCCATGCCAAAAACTTGCTGTAACTTACACCCAAGGGCAGGCATCACTCGTTTTGCTGCCTCAGCACTTAATTTAGCACCACCGACTTGTAAGACCTCAAGACTCGATAAGTCATCTGATCGATGAGGAGCGGCTTCGAGCCAAATCAATGCAATTGGTGGAACGACAGCGGTAATAGTCGCCCGTTCTTTTTCAATGAGTGGAAAGACGACATCAGGGCTTGATCCAGGTGCAAGAACGACTCTTCCACCAGCGTATAATGTCCCAAGGACGCCAGGCGAGCTTAATGGATAGTTGTGTGCAACTGGAAGTGTAGCTAGATACACACTATGTTGTGTGAGCTCGCACACCTCATTGCTTTTCCAAAGACTATAAATATAGTCATCATGTGTACGAGGTATGAGCTTTGAAAGGCCTGTGCTTCCTCCAGATAACTGAAGAAACGCAATGTCGCTTGCCTCTACATGTATTTGTGGATCAAGCGCTGGGTCCTTGCGCAAATCATCCAAGTTTAGGAATTCCTCAGTTTCTCCTGCAACAATGACATGAGGCAATGAGGGAAGCTTTTCTTTCACTTGACGTGCGAGTGATCGATAATCAAAGCCGCCATCGACATCTGGTATGACATATGCGTCTGCTTCGGCAAACTCAATAAAATAAGTGATTTCACTGCTTCTATGAGATGGCAGTGAGAAGACGGGTAAAGCACCGATTCGAAATAAAGCGAAAACGACTTCAAAAAAAGCAGGAATGTTAGGAAGCTGCACGACAACTCGACTTCCCTTTTGGATTCCAAGCTGATGAAAACCGGCAGCAAGACTGCTGACGCGCTCATCAAGTTCTTGATAGCTCATGTGTGTATCAGCGTATGTAATCGCTGTTTTATTTCCTAACGATACGGCGCGTTCACGAAGCATCCCGCTAAAGGTTTCTCCACGCCAACAGCCGTTTTCACGGTAGCGTTTTGCAAATTCTTCTGGCCATGTAGGTGGTTGAACAAACATGTCTTTTGTCATCTCCTATGTATTTTTATAGCTGATGGATGCCCATCGCATGAAGCATCGTGTTGAATTTTGCAGATGTTTCGGCTAGCTCTTCTTCTGCCTTTGATCCTTTGACCACTCCTGCACCAGCAAAGAGGCGAAGGGAGTGACCTTCAGCTTCTGCACAGCGAATGGTGACAATCCAATCTCCATCACCATTTGCATCTGCCCAACCGACCATTCCTGTGAAAAATCCTCGATCGAAGGGTTCAATCGCTTGAATGGCTTCACGTGCATCTGCTGTAGGTGTTCCGCATACTGCGGGTGTTGGATGGAGGCTAAGCGCTATATCAATGGAGGACACATTGGAATCTGTTAATTCACCTTTGACCAGAGTAGATAAATGCCACATCGTTTCTGTCTGTATGACGGATGGTGATGCAGGTACATCTAACGTATGACAGTAAGGAGCAAGCGCTTTAGTGACAGCATCGACAACCACTGCATGCTCGTGTAAATCCTTTGCAGAAGTAAGAAGTTCATCGTGACGACGCTGGTCTTCTACGGGGTCTGAACTGCGTGGCCGAGAACCAGCGAGTGGATTGGAAATCACAGATGAACCAGTTTTTGAAAGAAGCAGCTCAGGGCTTGCCCCAAGAAGTGTGCGCTTTTGGGAAGATTTCGGATCAGCTACGTTTGCAGCAAATGTATAGCCATTCGTATTATGACGAGCCAGTCGTTCGAGTATTGTTTTCGTATGAATGTCTTGATTTGATTTGAGATGGAGAGATCGAGAAATGACGATTTTGCTAAGCTCTCCTTTTTCAATTTTAGCTAACCCTTCGTTCACACCATTCATGTAGACTTCAGGAGAAGGGACAGGTGTCACCTCATAGGATTGTGATGTCACTTCTGAATCCTCATCACCTTGATGAAATTCGAGTGGATCACTAAACTGTACATGGACTGGCACATTTAAACGAACGGGTTGCGCCGGATCAAACGGAACAGCACCAGCAACAATCGGTGTTTGAATACCAGCTTGTTTGGCAGTCTCAAAAACATGGGCTACCTTTTTGGATAGTTCATCGAGTTGATTGGTTTTAATATGCTGGAATATCCCCTCTGCAAGTAACGCTCGTTTAGGAGAAGCAAGGAAAAATGCGCCTGGCTGATAGTCTTGGATCAGCTGTACTTTTTCTTCTGTCGACAATAATGAATGTTTCATGAAAAGGCCTCCTTTTTGATAAAATGCTAAATTCCGAGTGTTGCACCACCATCAATTGTGAGATTCTGCATCGTAATATGACTGGATTGCTCAGATGCAAAGAAGATGACTGCATCAGCAATCTGTTGAGGGTCAGCGATTTTTTGTAAAGGAATACCGGTTTTATACGTCTCTAATGAACCTTTAATCACCTGATCTGCTCCTTGCTCATCAGACCATAAAGCCCATTGCATAGGTGTTGCGGTAGAGCCGGGCGAGACGACGTTGCATCTAATGCCATAGGTAGCCAGCTCTAATCCAAGCGTTTTTGTAAAAGAAGTAGCTGCTGCTTTTGAAGCAGCATAGGCAGCCATATTCATTCTAGGAATGGCACCTGCGTTAGAACTGACAGTCACAATGACCCCTTCTGATCTTTTCATCATGTATTTGGAGACAGCTTGGGATATGTAAAAGAGACCATGTGTATTGACTGCGAAGGTTTGGTGCCAATCATCTGTACTAATCTGATCAATCGAACTAATCCGAAGAATGCCTGCTACATTGACCAGTAAATAAATGGGGCCAATTTGCTTTTCAATTTGATCGACAATATGTTGAACAGATGCTTGATCGGTAATGTCACTTGGATAGGCAAAGGCACGTATGCCTTTATCATTCAACTTCTGCACGGTGCTTTGCAGCTGATCTTCATTTGTGTCAACTGCTGCAATGATCGCACCTTCATCTGCTAGTCTTTTGGCGACTGCTTGTCCGATACCTTGCCCTGCGCCTGTAATAAGGGCAATTTTATGAGACAGACCACTCTGTTTCATGTGTTCACTACCTTTCTTTCAAGTCTGTAGTTGTTAAAGGATCTTGATGATAAAATGCAAAACGAAAAGCGTCATTCATCAGCACCGGTAAAACAGACGTATGTCCTTCTTCAGGAAATTCGTGATAGGTCGTATGCAAGCCATACGAGGATAAAGGCAGCATACGATTGGCTAGAGACTTTGCATGAGCATTCATTTGACATGGATGATGTTTTTCTAACTCACCTACACCTACAAGTAGCCTTACATCCATAGGCACTTGACGGATGCGGTTGGTAAATTGGTGTTCTTTTTCTAGAAATAATTCTTTGTTCCAGTGGATAGAAGGACTGCCCGCAATATATGTCTGATAAGCGTCAGGGTGCTCAAATAGTGTGTGTAATACAAAAAGCCCGCCAAGAGAATGGCCAAATAGTGTTTGACGACTCTGATTAATCGGAAAGCGCTGCTCAATGTATGGCTTAACCGTCTTTTCTAAAAAAGAAAAAAAAGCAGAGGCGCCGCCATATGTATGGATGGAGAAGTCCTTTCTTTTACCCTCAATGGAAACGTCAGGGCCGGTAAGAGTGAGATCATAATGCCTAAGCGGATGATAGGGCGCTTCTGTCTGATAACCAATTCCAACAATAATAGCAGGTACGACACCTGTTTTTTCAGGTCTTCTTGACTGTAAACGGATGGCTTCGACCATTGTGCCAAAAAGTGAATTCCCATCAAGCACGTACATGACTGGAAAACCAGTTTCGGGAGGAGTGGTATTCGGTTTAAATATAAAAAGTCTGTATGGGTGTGCTGTGATATCTAGTTGCTCCGTCCCAGGTATAAAAAAAGGACGGCTTTCTCCAAAAAGTGAATCATCAGTACCCATTCCTTCAGTGCGTTTGGCCATATGTGAAAAATCCCCTTTCTCAAATTGACCTCATATGATGATAAAAGCAGGCTTGCGGATATTGGATGAGTGTATTAATAAAAATTTAAATGAAAATGATTCTCAATTATCACGCAAGCAAATCAAATGATAATGTTTATCAATTAGGAAGTCAAATGTTCATAAAGTGGTATAATCGATAATTTGATCTAAATATTCAGAAAATAAAGGACTAACTAACTACCAAATGATTGGAAATAGAGAATGCCGGATTGTGTCATTAAAACAGAGTAGAAATGCCAAAAAACCTTGGCAATCTCAAATTATTTACCATTTTCTTCTGTTTGAATCATGATTAAATATAGGTTTTTCTTCTTGAAATAATTTTGAGAAAAATAAGTCTATAGACCTTCTTGTGTTTTTAGAAAAAAAGAGGTGGATTTTGGGGAAAGTTAGTGTTCTTAATTCACAACTTATTCAATATCATGCTTAAATTCATAGACAATTTTCTATGGAAGACAAGATCGCAGGGAATGTAGGTAGAATGAAACCCCCATTAGGAAAACTGAGGCTAAATCTGCTTGAAAATCAGCTCAAGCTGAAAAATACGTTTATAGTGGAGGAATATCATGAAGTGAAGCAATTATGACAAGCACTGTAGAGTGGCGAAATAACATATAACATCAAAAATGAGGCAATAAAAAAAGTAAGGGATGCTCCCTTACTTTTTGATCATATCGGTGTAAACACCATTCAATTAAAATCCATCTGTGACATCATATTCGTAACGGATATCGGCTTTGACATTGCTCATAGTAGATCTCGCTGTAGCTTTTGCGTTGTACTTAAAGCTCCATTTTTGAGCGACTCTTAATTGATCATCCAGAGATATACGATAAGAACCACTTGTTGCAGAGGAGAAAAGTGATTGATACCAAATGTTACTATCACTAGCCATCAGTTTGTGTGTGACATTCCCTTGGTTGGGTGTTTGAGTGCTAGTTGTCGTAATCGATTTGACAATTGCACTTTTAGGAATAGAAGAATTGTTCGTTAAATCCATTGTAATGACAGAAGAATCAACCCCTAAAAAATTTAAAGAAGAATTCCCCAAGTTTGTAGCAGTCCCCGTAAAATTGAATGTCCCATTTCCAGATTTAATACGATCTTGAATGGAAACAGTAAAATACATGTTTCCGCTATATGTACCACGGGTTACTTTCACAAAATAAGTTTCTGAAGTTGAAGTCACGTCACCAGTATTTGCAAAAATAAAGGGTGTGACTGAATCAGGATTAATTACTTCTGTTTTCGCATCAGAATATTTTGAATTATAAACCTCGATTTTCATCCCAGTATATTGCTTATTATACGAACTTCTGACATAAACTCTTTCACCTTTATTGATCGTAAACTGATAATATGCTTCATTTTCACCTTCAGGTAAGATTGTCGTGTCTGAACGACTATTTTTCCAATATCCCATTGAACTTGCAGTGTTAGGACTATTATTCTCCGTAATTGCTGCTTCTGCTGAAGTAGGTGCAAAAAAACTAGTAACAAGCGCCAATAATAATGCTGGTAATAATAAACGTTTAAAGATAGTATTTGTCATATATTAACCCTACTTGTAATAATTACTATATCGACATTAAACTAACAAATTTTAACTGAATTGCCGATATATTTAATAATCACTATTTTCTTAAAAAAGGAGAATCAAAATGAATATTAATACGTCATATACAGCCAGTTCTTCGAACAATCTGAATCAAATAGATTCTAAAGGCCAATCAGCTATTAAAAGTACAAATGAAGTGATGACCGAATCTGATAGACGGATGAAAATATTAGATGAAAAATATGAAAAAATAAATGAACAAAATAAACGATTCAAAGATCCTCATGGTCATATATTTGATAAGTATCGAAATCCATACTCTCCTTATTTCAGAAGTGACCTAACCAAACCAGAAAGAGATGCTGCTTACTCTATGGAAATTGGTTGGGCTAACCATGGGAGAGGAGGGTATTATAATTTTAATGATGCCGCCTTCCGTAATGAAAAACGGTACGATCCTACCCAAGAAAGTGTAGAAAAGAAACTATTAAATCGTCAGAAGGTGAACGAACAACTGCAAGCTTTGTTTTCTACCAATGGTTTGAACATTCCTAAAAATGCTAATTTAACTTTTACCATTGATCCGAATCATTTTAAATTAGTGGTGAGTGGATCAACTGATGAGTCGCTGGTCAAACAAATAGAAGACATATTGAATACAAGCAACAATACAAGAGAACTATTTTTTCATATTATGAAAAGTAGAAATGATGATTCGACTCAATTCACGCCGGATTCACTTGCAAAGTTCCACCTTGTCAATCAAATCAAAACGGTGACAGGCTACAATTTAAAAGATTTAAGCATTGTAAACGGTCAATTTGTAACGGATACCGGAGCGAATATTTTTGATATGTACAAAGAAGAACTTCTGAAAAACCCATACACAGCTGAAAATGCCCGCATTGCTGCATCACATTATGGTGCACAACTCTTTGATCTAGCGAAGAACGGATATGATTCTATTCCTGATTTGGTGCTATCTATTGGGTATGAAAACGGGTCTTTATATGACATTGGACAAAAGGTGAATTACGGAGTTAAGAAAACGATAGATTAAAAAACGCACCTGATATTTTCAATATTTGATCATGTGCGTGTACTGCCATGTTGGAGTATCGATCACATGTGTGAACAACAACAGCTACAAATCCCATTAGCGATACAAAGGACTCTATAACAATTTATGTTACAGAGTCTTTTCTATTTGAAGTGTGTTGTTTCGCTGTTCAACAAAACATCGACATGGTAATTTTGACTATAGTTGATGTTTTTCACTTTTTTATTGATGAAAATGTTAAAATGATGAGTAGCGTATTTTTTTATGAAAGGACGGTGCTTGGCATGACGGAACTTCTCGATGACCGGCTGCCGCCGCAAAATATAGAAGCCGAGCAGGCCGTATTAGGTGCTGTTTTTTTAGAACCATCTGCGCTAACGCTCGCTTCTGAGGTATTAATTCCAGAGGATTTCTATAGAATGTCGCATCAAAAGATTTACAATGCGATGCTTGTACTTGGTGATAGAGGGGAACCGGTTGACCTTGTCACGGTGACATCAGAACTTGCCAATACAGACTTACTAGAAGAGGTAGGCGGGATTTCGTATTTAACAGATATTGCGAACTCTGTCCCAACTGCCGCAAACATTGAATATTATGCAAAAATTGTAGAAGAAAAATCCATTTTAAGACGTCTGATCCGTACAGCGACAACCATTGCACAGGATGGATATACGCGTGAGGATGAAGTAGAAGATCTATTGAGTGATGCTGAAAAAACCATTATGGAAGTGGCTCAGCGTAAAAACTCAGGAGCTTTCCAAAACATTAAAGACGTTCTTGTTCAGACATATGATAATATTGAACAGCTTCATAATCGAAAAGGTGATATTACTGGGATTCCAACGGGTTTCTCAGAGCTTGACCGGATGACAGCTGGCTTCCAGCGAAATGACTTGATTATTGTAGCGGCTCGTCCGTCCGTAGGGAAAACAGCCTTCGCGTTAAATATTGCACAAAACGTTGCAACCAAGACAGATGAAAGTGTCGCCATCTTTAGTTTAGAGATGGGCGCTGAGCAGCTGGTCATGCGTATGCTTTGTGCCGAGGGAAATATCAATGCACAAAACCTAAGAACCGGTAACCTCACAGAAGAGGACTGGGGTAAGCTGACAATGGCGATGGGTTCGCTATCAAACAGTGGGATTTTCATTGATGATACACCTGGCATTAGAGTCAGTGAAATTCGCTCGAAATGCCGCCGTTTGAAGCAAGAAAACGGGCTTGGCATGATCCTGATTGACTACTTACAGCTCATCCAAGGGAGTGGACGATCAAGCGATAACCGTCAGCAAGAGGTATCTGAAATTTCTAGGGCTTTAAAGTCACTAGCAAGAGAACTTGAAGTGCCGGTCATTGCCTTATCACAGCTTTCTCGTGGGGTAGAGCAGCGTCAGGACAAACGTCCGATGATGTCTGATATTCGTGAATCAGGAAGTATTGAGCAGGATGCCGATATTGTGGCGTTCCTTTATCGTGATGATTACTATGACAAAGAATCAGAGAATAAGAACATTATTGAAATTATTATTGCGAAACAGCGTAACGGTCCAGTTGGAACGGTATCACTGGCTTTCGTGAAAGAATATAACAAATTCGTCAACTTAGAGAGAAGATTTGACGATGCGGGTGTTCCGCCCGGTGCTTAAAGCCCAGCTCAAGAAGCTGGGCTTTTTTGATCCATCTACATCGAAAGAATGACTGAAAAACAGTCGAAATGAGGAGGAGTGGTAGAAAAAGAGAGCGTATACTAAAGGGAGAGAAAAGGAGTGATGACTGATGAAGTTTCAACAATTCGAAGCCGCTCAATTACGCATCGCACGTCCGACCGTCAACATGAAAGAGGTTGTTTCTTTTTATGAAGAAGGTTTAGGGCTGAAACGAATTGGCTCATTTGATCAGCATGAAGGGTATGATGGGGTCATGCTTGGGCTTCCTCACCAGCATGTTCATCTGGAAATCACCAAACATGAAGAAGACGAAAGCTTGCCTGTTCCCCACCCAGAGCAGCTGCTTGTATTCTATATTCCGAATGAAGAAGAATTTCAGCAGATGAAAAAGAGACTGATCGCATTTGGTGGACGGCATGTCACCTCTACGAACCCGTACTGGGATCGAGGAGGCGTGACGATTGAAGATCCAGATGGATATCGAGTGGTGCTCATGAATACAGAAGGAATTACACCTGATTAAGAAAGACTCCCATCTCGTGGGAGCCTTTTTTGTTAGGAACGAGGCGTGACACGGAGCTTCAGTTCTTTTAGTCCATACATACCGCTGCTTGTCATTGGGACGTAAGAGAGAAGCTCTAGTGATTCATATCGTGACTGTATGGCTTTGATGGCAGTGCAGGCTTCTAGGCGAGCAAGTGGTGCGCCTAGGCAGAAATGAATGCCGTGGCCGAAGCCAATATGAGGATTAGGGTGCCTGTGTATATCGTACTCATGTGCGTTTGGAAATTGACGCTCATCCCGGTTCGCAGAAGCAAGAAAGACAATCACACTGTCTCCCTTTTTCAAGACTTTCCCTCCAAGTTCGGTGTCTTCTGTGACATACCGGACAATTGTAGGCGCAGGGGCACGAAAACGGACAGCCTCCTCCACAGCTCGAGGAATGAGGTCAGGTGATTGAGCGAGCGCTTCATACGACCCCGGATTTTCTAACAAACTAAAGATCATATTGGAGATCAGGTTGGTGGTCGTTTCGTTGCCTGCTAACAGGAGAAGATTGCAGAAAGGAATTAATTCGTCTGCGGACAGCTTATCTCCATCTTCCTCCGCTTGGATTAAAAGCGAAATCAAATCCTCACTAAGGTTCTGCCGCTTCTCTTCAATGATGTCAGCAAAAAACGCCATCATGTCCGCTTCGCTTTGATCCCGTGTTTTTTGCCATTCAACGACATCTTTTTCATGTTCACTTTTAGGCATGCTGACGAGGATATCGGACCATTCTTTAAAGGATTGTTTATGTTCTGTTGGCACACCTAAAAGCTCTGCAATGACTATCACAGGAAGCGGATAGGAGATGTCTTGAACAAGATCAATCTCTTCCTTACCTTCTATTTGTCCAATGAGATCATCCATTAACTCTTGAATGCGTGGTTCCCACAATTTCATCACCCGGGGTGTAAAAGCTTTGCTTACAATGGAACGGATTCGTGTATGTTTTGGCGGGTCCATCATGACCATTGTTTTCATCAGTGAATGTTTCCGGTGGTCTTGAGGAGGTTGACTAGAAAAGGTATCTTTATCGATGGTGACGCGCTTTGCTTCTTCATAGGTGAAGACACTCCATGTTTGGCTGTGTTCATCAAAATGAACAGGAGATTCTTGACGCATTTTGGCGTACCAATCAAATGGGTGATACGGGTCCTGCTTATTTTTCCCTCTTAATAACGCTTTTTGAACGGCACTAGGTGTTGTTGTTTCCATGATCATCACTCCTTATGGGTTGTCAGATGATTCCTTTTTTTTACTGTGTTAGATTTAAAGGTAATTCATCAGGAGAAAGGATTCAACCAACAGAAAAGCGAAATCTGTTGAAGAAAATGGGAAGGGGAGAGCGGCTTGTGGCGGACTGCTACAGAGGGGATAAGCGCGCAACTGAATCAAAGCAACAATTAAGAAAAGCATTATTTCAGTTATTAAAGGAGAAGGAATGGGGGAAGATTTCTGTACAAGATTTGACGAACAAGGCAGGGATCCATCGCACAACCTTCTATCAGCATTATGAGGATAAGTTTGACTTAGCTCAGCAGGTCATGGATGAGATGTTTGATGTCATGAAAACCGCTATTTTTGCTCCTGTACATGAAAATGAGTGGAAGAGCGACCATGCAGCATATGTGTATATTTATCGCTTTTATCAGCATTTGCAGGAACATGAAGAGGAGTATCAGATTCTCTTGAAAAGGGGAAAAGAGCTTAATATTCATCAGACGGCCAGTGCTTTTTTTGAAGAAAGCTTTACTTTGGGGCTCGAAGAAGTTACAGGTTCACCACCTGATCCACAACACGTTCCTCTCGAAATGCAGAAGCAATTTGTCATTTCTGCTTATGTTGGAACAGCTGAGTGGTGGCTGAGAAAAGGTAGACCATATTCACCCGACTTTATGGCAAGTTCGATGATTCAATTGATTGAAAATCACTGAACAAACGGAAATGAGAAAAACAGTAATTTTGATCGAAATCTTCTTGTTTAAGCGTAGAATGAGCAATTAAAGCGCTTTTCCTCACATGTAAAACGAACAAAATTTGATTTCGAGATATTAATGTTCGGATTTCACGTTGACTTTTTCATTGTCCATTGATAAAATAAATGTGTTTGAAAGAGATAACGTTTTGAAAGGTTAACGGAGGTGCACGATATGTCTTCAGTAGTCGTAGTAGGTACGCAGTGGGGTGACGAAGGGAAAGGGAAAATTACCGATTTCCTTTCAGAAAATGCAGAGGTGATTGCCCGTTATCAAGGGGGAAACAATGCAGGTCACACAATCAAATTTGATGGAGTGACTTACAAGCTACACCTCATTCCGTCCGGTATTTTTTACAAAGAGAAAACTTGTGTCATCGGTAATGGAATGGTGGTTGATCCTAAAGCGTTGGTCACTGAGCTTGCGTATCTTCACGAACGGAATGTGAGTACAGATAACCTCAGAATCAGCAATAGAGCCCATGTCATTCTGCCTTATCACTTAAAATTGGACGAGGTAGAAGAAGAGCGGAAAGGGGCTAACAAGATCGGTACGACGAAAAAAGGAATCGGACCAGCTTATATGGACAAAGCTGCCCGCGTCGGAATCCGTATCGCAGATTTATTAGATCGTGAAGTATTTGAAGAGAAGCTTGCCCGTAATCTAGAAGAGAAAAATCGTCTTTTAGAGAAAATGTACGACACAGAAGGCTTCAAAATTGAAGATATTTTAGATGAGTATTATGAATATGGTCAGCAAGTGAAAAAATATGTCGTGGACACATCTGTTGTATTGAACGATGCTCTAGATGAAGGCCGCCGTGTTCTTTTTGAAGGGGCACAAGGCGTTATGCTTGATATCGATCAAGGAACATATCCGTTCGTGACGTCATCTAACCCAGTGGCTGGAGGCGTGACGATTGGTTCTGGTGTAGGTCCTACGAAAATTCAACATGTGGTCGGCGTATCAAAAGCTTACACAACTCGTGTAGGTGATGGCCCATTCCCGACAGAACTCCATGATGAAATTGGCGATCAAATCCGTGAAGTTGGCCGTGAATACGGTACGACAACTGGCCGCCCGCGCCGTGTTGGTTGGTTTGACAGTGTTGTTGTCCGTCATGCACGCCGTGTGAGCGGAATTACAGATTTATCTCTTAACTCCATCGATGTACTGACAGGGATTGAGAAATTGAAAATCTGTGTCGCTTATAAATTGAACGGAGAAATCACTGAAGAATTCCCAGCAAGTCTAAATGAATTAGCGAAATGTGAACCTGTCTACGAAGAAATGCCAGGTTGGACAGAGGATATTACAGGTGTGAAGAATTTAAGTGAACTGCCTGCAAATGCCCGTCATTACTTAGAGCGCATTTCACAATTAACAGGTATTCCACTTTCTATTTTCTCAGTCGGACCAGACCGTTCCCAAACGAACGTTGTCCGCAGCGTGTACCGTCC
Source organism: Bacillus sp. 22483 (assembly GCF_052044605.1). Lineage (NCBI taxonomy): Bacteria > Bacillati > Bacillota > Bacilli > Caryophanales > Bacillaceae > Bacillus > Bacillus sp. 22483. The sequence goes on along the minus strand of NZ_JBQENU010000012.1, from coordinate 34,018 downwards.
ATCATTATAGACTGATCAGACACCAGTAAAATCACACATTTTACTGGTGTTTTTTTGTTTAAATATTCCTTAATTTCTACGGAACGCTCTTCCTGTCATTACCAAAATATGATAACTGTATAAAAGGGAAGGAGCGTTCTAGTGAAAGAAAGAATACGATTATTAGATATTTTACGAGGTTTTGCGATATTAGGCACATTGGGTACAAACGTCTGGTTTTTTGCATACGCAGGGGATACCTTTGCGACAGATCAAATTGCGGATGAATATGAAAATGGCAGTTTTCTTGAAAGTCTTGTCTCTATGTTCGTTTATGGCAAAATGCTATCGCTGCTCACAATCATGTTTGGCGTAGGGCTAGAGCTGAAATACCAGCAGGCGAAAAGAAAAAATATGACTTGGCCGGGTACATATTTATGGATTCTTTTATTTTTATTTATTGAAGGCTTTGTCCATTTTGCGCTAGTGATGGAATATGATGTGCTCATGAGTTACGCCATCACGGGTTTGCTTGTGGCGTTTATTGTCCGTGGAGGAAGTCGGCGCATCAAAAAAGGCATGATTGTCTCGGGTGTCATTCATTTGTTGGTGACGGCTTTTCTCGTTGTATTTTCTTTCTCTGAATTGGAAAATGAATCCTATGACGAGAGCAGTGAACCAGCGTACGAAGAACAACTGCCGGAGACATGGATATCTCAAGTTCAAGACCGATTACAGCACTTTTTGATGTACCGAGAAGAAGCGATCTTTATTATCCCAATGAATACCTTTTTGTTTTTATTAGGTGTGCGGATGATGAGAGCCGGTGTATTTTATGCAAATGAGCGTGGGCAAACTCTACGGAAAACATTGTTCCGAATGGGTTTGTGGATTGGACTGCCGCTGAATGCGCTCGTCTTTGTACCAAATGACATAGTGGAATTCGTGGTGCGCTATGTGTTTTCGCCATTCCTCTCTATTTTCTATATTGCTGTCGTGGCGAAGCTTCTAGCACGCACGGAGTCATGGTTCATGTGGACTTGGTTTGAATATGTAGGGAAAATGGCGCTTAGCTGCTATATCCTGCAAAATGTCATCTGCTCGATCCTTTTTTACAGCTGGGGATTGGGTCTTGGCGGTCAAATCAACGCCCCCCTTATCGTCTTGTCATGGTTGTTGATCTCTCTGCTGCAAATCGCCATTTCAGCCCTTTGCTTACACGTCTGGCGTATTGGGCCAATGGAGTATATCAGATCACGGGCACTTCGCCGTGTGACAATGAAGAAAGCATCTTAAAGGGGAATAGATACAATGTTTTTCAAAAAAACGACGAAAAGAGAACAAGCCAATGCACAAAAAGCAGCAGGATCGGCGTTTGTTTTTTATCTTCTAGCATTAGGAGGACATGCGTCTTACGCTTTTTTTCAAGGTGAGAGTACACCTGTGACTTTTGTGATTTTAATGACAGGTCTTCTTGTGTTTTTCACCGCAGATTGGCTATACAACAAAAAACATTCATAAAAAAGAAGCCCTCTGATGAGAGCTTCTTTTTTATTTTAGGCTTTTATATTGGCCTTTTAAATTTTTACGAATGTATTGAATGATTTTGCGCAGTTCGTTGGCGTGCGGTCTGCCAAATGGACTTGTTTGTCTTTGTTGATAGAGGACTTGGCCTTTTTCATTTAATAAGAAGTAGGCGGGTTCTCCGTGCACCCCGTGATCTTCATATGGGGCATCTTCCCCGTGATAGAAGACTTCATAGGCTTTCAATGATGTGAGGTCTTGGTCAGACATGATGGGGAAAGAAAGTCCCTCTTTGTCTGCAAATTCTTTCAAGTCTTCAGGATTATCCGTTGAGATCGTCATTAAGTGAATATCCTTTTCTTGAAAATAGGATTGCTGTTTTTCCAGCTCTTTTAATTCTTCGACACATACTGGGCACCATGATCCTCTAAAGAAAACGATAAGGTGCCAGCTTTGATGCTCCTCTAAATGTTTGTAAAACTCAATGTGATCGCCCTGCACTGTTGGCAGTGAAAAATCGGGCATTTTATCTCCTAATTTAAATGAACTCATCCTATGCTTCCTCCTTTTTCAATCACCATGCTGTTTGTTTCTTGTATAACCAATATTGTTCGGAATCAAACGTTTCTGTGTGCTGGATTGGGCAGTGGCCATTGATTGAATGAAGGCGCTTTCGGATTTAGGCGATGTAACAGAAGATATCAAATCCGACACTTTTTTTAAAAAAATGTCGAAAAACGTATTGCCATATGTAATTACTCTATGATATTATAAATCTCGTTGTTGCAAAGGTCTCTGAAACTTGTTAAGATGCGATTTTCCAGCTTTTAAAGCGATTGGTTTGACGCAATACAGCTTCTTCAGATTCACTTTTCACAAACCGAGAGCCATTAGCTCAGTTGGTAGAGCATCTGACTTTTAATCAGAGGGTCGAAGGTTCGAGTCCTTCATGGCTCACCATGTTTTGGCCCGTTGGTCAAGCGGTTAAGACACCGCCCTTTCACGGCGGTAACACGGGTTCGAATCCCGTACGGGTCATTGATTTACTTTAGCGTTAAGCTAATTTTTCCTCACTTGCTTGAAGGAGCACCACGATTGCTTTTTCGGGCAAGTTACTGAGGTCCGGTAGTTCAGTTGGTTAGAATGCCTGCCTGTCACGCAGGAGGTCGCGGGTTCGAGTCCCGTCCGGACCGCCATTTATACATATKMATCTTTTGAYGATGGCTCGGTAGCTCAGTTGGTAGAGCAACGGACTGAAAATCCGTGTGTCGGCGGTTCGATTCCGTCCCGAGCCACTTCCAAACGCATCTGCAATCGCAGGTGCGTTTTTATTATGAAAAGAAGGCATAAAAAGGGAGAAGCCGGACCTAGGTAGGGCCCGGCTCCATAAGAAGAAGACGTTACATGTATATAGACGTTTGGTGATTGGAAAAGTTTCAATAAAAAAGGAAAAAGTCATCAAATCTTTTGGGTGAAGTTCTTCTATCCAACGTTTACTAGCAAAGAAAGCCGTTATTATTTTTATCTTTGCCTCGTAAAACGTTATAATAGACAGTGAGCCTTTTTTTCGTAAATGAAAAAGGCGTAATGAGACATGCAAAATGGAATGACATAGATGCTAAAAATGCAGGAGGAAATCACAATGGAAAAAAAGATTCTTGTCGTAGATGATGAAAAGCCGATTGCGGATATATTGGAATTTAACTTAAGAAAAGAGGGCTACGAGGTTCATTGTGCGTATGATGGAAATGAAGCCCTTGAAATGGTAGAAGAAATTAAGCCAGACATTATTTTGCTCGACATTATGCTACCGAACAAAGATGGCGTTGAAGTATGCCGTGAAGTGAGAAAGAAATATGATATGCCGATTATCATGCTGACAGCAAAAGACTCTGAAATCGATAAAGTCATTGGTCTTGAGCTTGGCGCGGACGATTATGTCACAAAGCCATTCAGTACACGCGAGCTGCTTGCACGTGTAAAAGCAAATTTAAGAAGACAGACGGCTGCTCCGCAATCAGAGGAAGAATCTGAATCAAATGATATCGAGATTGGTTCACTTGTGATCTACCCAGATGCGTATGTTGTGTCTAAGCGTGACGAAACGATTGAGTTAACGCATCGTGAGTTCGAATTGCTTCATTACTTAGCAAAACATATTGGACAAGTCATGACACGTGAGCACTTACTGCAAACGGTTTGGGGCTACGATTACTTCGGAGATGTCCGTACAGTAGACGTGACAGTCCGCCGTCTTCGTGAAAAAATTGAAGACAACCCTAGCCACCCGAGCTGGATCGTAACAAGACGAGGCGTCGGCTACTATTTAAGAAACCCAGAGCAGGACTAAGATTCTTATGAGTAAAGTAGGTTTTTTTCGCTCGATTCACTTTAAATTGACCTTGATTTATGTGCTGCTGATCATTGTCGCCATGCAGATCATTGGCGTGTACTTTGTGAAGCAGCTAGAGCAGTCCTTAATTAATTCCTATGATAATTCCTTGAATCAGCGAATCTACTCGTTATCGTATTACCTAGAACAAGATTCATCGAAAAGCAAGGCAGAATTAAAAGAGGATGCTCAAAAGATATTAAACGATTTTAACAACAAAGATGAGTCTAATGAAATTTCTGAAGTCAGCTATATTGACGAAAGCAGAGAGGTCATTGCCTCTGTGAATAATGGCAGTCAAGAGATTGCCGGGAAGAAAATCACAGATCAAATCATTAGCCGTATTTTCGCGGTTGGCAAAGACTACGAGAAAAAATTCTATGACCCAGAATCGAATAAACGAGTCCGCATATCAGCGACAGCCGTGAAAAATGAGAACCAAGAAACCGTTGGTGTCATTTATGTGGTCTCATCCATGGAAAGTGTTTTTAACCAAATGCGAACGATCAACACCATTTTGGCGACGGGTACACTCATCGCACTTGGGACGACCGCTCTACTTGGTATATTCATATTCAGAACCATTACACACCCAATTTCGGATATGAGAAAGCAAGCGATAGAGCTCGCCAAAGGGAACTTTTCCAGAAAGGTCCGAAAGTATGGACATGATGAGATTGGTCAGCTAGCGACGACATTTAACCATCTGACGAGAGAGCTGGAGGAAGCGCAGCTGATGACAGAGGGTGAGAGGAAAAAGCTTTCTTCTGTTATCGCCTATATGACCGATGGCGTCATTGCCACGAATCAAAATGGTGCCATTATTCTATTAAACAGCCCAGCACTAGAGCTGTTGAATGTTTCACGTGAAACAGCTCTAGAGATGCCGATCACATCCTTGCTTGGCTTAGAAGAAACTCATACATTTGAAGATTTAGTCGAAAATCAAGACTCCATGCTACTAGAAATTGAACGCGAAGATCAGTTGTCTGTTTTGCGTGTCAATTTCTCAGTGATTCAGAAAGAGCATGGGAAGATTGATGGTTTAATTGCAGTCATTTATGACGTAACCGAGCAGGAAAAAATTGATGCGGAACGTCGTGAATTCGTGGCGAACGTATCGCATGAGCTGCGCACACCGCTTACGACGATGCGAAGCTATCTGGAGGCACTCGCTGAAGGTGCGATTGGTGATAAAGAGCTTGCGCCAAGGTTCCTCAGTGTCACGCAAAACGAAACAGAGCGCATGATTAGACTTGTGAATGACCTGCTCCAGCTGTCTAAGTTCGACAGCAAGGATTATCAATTCAATCGTGAGTGGACGAATTTTATCAGGTTTATCTCGCTCGTCATTGATCGTTTTGAAATGACGAAGGAGCAGCATGTCGATTTCATCCGCAACTTGCCGCAGCGTGAAATATATGTGGAAATTGATCAAGATAAAATCACTCAGGTGCTCGATAATATCATTTCCAATGCTATGAAATACTCGCCAGAGGGTGGACACATTACGTTCACTGTCGATTTGGATGAGGAGCAAGGTCTTGTGTTATTCAGTGTCAAAGATGAAGGAATCGGTATTCCGAAGAAGGATATGGATAAAATCTTTGAACGTTTTTATCGAGTGGATAAGGCAAGAACAAGAAAGCTTGGCGGAACCGGCCTAGGTCTTGCGATTGCAAAAGAAATGGTTCAGGCTCATGGCGGAGATATTTGGGCTGACAGCATTGAAGGAAAAGGAACAACGGTAACCTTTACCCTTCCGTACAATGAAGAACAAGAGGATGATTGGGATGAAGCGTGAGACCTTTAAAACCATTATATTGACAATCCTAATTGCGATCAGTCTTGTGTTTACGTGGAATATTTGGATGTTCCAGCCCGTCATGCAGGATCAGGCGGATGCCGGCACACAGGTCGTGGAAACGAAGAAGATTTCAAGCGACGAGCCTCGGAGTCTCATTGATGTCGTGAAGCCGCGTGAGATGTTCATCCATTCCAATGGAGAGCATTTCAAAGTGGATCAAAAGGAACTCTTCCAAAACTTTTGGAATGATGTGAGCCTGTGGGATGTCAAAGAGATTGCTGATGTGTCGGACCAATATTCCGAGCAGAAATTTAAGAATTTCTTCTATGGACGCGAGGGGCAAGGCAAAACATTGGATCTTGTGTTCAATGATCCGATTCCGATTGATATTTTCCAAGCGCTGTTTAAATGGCCGAATAAATCCATTGAATACAACTCGTTTGACCGGATGATTGTGCCGTTCGCTCAGCCGGATAAGGCCAATAAGAAAGTTTATTTGGTTTCATACAGCAAGGAATCGGTGCTTGAGCTAACGATTGAATCTGCCAACTATCGTAATTTGATGGATAGTATTGCAGCCGCTCAAAACGAGATGCCGCGTTATGATCTATATACTTTCTCTACAAATTCAAAACGAGATTTCCTTCTGCCGCAGAAGCAAAAGCAGCTTGAAGCAAAAATGTTCTTTATCGAAACGATTAAGACAAGCAAATTCAAGGACGCTTTGTTTACAGACCCAAGTCTAGTTGGGGAGGAGTCTAATTTAAACCGGACGGTGTATACAGATGGAACGAGTCGTCTTGAAGCAAATCAAAAAGACCACCGCATCCAATATCAGCATCGTAATATCAATTCTAGTACCGTATTCCAAACGGGAGATTTGATCAAGCGAAGCGTGAAGTATTTCAATGATACCGGAAGTTTTACCGATAATTATCAATACTTCGGCATTAACAGCAACCAGCAGCTGTCCTTTAATATGTTTATGGATGGACTGCCGATCGTCAACAGCACAAAACATCCATTTGGTATGACATCACTTGAAGTGCAATGGGCGAATGATGACATCTTGAGTTATAAGCGTCCAAACTACATTCTCGGCAACAAAGCGAGTCAGAGTGAACAGGTCAAACTGATGAATGGGACAGAGCTGAAAAACTTGATCATCAAGCAGACGAAGTATGATGATTTAGAGAAAATTGAACAGATTTTCCCTGCCTATCAAGCGACATCCACGGCATCAGATCAAGATCAAGCGATGTTTGTTTGGCTAGAGCCAGTATGGTGTATGAAATATAACGGAAAAACCGTCATTTTATCGAATGATTTGCTGACAGAGGGGAGCGAGAATCATGGAGTGGAATAAGACCAAAACGATCTTTATCCTAGCCTTTCTCGTTCTCGATATCTTTCTAGGTTTTCAATACTTTGAAAAGCGATCGACCGATCATTTTGCGATTATCGAAAAAACAGATACGCTGGAAGAAATGAAGGCAGACGGAATCAAATATGGCAATCTATCAGATGAAGCGAAGATTGGATACCGTATTACAGCTGAGAAAAAGCAATATACGAAAAAGGATGTCGACGGATTAGCTGATCAAAAGACGAAAAGCACATTCCCGAAAACCGAGAAAGATGATCCTGTCACCCTGCTTGAAATGACCTTCAATAAACCAGTCGCATTGCCGAAAAAAGATATGAAAACAGCAGCGACCAATCTTGTGAGCCAGCGTTTGCTGGATGGCAAGAATTATAAGCTCTGGAGCATCGATGAAGAAACAGGTGAAATCGTCTTTTTCCAAACGTATAAAGGAAAATACATCTTCCAAGAAGGTCTTGATGACACCGAAACCATTGGGAAGATCACATTGGATGTGAACGATCAAAACGAGGTCGTCTCGTATCGGCAGTCGATGGTGACATCGATTAATGAAGTGAGAAAAGAAACCCTTGTCCCGGCGCTTGAAACGGTGAAGGACTTATATACACAAAATATGCTGAGCCAAAACACGACAGTGAAAAAAGTGGAGCTTGGCTACTACACGCAATACCCAGGTGCAAGCACTCAAGTAATGGTTCCTGTATGGCGAGTAGAGATTGAAGGCGTGGCAGCTGGTTCAAAGAAAAAGACAGAAGAAGAATATTTGATCAATGCCATTGATGGCTCAACACTTGATCATATAGAGAAAGAAGACAAATCTTCATTGGAGTGAGAGAACATGAGCTTGCAGTTCAGTGTACTAGCGAGCGGAAGTACGGGGAACGCTTTTTATTTAGAAACAGACGAGCATGCTTTTTTAGTAGATGCGGGCTTAAGCGGCAAACAGATGGTAGAGCTGCTTGGTCAAATCGATCGCAAGCCTGAAGACTTGGACGGAATTTTTGTCACACACGAGCACTCAGATCATATTAAAGGACTCGGTGTGATGGCAAGAAAGTACAAGCTTCCTGTCTATGCAAATGCGAAAACATGGAAGGCGATGGAGTCACATATTGGGAAAGTGGATACGGAGCAGAAATTCCACTTTGATATGGAGACGGTTCAATCATTCGGCGGACTCGATGTTGAATCATTTGGCGTATCACATGATGCGGTAGAGCCCATGTTTTACGTATTCCATTATGGCGGGCGTAAACTTGCCCTTATGACGGATACAGGCTATGTGAGTGACCGGATGAAAGGGATTATTAAATCAGCCAATACGTTCGTATTTGAGAGCAACCATGATGTCGGCATGCTGCAAATGGGGCGCTACCCCTGGAGTATTAAACGCAGAATTTTGAGCGATGTCGGACACGTATCCAATGAAGATGCAGCTCTTGCTATGACAGACGTGATTGGAGACGCCACCTCACGCATTTATTTGGCCCACTTGAGTCAAGACAACAACATGAAGGACTTAGCCCGTATGGCGGTCCAGCAGACGCTTGAAATGAAGGGCTTTGTTGTAGGGGACGGCTTTGATTTATATGATACGGACCCGAAAAAAGCAACCCCGCTTTGCGCCGTATGATTTTTACAATCGTATGATTAAGATAAGAGCTTCTTACCAACACTATATACATCATCTATTCACTGAAAGGAAGGAAACATAGTGGATTATCGCGATGTAGAGTGGAAGCCGAGACGAAGCAGAAAAGGATATTTCCTATCTGGTCTGATCGGTGTATTGGTAGGAGCTTTTTTAATGGGATTCTTTTTCCCCTATGTGTCTGGACAAAGCGGCAGCCCCTTTGGCTGGCAGTCAGCTGGAGATCAGCAGGCATCAGATGGCCCTTTAAAGACCGTCAATGTGAACGTGAATGATGCGGTCACAAAAGTGGTATCGAGTATGTCGGATACGGTTGTCGGCGTCATTAACATTCAAAAGTCGAGCTTTTGGGAAGAAGGCGGTGAAGCAGGCAGCGGGTCAGGTGTGATTTATAAAAAAAAGGGTGACACCTTTTATATTGTGACCAACCATCATGTCATCAAAGGCGCAAACCAGCTTGAAGTGAGCCTTCAGGACGGGACAAGGATCGGGGCAAATCTTGTCGGCAGTGATCAGCTTATGGATTTAGCGGTACTCACGGTCAAAAGTGATAAGATCAAAAAAACCGCTGCCTTCGGCAATTCAGACCATGTCAAACCAGGTGAGCCTGTCATCGCCATTGGAAATCCATTAGGCCTTGAATTTGCTGGCTCCGTCACACAAGGTGTGATTTCTGGAACGGAGCGTGCGATCCCTGTTGATTCTAATGGTGATGGACAGACGGATTGGAATGCGGAAGTTTTGCAAACGGATGCCGCCATTAATCCTGGGAACAGCGGCGGAGCCTTGATCAATATGGACGGCAAAGTGATCGGCATCAATTCAATGAAGATTGCTGAGTCAGAGGTGGAAGGGATTGGGCTGTCTATTCCTGCGAATCTGGTGATCCCTGTCATAGAGGATTTAGAGCGCTATGGAGAGGTGAAGCGTCCGTACCTTGGTGTTGGGATGAAATCACTAGCAGATATTGCGAGCTATCATTGGCAGGAAACGTTAAAACTGCCATCAAAGGTCACAACCGGAGTCGTCGTGATGAGTGTCGAGCCTTTGTCTCCAGCAGGGAAAGCAGGGTTAAAAGAGCTGGATGTCGTGACGTCGTTTGACGGCAAGGAAGTACAAAACATCGTCGATCTGCGTAAATATCTTTATCAAAAGAAAGTAGGCGACAAGGTAAAGGTGCAATTTTACCGAAGCGGAAAGAAAAAATCAGTCGAGATCAAACTCTCCCAAACCGATCAGTTCGGTGGCTAGCCAGTTCCTATAAGGGACTGGCTTTTTTTACATGCCCGGCATATGATAAAGAAAAGGGGGAGATACGATTGGTCACATTACTACCAATGTCGCAAACAGATTATGACGTCTTGATAGAGAAGGCCATTAAGCGGTACGCAGAAGAAAAGGTACACGCAGGGACATGGAATCAGGAAGAAGCGCAAAAGAACGCAGAGGAACAATTTGACCGGCTGCTTCCTGAAGGACTTCAGACAGAAGATCATGAGTTGTGGAACATCTTACATGGAGAAGAAGCCATTGGATGGGTATGGCTTTGCTATGATCCAGATCATCCCCAGCATGAAGGCTTTATTTATAATTTTATTTTGTTTGAAGCGTATCGAGGAAAAGGGTTGGCAAAACAGGCCATGGCGGCATTAGAAGAGCAGGCAAAGTCATTAGGTGTGAAGAAACTATCGCTGCATGTCTTTGCCCATAATCAAATCGCCCGCTCACTTTATGAGAAAACGGGATTTGCTGAGACAGGGATTTACATGAGCAAACCTTTATAAAAAAAGAGAAGTACCGTGCAGAGAGCGTACGGTACTTTTTTATGTGGACATCATGGCATCTTGCGCCGTGACTCGGTATAGGTCGACTTTGCATTTCACAAACGCACGGATGATGGCTGGGACTTGAGCTTCTGAACGAATCAACAATGAGGTCTCGTCATCTCTGATCACAAGGTCTGTTCCCACACTTTGTAAGTACTGCGTGAGAACAGGCTTCACCTCATCATCAATCCATGCATGCTTGAAGGTGGCACGAATGGTTGAAGACGTGATGGTTTTCTCTTGAGGATGAGTACTTGAGGACACGATTTTTCCTTCAGATATGAAAGCTGTTTTGGTACAAATAGGTTGGGTGAACCTTGGCTCGTCTGCTGTTAAAAAGACAGTTTTTCCTTCAAATTTTAACGATTCAATCACCCGCTGGATATGTAAGATAGAATCTGCATCAATATCCGCAAAAGGCTCATCAAGTAAAATAAAGTCAGGCCGATGAGCGATGGCCTGAGCCATTCCGAGCCGTTTCTTCATCCCAGGTGTAAAGGCACCGACTTTCTCTTGATGATAACGATGTAAGCCAACAAATTCGAGTAATTCTTCATAATAGCTCGTTTTCTGCCGAGTACCCGTAATTTTCGATAAATAGGCAATATGCTCAATAGCAGTCAGCCCTTCATATAAATCTGTATATTCAGGCAGAACACCGATATGATGACGTACTTTTTTTAACGATGTCATGTTCATCATGATAAACGTGCCAGAGGTGGGGCGGGAGATCCCTGTAATGATATTAAAGAAGGTCGTCTTACCAGCACCCTTCGGTCCAATGAGGCCGAAGATATCCCCTTGATGGATATCAAGATCAATATGATCTATTGCGACTTTCGTCCGATATTTTTTTGTCAGCCCTTTTGTGTGAAGCACTTAGACATCCCTCCTCTGAAACAGTAGTGCAGTTCCAACGAGTAAGACAACAGTCAATGCGGCATTCATCAGCACATAGGTCAGCGGTTCACTCCAGCGCGCATAATAGTAAGGCGTCACGTATTGGAACCAGTGAATCAACCGTTCTGAAGAAAGAACAGACATCATGCTCATGATTGGAAATAGAAAGGAAAACAACATGCCAACAAACATCGATTTCTGTGGTGTTGGAAAGAGCATGGACAAAAACAAAGCACAGGAGATGCCGACACTGATAAACGTTAATATTTTTAAGGCATCAGAGAACAGAAAACGATGTGAAATCACCATATTTAATATATATGTGGTCATAATGCAACTGAGCCAAAACAGCATCAGCCCAAGATATTTCCCGATGACAATGTTTAAACGGGTCGTTTTGCTGACGAGAAAACGAATGGTTTTCAAATGAATTTCGCGGCTCAAAATATCATGAGATAATAAAAAAATAAGGAAGAAACCAAATAACGAAATCACTAGTTCATTCCCAATGGAATAAGGGTCCTTTGCCTGTTCCCACTTCCCTTGATAAGCAGCTATAAATGGAAGACTTGATACAAAAGTAGATAAAATGAAAATAATAACAATTGTTAAGATGGATTTTGTGCTTTTGAAGAGCTGCTTAAATTCATTCATACAGATGGTCCACACACACTGTACCTCCCTTCATCTTTATTATACCGCTAGAAAAGAAAGACACCATATCTCGCTCTTTAACATTTGCTTAAATTTTATAAAAAAGAAGACTCTTCCAGAACAGTTAACTCATTTTTAAAAATGTTCAGAAAAATATCTTGATTTATCAAAAAACATCATGTATGATAGCTTTAATTCAAGATAGTTAAACAGGCAATGACGAGAGAAAGTACAATCATCAATTTTTCCACAGAGAGCTTCGGCAGCTGAAAAGAAGCAAAAATAATGATTCGAAAAATGGTCTCTGAGCCTCGTGCTGAACATATCCATGATATTAGTAGGTGACGACGAGAGTTGGTACTCGTTATCAAAACCACAGTATATGAGCCAAATTGGAGCTTTGTACTTGTAGAGGCTGTTTAGCGCGAGCAAACAGTAAATAAAGGTGGTACCACGAGACAAATACCTCGTCCTTATGATTCATAGATAAGGATGGGGTATTTTTTATTGTCCACTTTTTTTTCATACAAATGTTCAAATGTTCCACGTGAAACACCACAACCATTTTTTCAAATGAAAGGGAGATTAACATGAGTGAACATGCATTGGTTTTACAATCAGATTTCGGTATTGATGATGGAGCGGTCAGCGCAATGTACGGCGTAGCCAATACAGTGAGCAACGGCATCCGCATTTTTGATTTAACTCACAACATTCCCCAATATGACATTTGGGAAGCGTCTTATCGCTTGCTTCAGACGGTTACATATTGGCCGGAAGAAACGGTATTTGTCTCCGTTGTTGATCCAGGCGTTGGATCAGAGCGAAAGAGCCTTGTCGTCAAAACAACAAGCTCACACTACATCATCACACCTGATAATGGGACACTTACGCATGTCGCACAGGATATTGGCATCGTGGAGGCTCGGTATTTAGATGAAACCATCAACCGTCTGCCGAAGTCAGGGAAATCACATACATTCCATGGTAGAGACATTTACGCCTATACAGGCGCGAGAATTGCTTCAGGTGTGATTTCTTTTGAAGAGGTCGGGCCAAAGGCGAATATAGAGGACATTATTCACCTTCCAGTCGTACAAGCTTATGCGGAAGAAGAAGTGATCACAGGGACGATTGATATTTTAGATGTGCGGTTCGGAAACCTATGGACAAACATTCATCATACGTTATTTGAACAGCTTTCAATCAATTATGGGGATGCAATAGAAGTTACCATTGCCAACGGGCCAAAAAATGTGTATAAAAATATCATGACCTATGGACGATCTTTTGCCGATTTAAAGGTAGGCGAACCACTCGTATATGTCAATTCACTCGATCATTTAGGCGTGGCGATCAATCAAGGGTCATTTGCAAAGGCTTATAACATCGGTACAGGCACAGGCTGGCGCCTTTCGATTCGCAAAGCTCCGCGCATTATATATGAATAAGAGGAGGAAACATCATGGCAGGTAAACAACTTTCAACGAAAACTGTCGTTGCCATCGGAATTGGCGCAGCCGTCTTTGTCATTTTAGGACGCTTCGTCTCCATTCCAACTGGGATTCCGAATACACAAATTGAAACATCGTACGCGTTCCTTGCGTTAATGGCCGTGCTATTTGGTCCTGTTGCAGGCGCATTGATTGGATTTATTGGTCATCTCATTAAAGATGCCACCACATTTGGACCTTGGTGGAGCTGGATTATCGTTTCTGGTTTGGTAGGTTTGATGATCGGTTTAATTTCCAACCGTTTAAAAGTAGAAGAGGGTGACTTTGGCTGGAAAAAAATTGCGTTCTTCAACGCCGTCCAAGTCGGCGCACAAGCATTAGGCTGGTTTGTCATTGCGCCGGTACTCGACATTGTGATCTATGCAGAACCTGCTAACAAAGTATTTTTTCAAGGCATCGTAGCAGGAATCTCAAACATCATCACAGTCGGTGTATTAGGCACCATCATCATTGCGGCTTATGCGAAAACAAGAAGCAAAAGCGGCAGTCTATCGAAAGAAACATCATGAAGCAAGGTGGAACACATAAATGAAGAAACCGATGATTCAATTCGAACATTTCGGATTCAAGTATCGCAGTCAGGCAGAACCAACATTGAAAGATATCAACCTGACCATCTATGAGGGAGAAAAAGTTCTCATCGCAGGCCCGTCTGGATCGGGAAAAAGCACACTAGCCCATTGTATCAATGGGCTAGTTCCTGCGTCTTATAAAGGTTCTATGGAAGGAAGTCTTCACATCGGCGGGAAAAATGCAGAGAAAGAGAACATTTTCTCCCTCTCACAGCTCGTCGGAACGGTGCTGCAAGATCCTGATGGACAATTTATCGGGCTGACCGTTGGAGAAGATATCGCGTTCACACTAGAAAATGATCAAGTCACACGCGAAGAAATGAAAACACGTGTCGAGAAAGCGGCAAAATTAACAGAGGTAGACGGCAAACTGGCATCATCCGTGCATGAGCTGTCAGGCGGTCAAAAACAACGTGTCGCCATCGCAGGCGTACTTGTCAACGATGTCGACATTTTGCTGTTTGATGAACCACTGGCAAGCCTTGATCCCGCAACAGGTAAAGAAGTGATCGATCTCATTGACCGTCTGCAAAAAGAAACGAAAAAAACGGTCGTGATGGTGGAACATCGATTGGAAGACGTCCTCTTCCGCCATGTCGACCGCATCATCGTCGTCAATGACGGCACGATTGCAGCGGATATGACACCAGATGAATTGCTCGCCTCAAATGTATTAGAAGCGGCGTATTTACGTGAGCCTTTATATGTGAGAGCGATGAAATATGCAGGTATTCCGATTGCAGCAGGAGATCAGATCGCTAATTTACAGCATCTCACCTTAAATGACGAGGCAAAAGAGAAAATCGAGCAATGGATGGAAGCATCTGAGCCATCAGTCGAGCAGAATGAAGCGCCGGATTTACTAGAAGTGCGTGAGCTGAGCTTTGATTATCCGACAAGACCAAACACGCTGAGCAACATCTCTTTTACCGTCAAAAAAGGAGAAATGATCAGCATCGCCGGTGCCAATGGCGCAGGCAAGACGACACTATCCAAGGTGCTCTGCGCATTTGAAAAGCCAACAAAAGGGACAATCCTTTTAAATGGCAATGACATCTCAGGAGACACCATCAAACAGCGCTCCGAACGAATCGGTGTCGTCATGCAAAACCCAAATCAAATGATTTCGAAACAAATGATTTTTGATGAAGTCGCCCTCGGTCTCGTTTTAAGAGGTGTACAGGAAGATGACATCAAGGATCGTGTAGAGCGAGTCCTGAAAGTGTGCGGGCTGTATCCATTTCGGAACTGGCCGATCTCAGCCCTCAGCTTTGGACAGAAAAAGCGCGTCACCATTGCATCCATTCTTGTGTTAGAACCAGAAATCATCATTTTAGATGAGCCAACGGCCGGTCAAGATTTTAGACATTACACAGAGATGATGACGTTTTTAGAGCAATTAAATCAGCAGGGCGTCACGATTTTGATGATCACCCATGATATGCATTTGATGCTCGAATACACAACAAGAACCATTGTCATTTCAAATGGAGAAAAAATCGCAGATGATACACCAGCCAAAGTGCTGACAGATCAGCTGCTAGTCCAAAAGGCGAGCTTAAAAGAAACGTCGCTGTATGAACTGGCGCTAAAAGCAGACTGGCCGAATCCAAATGAACTCGTGGATCGCTTCATTGAGGTTGACAGAAAGGAACGAATGACATGGCTGTAGACATGCTGTCTTATATCGATCGCCCATCGCCAATTCACCGGCTGACAGGGGCAACCAAACTCATTTGCTTTATCCTCTGGTCATCCGCAGCGATGCTCACATATGATACAGGCGTATTAGTGTTTATGCTAGTTGCCAGTATCGTGTTCTTTCAGCTATCAAACGTACGATTTCGTGATATCTCTTTCGTAGTGATTGTCTTGGCGATTTTTCTTGTCATCAATAACATCGCCATTTACGTCTTTGCGCCTCAGCAAGGTGTCGCCATCTATGGAGCGAAGCACGAGCTGTTTCACATTGTAGGCTGGTACAATGTCACACTTGAACAGCTTTTCTATCAATTGAACATTACACTGAAATACGTGACCGTGATGCCAGCGGCGCTTTTATTTATCGTGACAACAAATCCAAGTGAATTCGCCTCATCGCTCAGCAGAATCGGGGTCAGCTACCGGATTTCGTATGCGGTAGCGATTGCTCTGCGCTACATCCCAGATATTCAGCGTGATTTTCGAACGATTGCCATTTCTCAGCAAGCAAGAGGCATTGATTTATCGAAGAATGAAAAACTGGGAAAACGGATTAAAAATGCGCTGTCGATTGTGATGCCGCTGATTTTCTCCAGCCTAGAGCGGATTGAAACGATCAGCAATGCGATGGAATTGCGCGGGTTTGGAAAGCATAAAAAGCGCACATGGTTTACGGCGAAAGACTTTCAAAAAGCAGACTATGCGGCGTTAATCTTTGTTGGAACGGTACTGATTGTGTCGCTAGTGATTACATTTGTTAGAGGAACGAGATTTTATAATCCATTTTTATAGGAAGGAGCCTTCACAGGAGTGGAGGCTTTTTTATTTGGTTTGTGGATAAAAGGTGTGGAAAATGGTAAAAGACTATTAACATGTGAATAAATCGGTTATATTGAACAATGAGCGAAACACATGTGAATAACCAAACAACATATTGGAGGAATTAGAAACTTATGAACAAATCACTTTATGCTTGTGCAGAACATATAGAAACCGTACTAGACATGTACATAGATGATCACGAAACACCGCCAGAATTCAGAAAAATCGAACATACACACAGCTTATCCACAACCTGTGAATTGTGCGATGAACCTGCAATATATATAGTGGGGAACGAATGATCGGACACAAAATACACAAATTTTATCCACAATTGTTGATAACTTATATGAATAACTTGTTCTTAAGGTGGGGATGACCTGTGAATATATCAATTATCACAGTAGGAAAATTAAAAGAGAAATATTTAAAGCAAGGCATAGCCGAATACACAAAACGATTACAAGCATACGCAAAAATCGAGATCATTGAGCTCGCAGACGAAAAAGCACCCGAGAATCTCAGCGAGCAAGACATGAAAATCATCAAAGACAAAGAAGGCGAACGCATCCTAAGCAAAATCAACCCAGACGCCCACGTCATCGCCCTCGCCATCGAAGGAAAAATGAAAACTTCCGAAGAATTAGCCGATACAATAGATAAGCTGGCAACATACGGAAAAAGTAAGGTGTGTTTTGTCATAGGCGGATCCCTTGGGTTAAGCGATGCTGTGATGCAGCGGGCGAATGAGAAGCTGTCGTTTTCGAAGATGACGTTTCCGCATCAGTTGATGAGGTTGGTGTTGGTGGAGCAGATTTATCGGGCGTTTCGGATTGTGCGGGGGGAGCCTTATCATAAGTAGATGGGGTTTTTAAAAGAACCATCAAGAACGTTGATTTGCCAGCGTTTTAGGCGGTTGTTTTTATTTGAATTATTAATAAGTTTATGAATTAACATATTAAATTGCTATGATGTTGAATTTGTTATTATTTGCTATAATTAAATTAATTTTGATTTTTATTTGTAGGTGTTTATAACAGTAGATATATTAATTGTGAATCCTATAAAATATATTAGTGTTTTAAAACTTAAAGAAATTATTAAGTATAGTAAGGCTAGAGTAACGTGAATCTTTAATGCAGTAAAGAGAGAGACTAAAGCAGTGAGTTTAAAGGAGATGAACGAGGTGAGCAGAAAGATAAGTACTCAGGTTGAAAGAAGGATATATGCTGAATCTATGGGGCGATGTATGAACCCAGAGTGTAAAGTAGATTTATTTAAAGATAGTGGCGACATAATGGAAAAGGCTCATATAAGTCCTTATTGTGATACTAAAGACAACTCGTATGAAAATTTAATTATTTTATGTCCAAATTGTCATACAAATTTTGATAAAAACAGTGCATTCAGTGCTGATGATGTTGAAAAATGGAAACAAATACGTAAGGTTGAATTTGAGCGTTTTTTTAGTAAAGAGTATGATACATTTGAGGAATTAAAAAGTGAAGTAGTTATATTATTATTACGTAATCAAGAAATTTTTGAAAACTATTATTCAGAGAACCAAAGGGAATTATGGGACATTTTTGAAGGCGAAATTATATCAAATAATAGAAAAATAAGAAAAATTTTGAAAAATAATACTAAGTTGATTCAAAATCATTCTCAGGAAAGTTACTCAAACTTAGCATTAGTACAAAGATTTATGCTTCATATTGATGAATTTGAAGCTACTCGAATAAGTAAAGAAAAAATAAGACATGTATTATTTCCGGCTGAGATTAACTCCTTGTTTGGAATAAAACCTGTACATGAAAACTTTATGCCATCTGTAGAGTCTATTGAGAGTTTAATATCAGTATTACTGAATAAGGGGGAATTTGAATCTATTGTTTTAGGCATTAATAATCCATATATACAGGTTAAAAAAGACAGTTTTTCTGAAAAGATTTATCTAAATGACACTCCAATGTTAAGACAATTATACTATGATAGTAATTGTTTTAGGGAAGTTAATGTACGATTCAAAAGTTTAAATTATGCTTTAAAAGTTATAAAATCAAGAGGTTTAAATTTTGATTTTTTAGAGGTAGACAATCTAAAAGAAATTACAGTAAATGGTGTAAATATAGTTTTTATTTATGAGTATTGCTTAAGTAAAGTTAAATTACAACAACTATGTCCAAAGGAAAAATGTGTGGTTTTAAACTTACATAATTGGAATGGTGAGTGTTGTATTTCAGTGGAAGCATACGAACTAGCAAAAGAAATGAAAGTAACATTACTAACAATGGATAAATTTTATAAATACATTAATGGAATTTAATACAAAAGATTTTGTCGTAGAGAAAATTCTATATCATATAGAATTGTTTAAATCATTTAAAAGTGTGTATTTATTTGGGTCAATTCTCAATGAGAATAGATCCCCAAATGATATAGATTTATTGCTAGTTTACAAAGATTTTTCTAATCAACTTTTAATTGATTTGGATAAGATAGTCACTTTTTTTGATCAATCATATGAACTCTCCTTTGATTTAACTGTACTAAGTGAACGTGAGGAAGAAGAGTTAGGTTTTATAATTAGATTAACCTCAAATTACTTAAGACTGAAATGAAAAATCCTTATATTTAAAAAATGATAATATCTCAAGTGAATTCACTTTTATTATTAAGTAATTAAACTTTTTAACCAAATAATTCTTTGTTCAGTGGAAGATAAAACTACATTTGTATAGATGGTTGAAATTTATTGCTCTTAGAAAACTGCTGTTGCACTATGTAAGGTAATTGGATCATAATTCACTTTTTAAATCAAAAGGTACGGGAATCTAATTATCTCCTATACCTTTATTTACGTTAGAAGATTCAATATATATTCAATCCATAACTATTTAAAGTTAAAGGAGACTTCCATGAGTTTTAAAGCTGACTTTAAACGTGAAATGCGTAACGTAATAAAAGACGTAGAAAAAGAAATAAATAAAACGTGGAAAATTGATTATAAAGGGCATTCTATAGAAATTATAAATCAAATAAAAGAAGAACAACTGATCATTGATGGTGTGACAGTTGATAAAAAGCAACGAAAAAGTGTATTGTCTCATATAATTCCATATTCAACATTATCGGGGATATTGGAACTTCAAGATGGTACAAAACACAAAGTGTCCGTTAAACTTGGTGGGTATGTACGATTTCGTTGTATGGTGAAGGTAGATCATGAAACGGTTTTAGATGAATCAATGAAGATAGACCTTCTATCATGGGATCATAAAGAGAAAATCGTTCCCTTTATTCAACAACAAATTCAAACACATCATAAAATAGTAGATGATCGTTTACCCGATGAAGATTATTTATTTGACGAAAATGAACCACGATTGGCTCCCGGTTTATCTGATTATTATGTAGATGAACGACCTGCCCCTTTTTATGTGAAGAAACTATTGAAGCTTTTTGAAATACAACTGAATCATCCTACAAACGAAACTAGAAAAAAAACATATGAAAAAATCATTTCTAACAATATGGCCAGCCGTAGTAGTGAATTAATTGAACGATTTCAGCAAACACAATGGGATGAATCCCGTGTACAGCAAGAAGCGTTATGGCTTCTTGAGCATGCAGCACATCGGGAGGTAGTCAAATTTGCAGTCATGATACTGGGATGTACAAACTGTGAAAAATACAAAGAGCTTTTATTCACAATAGGTATGCATGAAGAATTTACTTCTTATGTCGTGTTTGCATTGAAGAATGGCACAATTCAAGGAAACGAACATGTTTGGCGTCTTGCAAAGTCCGTCGATGGATGGGGGAAGATTTCGGCTGTTGAGCAATTGGAAGCATCGACGCCAGAAATAAAACGATGGCTCCTAACAAAGGGCTGCGAAAATACAATCATGAATGAATACTTAGCTTATACTTGTGCTCTTAATGGTGATCTGGAAACAGCTTTATCAAAAGATGAAATTTCCAAAGAATTATATGATGGAGCGAGTCTCATCATTCAAGCATTATTAGAAGATGAGGTTTCTAACTATGGTATCGAAGAGTATCCAAATGCAAGCTTAGTTCTCTGCCGTTTTATTCACCATGCTCATAAGCACTGTCAATCAATTGAGGACTTTTATCCAATATTGAAAATAAATGAGTTTTTAAATGATGAACAAGAGATTTGGGAAGACCGATTGAATGCTTCATGGAAACAGGACGATTATAAGGCTATCCAGGAAGCTGTTCAACCGTTTATCAATGACAGTAGATGGCCAAAGCTTGCAATCGATTCGTTACAACAGGGTTTCAGCTCCCAAGCACTTAAAATCGCTCTCTTTTATCGTTTAGATGTGATTGAGCATCTATTTGCTTTGCTTGAGAAAGATCCGACAAATAGTGAAATATACTTTGCTGTGATGGACACAAGTCCACACCAGCATATTAGAGAGCTTTGTACATTTGCAGAAACACATTTATCGTTATCAAACCTCTCAGATGATGAAGTGGCTTGTCTACAATATATTGTGCAAGATTTATATGAACACGACGGTGTAGGATTGCCATTGATTCAAGCTGCACTTAGATCAGATGATGGAAATTTACAGTATCATGCTTTAAGTGTATTAAGGGAATGGTCTCCTTCGTATTCTCAGCAAGCGGCCACAAGAGAATTGATTGAACATATTGCTGTGAAGACAAAGGATAAAGAAGATCGAAAGTTAGCCAAATACTTATTAAAGAAATAGGATTGGATTTACCACCGCATAATCAAAAATCTAAAAATATCAGAAAGCAGGAACACCATGCACACAATCAAAAAAATAGGCCAAACCTTCTCCTACATCACACCAGTATCACTCACCGACCGCCCCATCCTAGGCATGGTCGCAGGCAATGACAAAACATTAATGATTGATGCCGGCAACTCAGAAGATCATGCCAAATACTTTATCAAAGAAACTTTAAAACACGAGAACGCCAAGCCCGATCTCGTTGTCCTCACGCATTGGCATTGGGATCATATCTTTGGTCTGCCTGCGCTACCTGATACGGTTTCAATTGCTTCTGCACAGACAAGAAAGAAAATGGAGGAGCTTGTTCCGTTTTCGTGGTCAGATGAGGCGATTGATGAGCGGGTGAAGGAAGGAACGGAGATTGAGTTTTGCGCGAAGGCCATCAAAGAAGAATATAAGAATCATCGAGAGATTCAGGTGGTTTTACCGGATGTCACGTTTGATCGTCGGATGGAGATTGATCTTGGCGGGGTCACTTGTGTTGTGCAGCATATTGGAGGCGATCATGCCGCAGATTCAGTGATCGTGTATGTGAAAGAGGAAAAAATCCTGTTTCTTGCTGATTGCATTTATCCGAAAATGTATGCAGAAAAAGTACATTATACGGTAAAAGAAATCTTGCGTCTTTTAGATGAGTTAGATGCATTTGATGCGGAGACGTATATTCCATCGCACCAAAGGCCGTGGACAAAAGAGGAGTTTCGACAGGAAACAGACAAGCTTAGGAAGATTGCGAAATTCACTGATCTATGTGGTGGAGATAAGCAGAAAATCACGAATGAATATCAAAAGTACGTGAACAGAGAACTGAAAGAAGATGAATTAGAAACTATAGAGTGCTTTGTAAATGGATATTAAATAATAAATAAAAAAAGTCTCATTTGAGTGATTTTCCTCAAACGAGACTTTTTTATTTCTATGGTAAACCTACAAAGTCTTCTGCATCACGAACTGTGACAGACATCTGTTTTGCATTAATAATAATGACACAATCCCAAGTGGGCTTTATTTGCAGTTCATCATTCTCATCAATACGAATAATTCCTTTAAATTCAACAGTCTGTTCTAGAAAGACCATTTTCTTTTCTGTATCATCTTTGACGGCTGTTAAATGTTCAGGATAGTGAACGGTCCAATCATAAAAAGTGGTTTTCTTCATAGTTCCTCCTATTTTCATTCGTACACATCTCCGAATACTTCTTTTGTTTGCCGGATTGTCAGTGATTTATTGGTTGGATCAATTGAAATGACACAATCCCAAGTAGGTTTGATTTGTAGCTCGTTGTTGTCATCCAACCAGATGATGCTATTTAGTTCAATAGATGGCTCTAAAATGACCATTTTCTTTTCATGATGATCTGTAATCGCTGTTAAGTCTGCTTGTAAATGGATGGTCCAGTCAAAAAAAGTGATTTTTTTCATTGTTTCTCCTCTCATCATCGCTTATATTTCCATTATAACCTGAGTGTTTTCTGACACCATTTTTTATCAATTCTTCTATTAATAGAGAGGTTACTTACAGATGGACAACATAACTGACCTATACGACACGTTCAAAACCAAAATATCGAAATATCCAATTGAACAAAATCATTGGCAAGCTTTCAAAGATGGAACAACGATTAAACAGTTAAAAGCAGGTACATGCATAATCAAGGCTGGCGATCCGGTGAAGCATGCCTATTTCTGCATAACAGGTCTCTTCCGTCTCTTCTATTTGTTACCGGATGGAAGGGAGTACAACGTGGCTTTTACGTTGGAAGATGATTTTGCTACTTCTTATGCAAGTATGATCAACGGGCAGCCTTCTCCTTATTCGATTGAAGCGATGGAGGATTCTATCGTGATTGAAATTCCGTATGATCTACTTCAAAGGTTGATGAACAGCAGTCATATGTGGGAGCGGTTTGTTCGGGTGAGTGTAGAAAGGCTGTATACGAGAAAGGAAGAGCGTGAGAGGGAACTGCTCTATTTGCCAGCCATTGAGCGATATCAGGCGTTTTTATTGAAATATCCCGGGTTACATCAACGTATCGCTCAATATCATATTGCCTCATATATCGGTATTTCTCCAGTTTCGCTGAGCAGGCTACTGCATCCTGCTGAACATTAACCTATGTTAATGCACATTCTCTAGATCTGGCGTACAATCATCACATCATAGAAGAATCGAGGGGCTTGATGATGAAATATATGATGGTTGTTTTATTAGAGTTCTATCCATCTTGGCTTGCTTTACCACGAGAGGAGCGCAGAACCCATGCGGCTTCGCTGCAAGAGTTGATGCAAAAATATGAGGAACATGTGACGGTGCGCTTTTTTGATGCTGAAGCTCTTCCAGGTAAGGATTACACAGATTTTGTGATGTGTGAAACAGATGACCTGAAGTTCTATCATTTTATGTGGGAAGAGATTAGAGATTCTATTCCTTACACAAGTGGTTATGTCAAAATTAAAGAAGTCATCAAGGGAATGGAAGATGCTTTTCAAACATATGAAAAAGAATCTCTGAAAATGGACCAGTAATCGAAAACCACCTGCTATCAGGTGGTTTTTTGCACATTCTATTTTTTGGTATAATCAGGGGTAAGGTAAGAACGGATAAATTTTTGAACTGAATCGGAGGTACTTATGAAGCAGCTGTATATGAAGCAAAAGGTATTTAGTCTGAGCGGCAGGTTTACGGTAAAGGACCAACAGGAAAATGATGTATATGTGGTCGAAGGCAGCTTTATGAAGGTGCCAAAGACGTTCACCATTTTGAATACAGAACGAGAAGTCATCGCTGTAATTACGAAGAAAATGTTTAGCTTTTTACCGAAGTTTTTAGTAGAAGTCGGTGGGCAAGAGGTATTGACGATCAAAAAAGAGTTTACGTTCTTCAAAGCAAAATATTCAATTGATGCTGCTGGAATCGAAGTACAAGGGAACTGGTGGGATATGAATTTCCAAGTGCTGCAAAGCGGCGAAGTGATTGGTCAGGTAAAGAAGGAATGGTTTACTTGGGGGGATAGCTACAAGGTGGATATTTTGAAACAAGAGATGGAGCCTGTGATGATTGCATTGGTTGTTGCGATTGATTGTGTGAAAGCGGATGAAGCGGCGTCTAGGTCTTCGTCGACGACGATGAATAATTAATTGGAGGGTTTAAAGTTGGACAATCTCACCCGCATTTTAAGATTAAGAGATGCAGAGATATGGGCGTATGAATTTCTCGATAATAAAGACATCATCGTTTATTTCTCGATTACAGATTTAAATAGAAAAGCAACGATTCATGATAACCCTCTGGCCACTCAAGAAGAACTGGATGAAAGAGATAATTACATATCAATGGATGTGCACAGCCATCTAGATCTCAAGAAAACGCTAGAAGAAGATATATTTGATGACTTTATCACCAATATCTCAGCTTTAGTAGAGCATATGCATGATTTTCACAATGCGCATGTTTTTATTCACATGCATGTTCATGACAAAATCGAATTGACAGATTTTCAGTTAGAAAAAGATGAAGAGATGCATGGCGATGAAAAAGAACAACTCTATACATTTAAACGTTTATGGATTCAGCAGGCATGTTTTCAATTGGTCGAACAACAATTAAATCGAAAAATCACAGACATGTCTAACAGTAGGTTTTGCCAAGATCTAAAGTGAGGTGAGCAAACGAATGACATTCCCATACAAAGTATTTCAAACAGTCGTCGAATGCGGCAGCTTTACAAAAGCTGGAGAGAAGCTTGGGCTGACGCAGTCTGGGGTGAGTCATAATATGGCGAAGCTTGAGTCAGAACTTGGGATTGTGCTGCTTCATCGGAATCGAAACGGGCTGTCGCTGACAGATGCAGGTGAGCGGGTGATGCCCCATATTCGCCAAATCATTCATCATGCGTCATTGCTTGAGCAGGAGGCGGCGTTGATTCAAGGGATGGAAGTGGGGAGTATCAAGATCGGCACGTTCTCTAGTTTTTCTTCAAAAATGCTTCCGCAGCTCATTCATCGTTTTACGAAAAGTTATCCCAATATCCAATTGGAGTTATACGAAGGCGGCTATGAAGAGATTGAAGAGTGGATCGCGTCTGGCACAGTTGATCTTGGGTTTTTAACACAGCCATCTAGAGATTTGGAAACTGTTCCACTGTTTCAAGATGAATTGGTAGTGCTCATGCAAGAGAGTCATCGTTTCCATACAAAGAAGGTGATGGAAGTGGCTTCGTTCCAAGATGAACCATTTATTATGCCAAAAGCGGGCTGTGATCAACTCATTAAGAAAATATTAAAAGAAAGAGGCGTAAAACCCCATGTTTTATTTGAGATTGGGGACAACAATACGCTCATCTCTATGGTTCAGGAAGGCATTGGGCTCACGATCATTCCGAAGTTGATTTTGCCGCCTCAGGTGCCTCATGCGAACGTAATTCCACTTGAGACCAGTGTTTATCGCGAAATCAATATGGCGTTTAAATCTTTTAACGCAGCCTCTCCCTCTACTAAAAGATGGATTGAAGCGGTCAAAGATCATTTTAAATAGATTCAGCTTGAACGAGAGTCTCTATTCAAGCTGATCAATTTATAGCGTGATTACCCCGCGAATGGTAATAACCGCTGCACCTGCAACTTTAATCACCGGCTTTGCTTCATTCGGAATGACCGTGATACGAAGCAATCCTGGTCTGCCGATGGCATCACCTTGAGCAATGCGCAGATGAGTGGTTTCTTGCTGAGGAATGATCCCTTCCAAATACAGATATCCGGCTAATGCTCCGTTTGCTGCTCCGGTTACAGGATCTTCGGGTATACCAATGCCAGGTGCAAAATCCCTTGTATAAAGATCACAGTCCTTTGTGGATTGAAACGTATAAAGATGAGTCGTTGTGATACCCTGCGCTTTATTCAATTTCCCTAAAGCTGCTAAGTTTGGTGCCGCTTGATCAATGTCATCCTGATGTTTCAGCGGAACCAGGAGATGCCAGTTTCCGGTGTTTGCTAATTTTATAGGATAGGATGGATCAATCCTGTCACTGCTTATACCGAGCATGTCACTAAGCTCTTCTACATCGATGATAAAATCTCGCGTCTTTGGCGTGACCTGTGTCATCTCCACATCCACAACTTTGCCATTCACTTCGTGCCATACAACGGGAACATGGCCGATCTTTGTTTCTAACACAACCCCTGATTTTTCTTTAGCCATCCCTAGCTCTGTCGCTAAAAGCCAAGTCAACCCAACCGTCGCATGCCCGCAGAAATTGACCTCTTCCGTTGGAGTGAAATATTTCACTCGATAATCAGCTTCCTCATCATGTGCCGGCAGCAAGAAAACAGATTCGGGTAAGTTCAACTCCTTGGCGATATTCTGCATCTCATCCTCTGTTAACCATTCCCCATCCAACACCACCCCAGCGGCATTACCTCCAAATTTCTCAGTTGTAAACGCATCGACATGATACACTCTAATATCTTTCATCTGACGAATCCTCCTAAACATGTTGTTATGTTCATCATAAGTTTGTATGATGCATTCGTAAAATGAATCTTTTGAATGTGATGAATTGGAATTGTTCATGTAATATCAAACAACTAGGCGCTAAGGGCGGAAAGGTCTTACCGTTACAGGAAAAGGAATGTCGGAGAGTAGTAAGACGGTAAAGTCGTTTAAGGCTGAAAGAAAATAATATCGGATCAAAAGGCAGGTTCAAAGAGAATCTGCTTTTTTGTAGTATGCTTGAACAAAACAAAAAGAAAGCGAGGGGGTCAGCATAGCTTTAGGAGGATATATCAATATTGGATTGGTATTCTATGATGACATTCATTTAACAATCACTTTTCGCAAACTGACTGACTTTTTAACAAAAAAAGGAATATTGATAACGAAGGTAAAGTTTAGTCAGGACGCTAACGGCGAAGCATGGATCGAACATGATGTAAAAGAGAATAAAATCAAAAACAATTACTTGGAAGGTTTTTATTCAGAATTTGAATTGGAGGGAACATGTCTAAAACATACGACCATGAACATACAAAAAGAAGCTGGTTTTGTGGGATTCGTTCTATATTTAAAGTGGACAGAGGTTGTTTCACATGATGTCGTTCGTATTCAACAGGAGATCGTACAGTGTCTTGTAGAACTTTATCATACTCTTACGTTCGAGTATTCATTCATTGGACATGAAATAGAAGTCGAGATTCATCCAGATGATGTTGAAATGAGTCTGCAAAAACATCATGCTTTTCCAGTTGTTCTTATAGGTAAAGGGGATTATTTAGTCATTTTTTATGGTGATACTCTCATTGACGGGCTAATTACTCAAGAGAGAGGGAAGAAATATTTAAAGGTTAAAAGAGAACAGTAAAAAAGCCTCCTGAATGTCTCAGGAGGCTTTTTCCTTTCATCACCCATAATAATTATTCGCCTGAATAAAAAATTGGGATTGCATGTAGTTATAAGTGATTTTCGAGAAGTCGAAAGGCTGGCCGTTTGTGAGATGAAAGACGGTTTCGACGCGAAGAGCAGGATCATTTTGCTTAAGTCCGAGGTGCTTCGCTTCAGTTTCGTTTAGTTTGCCAACTTGCAGGTACATGTCAGAAAAGCCCACTTTAAGACCAAGGCCTTCACTAATGAATTTAAAAACAGAATCGGCTGCAATTTCTGTGTTGAGGTAAGGAATAATGGTTTTCCGGTAATAGGACTCTTCTAAACATAAAGTTTGTCCATTGATGTAACGAATGCGTTTAAGGTAGAAAACATCCTCATCTGGTTCAATGTTTAAATTCAGCGCAGCTTCTTCTGGCGGTTTGACGGTATCTAACGTGAGAACTTCTGATGTCAGTTGAAATTCCTCTAAATCTTTTTTAAATCCTTGGTTGGATAAAAGGCTGATATAGCCTTTGCGCCTGTGCCTTCTCACAAAGATGCCGCTGCCCCTCACCTGATAGACAATCCCTTTTCTTTCGAGTAAATCTAATGATTTGATAATTGTACTTTTGCTCACAGCAAATTGATTCATGAGCGTCTCAAGCACAGGAAGTTTGTCTCCTTGCTGCAGCTCATGTGTGACAATATATTTTTCAATATCGCTCGCAATTTGTTGATACTTTAACATAGCCATTCCTCTTTGTTTTCACGATTTATTGTCTTTGTATTATAGCACATCCCGATTTCTCTTTGATATGCAAACTTAAATTATATAGGCATTGATAAATTGTACCGGTATAATTATAATGTACATATACTAGTGGTGATAAAGGGGGGTTTTATATGTCAAAAGTGAGGGATTATCAAAAGCTTGCAGAAGACATCTTAGAAGCAGTTGGCGGAGAGGAAAATGTGGTGAGTGCCGCAAGATGCGCCACGAGGCTGCGTTTGGTGCTGAAGCGCTCTAATCCAAAGGCAAAAGAAGCAATCAACGCCATGCCTGGCGTCATTACAGTGGTGGAAAACGGTGGTCAGTTTCAGGTTGTGATCGGTCAGCATGTAGGTGAGGTATATGAGCATTTTTCCAATCTTGTTCAGCTTCAAACGTCGGATGATGACCAGCCGAATGAACACAAAGGAACGATACTGAATCGGGTCATTGCGACCATGTCCGCTGTGTTTGCGCCATTTGTGTATATTTTAGCCGCAGCTGGTATTTTGCAAGGTGCACTTATCTTAATAAATTTGATATTTCCAAGCTTCTCGAAAACAGGCACTTATGAAGTGTTTAGCTTTATTTCTTGGGCACCGTTTACGTTCTTGCCCATTTTTATTGCGATAACTGCAGCCAAGCATTTCAAAACGAATATGTATATCGCGGTTGCTTGTACAGCAGCGCTTGTCAGTCCTTCTTGGACAGAGATTGCTGGACGTGTAGCATCAGGGGAAGGTGTGACCTTTTTAGGGATTGCGTTATCTGAAACGGTTTATACATCATCCGTCTTGCCACCGCTTTTCTTAGTATGGATTCTTTCTTATGTAGAAAAATTCTTAAACAAACGAATTCATGAGGTTGTCAAACCGCTATTTGTCCCATTTCTATGTATGGTCGTCATGGTTCCGTTAACCATTCTATTAATCGGTCCTCTTTCGACAGCAGGTGCAAATGGGATTGCAAACGGATACAATATCTTAGCTGAAAATGTGCCAGCTCTGGCAGGGGCCATTATCGGTGGTTTCTGGCAAGTACTCGTGATTTTCGGTGTTCACTGGGGCATTACGCCAATGGTACTTGCGAACTTTGAACAATATGGACGTGACTCCTTTCAGGCATATCAAACCATCGCTGTTATCGCTCAAGTCGGTGCGGTGCTGGGAGTTATTTTAAAAGCAAGAAATCGGGAAACACGGAAAGTTGGGGTTTCAGCTGGAATCACAGGACTCTTCGGTATTACGGAGCCTGCGATTTACGGTGTCACCTTACGTTTTAAAAAGCCGTTTATTTTTGGGTGTATTTCTGGAGCGGTCGGTGCCGTTGTGGCCAGCTTCTTTAACCCTTATTACTTTGCATATGCAGGGCTGCCTGGCCCGCTGACCATTGTGAACGGAATCAGTGCAGATTATCCAACGTCTATCATTGGTATTTTGATTGGTGTGGCCATTGCGCTGATTTTACCAGTTGTGCTTATTCAAATGTTCGGATATGGAGAAGATACAGTAGAACAGTCAGCTGGTGAAACACCTCTTAAAGATCAAGACGGAGAAACGACACAAGCTTCTATGAACAATGAAGAAATGATCACGGCTCCACTTACAGGAAAGGTGCTTTCGTTATCTGAAGTACCAGATGCCGTATTTAGCTCTGGGGCGATGGGGAAAGGCTTTGCCGTTCATCCGACCGATAACAAACTGTTTGCACCGTTTGATGGCAGTGTCGTCATGCTTGCACCAACAAAACATGCGATTGGTTTGCGTTCTGAATTTGGTGTAGAGTTACTTGTTCATGTAGGAATTGATACGGTTTCTCTAGATGGATCGGCATTTACACTCAATATCAAAGAAGGCGACAAGGTGAAAAAGGGTGACTTGTTGATGACATTTGATCAGGAAGCAATTGAAAGCAAAGGATTACAAACAATCACACCTGTTATCATTACCAATACCCAAGCATACGAAGATGTGATTGTAGAGGAACGTTCGACATGTCAGCCAACTGACGTCATGTTGACAATTGTGAAATAGGAGGAATAGATAATGACTTTACCAAAAGATTTCTTATGGGGCGGGGCATTAGCCGCTCATCAATTCGAAGGTGGATGGAATGCAGCTGGCAAAGGGCCGAGTGTTGTAGATGTGATGACAGCCGGTGCTCATGGTGTACCAAGACAGATCACGGAAACGATAGAAGAAGGAACTTTTTATCCAAACCATGAAGCCATTGATTTCTACCACCGTTACAAAGAGGATATCGCCATGTTTGCTGAAATGGGATTAAAATGCTTGCGAACATCGATCGGCTGGAGCCGAATTTTCCCTAAAGGGGATGAAGAAGAGCCGAATGAAGCAGGCTTACAGTTTTATGATGATGTGTTTGATGAACTGATTAAACATGGAATCGAGCCTGTCATTACGTTGTCTCACTTTGAAATGCCCCTCCATTTGGCAAGAGAATACGGCGGATTCCGAAGCAGAAAAGTCGCTGAATATTTCGCGAAATTCGCGGAAGTATGCTTCAATCGTTACAAGGACAAGGTCACGTACTGGATGACATTTAATGAAATCAATAACAAAATGGACGTCAACAACCCGTTGTTCCTTTGGACAAATTCAGGGGTATCTGTCAAAGAAGGGGAAAATGCCAAAGAAGTCATGTATCAAGCGGGACATCATGAATTGCTTGCAAGTGCATGGGCAGTGGCAAAAGGAAAAGAGATCAATCCGTCCTTTCAAATTGGAGCGATGGTGTCCCACGTGCCAATTTATCCATATTCCTCAAACCCAGAGGATGTCATGCTGGCAGAAGAATATATGAGACAGCGCTATTTCTTCCCAGATGTCCAAGTGCGTGGCTACTATCCAAGCTACGCGTTAAAAGAATTTGAGCGCGAAGGCTATCACATTCCATTTGAAGAAGGCGATGAAGAAAGTTTAAGAAAAGGAAAAGTAGATTACCTTGGCTTTAGCTACTACATGTCAACAACGGTCAAAAGCGATGCAGTATCTGATCACAACGGAGACATTGTCAATGGAGCATTGCCACATGGTGTAGAAAATCCGTATATCAAATCAAGTGACTGGGGCTGGTCCATTGATCCGACAGGCTTAAGATATACATTGAATCGTTTTTACGATCGCTATCAAATCCCGCTATTCATTGTGGAAAATGGCTTTGGTGCCATTGATCAAGTGGAAGAAGACGGCTCTATTCATGACCCAGAGCGAATTCAATATCTCGCTTCTCATATTCAAGCACTGAAAAAAGCGGTTGAATATGACGGTGTGGACCTCATCGGCTACACACCTTGGGGCATCATTGATATCGTGTCATTCACAACCGGTGAAATGAAAAAACGCTACGGCATGATTTATGTTGACCGTGATAACGAAGGTAATGGTTCAATGAAGCGTCTTAAAAAAGATTCGTTTACTTGGTATCAAAACGTCATCGCAACGAATGGTGAAGAAGTGTAATAAAGAAATGACTGGCCCGGATGAGCGTGGGATGCGCTTGTCCGGGTTTTTTTATTTCCTATGCTTCAATGTAGCCTGAATACAAAGAAAAAAGAGAGTGATCACAATAAAATAATTCATTGGATTGTGAAAGATATTGATACTAAATGCTAATTGAAGAAGAATCCAAAAACCGAATATCACTGTAACAGCTGGGATGATTTTTTTATACACATTGATTCTCCTTTCGAGAGTAGTTTGTTTTTAGGTGGCATTGTCTCATATCATTGCAGAGATGAAAAGAGAGAAAGATATTAATAGGTTCTATTGCACTATTTGGTATAATTGGTCTATAAAAACGATAAATGGTAGATAAAGAATAGGAGTTGTTGAAATGAATCAAACTCTGCAAATGGGTGCCAATACCGTACTAAACTCTCCAAAGGGGCAATTATCCATCAGTTATGAAGTGTCATCTGCAATTGATATTTCTTTAACGGCGTTTCTCTTAACAGATTCAAATCTAGTTCAAGGAGATAATGGCATTATTTTTTACAATCAGCCGGAGAGTACTACGGGTGTCGCGACACTTTTACCAGCAGAGATATCAGATCAGTTGAAAAGACATCAATTGAATTTTGATATGAGCAAAGTGCCTGTCGGAATCACAAAGATGGCTATTACACTAACAGAGGATCGAGGAATCGGCTTTTCTCATGTGAAGAATCTGCAAGCAGAAATTCGAACAGGTGATGAGGTGCTATACCTAACACCAGTTAGCTTTACAAATGAAAAGGGTATTGTCGTAGTAGAGCTATACATAAGAAATAGTGAAACGAAAGCACGATCCATCTGGCGTGGCTTCGATTCTGGATTGGAAGGGCTATGCAAGCTTTATGGGGTAGAGGTTGAACCTGATGAACAGGATGTTTCTACACCTCCTGAAATGGTTTCTGAAAAACAAATTAATGAGCCTGCTCCAATGAACACAGCCGCTAAACAGAAAGTCGCTGCACCTATTAGCTTAGAGAAAGTTCAAGGTAAAATTAGTCTAGACAAAGGTCATAAACCGATCATCATTGAAAAAACACCAGAGATTACGGCTACAGTATCTTGGGAGTCTGGAACCGATTATGATATTTACGCATTGGTCTATACGAAATCAGGAAAACAAATAGATGTGGCCATGTTTGGTGCAAAAGGTGTTCCCGCTCTCAAAAGTTACGGTAACGGGGCTGTTGAGCATATGGGAGATGTCGGTAGAGATCGTGAATCAATGAAAACAGAAGTCATTAAACTAAGGTTAAATGATGATATCCTTGCGGTGGTTCCCGTTGTTTACTCTGCTCAATCAAATGGAACAGGTTCTTTCTATAGATATAGAGTGTCTATGAGTATCGATAATCATCAAGGAACGTCTGTCACGATTCACGCGAAACATGCAAATGACAATGATCGGATTTATTCTTGTGTTCCAGGTATTCTTCAAAACACAAATGATGGCGTGATCATCCGTCCACTAGAGCTTTACAGTAAACCAAACTCTGAGCGTAGACCGAAGTTAAAAATGAAATATTCAAATGAGATCGATGTTTTGATGGATAAAGGACCAATCAATGATTATAAGTAACGTGAACATGTGGCTAGACAGAGTATAATGAACTGTCTGGCCTTTTCTAGATCTCTACAATGGATAAACTCGTTTATCCATTGTAGAGGGTAAATTGAATAGAGAGTCCATTCCATTTTTTATGTCATTTAGCCTATTTTTCCGTTTTGGAGGTCACGGTAAAATAGACTTTATGATCAATAATGGAGGGAGTGGCTTAATCTGGGCAAGATACTTGATGCAAAAGCACTAACCAGTGCCATGGATACAAGGGCAAAACACTATCAGGAACTCCGCGA